>NZ_JBRBWD010000007.1:0-232075 GCF_052825245.1 Sagittula sp.
GTTGGCCATCCGGCAGACGCGGCGGTGCAGGTCGTTGTAGGAGATCGACTGCGCCTGTTCGTTCGGGTCGTCGGGCTCGAAGATGATGGCGGTCTGGTTGCCGCGGGTCTCGAGATGGCGGTCGACGCAGTTGGCCGCGACGTTCAGCGTGCCGTCCCGGAACCACTCGATCGAGACCTGGCCCAGGGTGAAGTCGACGTTGCGGATCTCGGTCGGCCGCTTCATCCACTCCAGGCGTTCTGCCTGCTCCGCCCAGAACGCATCCGGATCGGAAACGGAGGCCGCATACATCGCCTCGTACTTCGACGCATCCACATGCGCGCGCGACACCACCTCGGACGACGGCGGGTAGGTTTTGGACATTGTCTCTCCTCCTAAATCGGTCAGGGGCAGGGAAAACCTCCCCGCCCCTGAAATCAAGTGGTTCGTTGGTCGTGTGGCCGGGACGGACGGCGCCGCGGCGGGCGCAGCCGGATCAGATCGCCAGGTATTCGGCGCGCAGGGATTCGTTCTCGAGCACCTCGGCCGCGGAACCGTCGTAGACGATGCTGCCGGTGTCGAGGATCACGGCGCGGTCGGCCAGTTGCAGGGCGCGCACGGCGTTCTGTTCGACGATGATCGTGGTCATGCCCTGTTCCTTGATGTGGCGCAGGGTCTTCTCGATCTCGTCGACGATGACCGGGGCGAGACCCTCGTAGGGCTCGTCCAGCAGCAGGACCTTGATATCGCGCGCCAGCGCCCGGGCGATGGACAGCATCTGTTGCTCGCCACCGGAAAGGGTGACGCCCTCCTGCTTGCGGCGTTCGCCGAGGCGCGGGAACAGCTCGTAGAGGCGGTCGAGCGACCAGCCGATCGGCGGCGCGATCTGGGCCAGCTGCAGGTTCTCCTCCACCGTCAGGCCGGGGATGATGCGCCGGTCTTCGGGCACGAGACCCAGTCCCGCCACCGCCGCCTGGTGCGAGCGCATGGTGTGCAGCGGCTGGTGGTCGAGCCAGATCTCGCCCTTCATCACCTGCGGATTGTCGAGCCGCGCGATGGAGCGCAGCGTCGTCGTCTTGCCGGCGCCGTTGCGGCCCAGCAGGGCGAGGATCTCGCCCTCGTGCACGTTGAAGGAAATGCCCTGCACGATGTAGCTCTCGCCGTAGTAGGAGTGCATGTCCCACACGGAGAGGAACGCAGGCGCCGTTTCGGCGTGGTTGGCGTGTTTCGAAAAATCGGGACGGACGTTCATCTGTGGGTCCTTTCGGAAAGGGAGGCGGCGCATAGCCCCGCCCTACGATATGGCGCGACATGGGACAGGGCGGGGCTGTGCGCCGCCCCGCCCGAGGGGTGTCAGGCGGCGGCTTCGCCCAGGTAGGCTTCCTTCACCTTCGGATGGCCCTTGATCTTCTCGGGCGTGTCCTCGACCAGCGGCGTGCCCTGCGCCAGCACCGTGATCCGGTCGGCGAGGGAGAACACCACGTGCATGTCGTGCTCGATGATGGCGATGGTGATGTCGCGCTCTTCCTTGATCTGCCGGAGCAGGTCGATGGTGTTGTTGGTGTCGGCGCGCGCCATCCCGGCGGTCGGTTCGTCGAGCAGCAGCAGCTTCGGCCGCTGGATCAGGCACATCGCCATCTCGAGCCGGCGCTTGTCGCCGCGCGACATGGAGGCAGAGTGCATGTGGCGCTTGTCCAGCATGTTCACCTCGTCCAGCATCTGCTCAGCCTGCGCGGTCAGGTCCCTTTCGCTCGCCACCGACTCGATGGCGTGCAGCCGGTAGGAGCCGTCGCGGCGGGCGAACAGCGGGATCATCATGTTCTCCATAACCGTCAGGTCGCCGAAGATCTCCGGCGTCTGGAACACGCGGCTGATGCCCATCTGGTTGATCTCGTGCGGGGAGCGTCCCAGCACGGACTGGCCGTCGAACATCACCGACCCGGTGTCGGGGATCAGCTTGCCGACGAGGCAGTTCAGGAGCGTCGACTTGCCCGCGCCGTTCGGCCCGATGATCGCGTGGCAGGTGTTCTCTGCCACGCTGAGGTTGACGTCGCTCAGCGCCTTCAGACCGCCGAAGCGCTTGCCCACGTCCTTGACTTCAAGAATGCCCATGGTCCGCTCTCCTTATTCGGCAGGCTTGGTTTCGGTGGCCTTGGTGGCCGCCTTATTGCGTCCGAACAGGCGTCCGATGCGCTGTCCGCCCTCGACCAGCCCGCCGGGCAGGAAGATCACGACGAGCATGAAGATCACGCCCAGCGTCAGGTGCCAGCCCGCGCCCACGAAGTGCTCCAGCACCCAGACGGTGGCGTTTTCCAGCGGCTCGGGCAGGAAGTCGAACCAGCCGTGCAGCGTGGCCTCGTTGATCTTCGAGAAGATGTTCTCGAAGTACTTGATCATGCCGGCGCCCAGAACCGGGCCGATCAGCGTGCCCGCGCCGCCGAGGATGGTCATCAGCACCACCTCGCCGGAGGCGGTCCACTGCATCCGCTCGGCCCCGGCCAGCGGGTCCATCGCCGCCAGAAGCCCGCCCGCGAGACCGGCGTACATGCCGGAGATGACGAAGGCCGCCAGCGTGTAGGGCTTCGGGTTCAGTCCGGTGTAGTTCATCCGCGTCTGGTTGGACTTGATCGCCCGCAGCATCATGCCGAAGGGCGAGCGGAAGATCCGGATCGACAGGTAGAAGGCGACCAGCAGGATCACCGCACAGACGTAGTAGCCCGCCGAGAAGGTGAAGGACCACGGACCCACCGCCATGTCGTAGGCGGCGCGCATCTCCAGCCCGAAGAGGTTGGTGACCGGAATGGACCCGTCCGCCGTCGCCGACACGCCGAGGATGCGCGGATCGTCCAGCGTCACCTGCAGGCCGGTCTCGCCGTTGGTTATGGGCGTCAGCACGGAGTAGGCCAGCGCAAAGGACATCTGCGCGAAGGCCAGCGTCAGGATCGAGAAGTAGATCCCCGACCTCCGCAGCGACACGAAGCCGATGACCAGCGCGAAGAGCCCCGCGATGATGACCGACAGGATGATTGCCGGAAGGATGTTCATGCTGAGCAGCTTGAACATCCAGACCGCCGAATAGGACCCCACGCCGAGGAAGGCGGCATGCCCGAAGGACAGGTAGCCGGTCAGGCCGAACAGGATGTTGAAGCCGATGGCGAAGATCCCGAAGATCACGAACCGCTGCATCAGGTCCGGGTAGCCCGCATTGAACTGCGCCATGGCGCTGTTGGCGGGGAAGGGGTTCAGGATGAAGGGTGCGCACATCGTCAGAATGGCGACGATGATCAGCAGGGTGCCGTCTTTTTTGTCTAGTCCGAACATAGGTTTACTCCATCACGCCTTTGCGTCCCATCAGACCGCGCGGACGGGTCAGCAGGATGATGATGGCGACCAGGTAGATGATGATCTGGTTGATGCCGGGGATCGTGGTGGTGGCCCAGGTCGTCGAGGCAAAGCTCTCGAGGATGCCCAGAAGGAACCCGGCGGCCACGGCGCCCGGAAGCGAACCCATGCCGCCGACCACGACCACGACGAAGGACAGCACGAGGAAGTCCATCCCCATGTGATAGTTCGGCGCGTTGATCGGCCCGTACATCACGCCCGCCAGGCCCGCCACCGCGGCGGCCATGCCGAACATCAGGGTGAACCGCTTGTCGATGTCGATGCCCAGAAGGCCCACGGTCTCGCGGTCGGCCATGCCGGCACGGACGACCATCCCGAAGGTGGTGAACTGCAGGAAGGCAAAGACACCGCCGATGATCAGAACGGCGAAGCAGAAGTAGACGATCCGCCAGATCGGGTAGACCACGCCGGGCAGAAGCTGCGCGACACCGGCCAGCGCCTCGGGGGCGGGTGTCTGGATCGGGTTGGCGCCGTAGTAGTGCTTGATCAGTTCCTGCAGCACGATGGCAAGGCCGAAGGTCACGAGGATCTGGTCGGCATGCGGACGCTTGTAGAAGTGTTTGATCAGCCCGCGCTCCATCACGTAGCCGATGATCAGCATGACCGGGATGGCCAGCAGGATCGCCAGCGGCACCGACCAGTCGATCAGCGCGCCGCCCACGTCCGGGCCGAACCAGGCCTCCAGGTAGGGCGTCTTGACCTTCATAGGGTTGCCGAGGAAGTCGGTCTTGCCGGGATCGACCGTCTCGAACGACAGGCCGAACAGCCGCTGCATGGTGACCGCGCAGAAGGCGCCGATCATGAACAGCGCACCGTGCGCGAAGTTCACCACGCCGAGCGTGCCGAAGATCAGCGTCAGGCCGAGCGCGATCAGCGCATAGGCCGAGCCCTTGTCGAGCCCGTTTAGAATTTGAAGCAGGATTGCGTCCATGGACCCCACCTTTGCATTGAGTGTGGAGAAGCCTCCGACGCGCGGTCAGAGGGCGAAAAGAGAAAGCGACAAAGTCAGAGTGCCGGTGCAGCCGGGAAGGGGCCGCGATGCTGTCGGGGGCGTGTCGCCACGCCCCCTTTCGCACTCGTTACGCGCCCGGGTTGCACGAACCCAGCTGGCCGCCGGCGAACATCGGGTGGTCCGGCGGGTAGGTGACCTGTGCGGCCGGGGTGACTTCGACCACTTCCAGGAGGTCGAACTCGGAGGTCGGGTTCTCCTTGCCCTTCACGACCAGCACGTCCTTGAAGCACTGGTGGTCGTCGGCACGGTAGAGCGTCGGGCCGTTGCCCATGCCGTCGAACTCGAAGCCTTCCAGCGCGGCTGCGACGTCACAGGGGTTGAACGAACCGGCGCGCTGAACGGCATCCGCATAAAGCAGCGTCTGCACGTAGCAGGTGTGCGCGGCCTGGGACGGCGGGAAGCCGTACTTGGTGCCGAAGGACTTCACGAAGGCTTTCGAACCCTCGTCCTGCAGCGACCAGTGCCAGTTGGTGGAGCCGACGATGCCCTTGATGTTCTCGCCCGCGCCGCGTGCCATGAGGCGCGAGAACAGCGGCACGACGATCTCGAAGTTCTTGCCGTTCACTTCCTTGTTGCGCAGGCCGAACTGCACGGCGTTGGTCAGCGAGTTGACCATGTTCCCGCCGTAGTGGTTCAGCACCAGCACGTCGGCGCCCGAGTTCAGGACCGGCGCGATGTAGGAGGAGAAGTCCGTCGCCGCCAGCGGCGTCAGCACGTTCTCGACGGTTTCCCAGCCCATCGCCTCGGTCGCCGCGGCGATCGATTCCTGCTGCGTCCAGCCCCAGGTGTAGTCGGCGGTCAGGTGGTAGGCCTTGCGGTCCTCGCCGTAGAGGTTCTTCAGCACCGGCGCCAGCGCGGCGGCCGACATGTAGGCGTTGAAGAAGTGACGGAAACCGTTGGCTTTCTTGTCCTTGCCGGTGGTGTCGTTGGAGTGGGTCAGGCCCGCCATGAAGATGACGCCCGCCTCCTGGCAGAGACCCTGCACCGCGACCGCCACGCCCGACGACGAACCGCCGGTGATCATGATGGCGCCGTCCTTTTCGATCATCGACTTGGCCGATGCGCGGGCGGCGTCCGATTTCGTCTGGGTGTCGCCGGTCACGTATTCGACCTTCTTGCCCAGGATGCCGGTGCCTTCCAGCGCCTTGGACGAGAAGGTGTTGATCATGCCGCCGTCGCCGCCACCGTTCAGGTGCTCGACGGCCAGTTCGTAGGCGCGCAGTTCGTCCGCGCCCTCGTCGGCATAGGGGCCGGTCTGCGGAACGTTGAAACCAAGGGTGACGGTGTCGCCGGTCGGCTCGTTGGTGAACGCGGAGGCCGAGGACGCGGTGAAGATCGTCGGAAGCGCAAGACCGGCGCCGCCGATGGCACCGGACCGGAGCACGCCACGGCGAGTCAGATCGGTTTTGGACATTAAATCCTCCCATTTTTTTGAAATGCGTCGCCTGCGCTCCTCAACGCGGCGGCGCGCACCATTGTGCAAAGGTACTATGGGGTGACAGCGGAAAATCGCGCAACAACTCCCTTTTCCCTAAGGCTTTTTTTATCAATTATTGAAAAGTGGACCGTGATATACTGTAAACTCGTTTATGTCGCGGCGCAGAAAGTGCTTGATTACGCAAGGGAACGGCCATGCCAAGGGACACGCTCACAGGATCGCGGATTCGCGAAAAGCGGATCGCGCAGGGCATGAGACAATCAGAGCTTGCAAAGATTGCCGGGATTTCTGCCTCCTACCTCAACCTGATCGAGCACAATCGCCGAAGAATCGGCGGGAAGTTGCTGCTTGAAATCGCCGACGCGCTGTCGGTTGAACCGACGCATCTGACCGAAGGGGCAGGGGCCGCGCTGATCGCCGGCCTGCGGGAGGCCGCCTCCGACCTGCCCGACGCCGGTGCGGAGCTTGACCGGACCGACGAATTCGCCGGGCGCTTTCCCGGCTGGGCCGACCTGCTGGTCGCCACGCGTGCCCGGGTGCAGCAGCTCGAACGCTCCGTCGAGGTGCTGACCGACCGCATGACCCACGACCCGCAGCTTGCCGCTTCCCTGCACGAGATGCTTTCCACCGTGACCGCGATCCGCTCCGCCGCCTCGATCCTCGCCGAACCGGGCGACATCGACCAGGAATGGCAGGCCCGCTTTCACCGCAACATCTACGAGGACTCGGGCCGCCTTGCCGAAACCTCGCGCGGCCTCGTCACCTATCTGGAGGCCGACAACGCGCAGGCGACCGAGACCGGCACCCCGCAGGAGGAGCTGGACACCGCGCTGGAGGCCGCGGGGCATCACGTTCCCGAACTCGAAAGCGACGCCGACACCGCCGCCGCCCTCGCGCGGCTGGGCAAGCGCATGTCCGGAACGGCACGTGCGCTGCTGCGCCCCTGGCTCGAACGCTACGCAGAGGACGCCCGCGCCCTGCCCATCGACGTGCTGCGCCCCGCGATCGACCGCCACGGCCCCGACCCGGTGGCCCTCGCGCGCGATCTTCATGCCGAACCCGCCCGCATCATGCGCCGCCTCGCCGCCATGCCGGAGGAGATCCTGCCCGATCCCGTGGGGCTGGCGATCTGCGACGGCTCGGGCGTGCTGTCGTACCGCAAGCCGTTGCCCGACTTCCCGATGCCGCGCTTCGGGGCCGCCTGTCCGCTCTGGCCGCTGTACAAGGCGCTGAACCGGCCGCATGTCGTGCTGACCGCGCCGCTCGTGCAGATGGGCCGCGCCAATGCGGTGATCTGGGCCGACGCGCAGGCCACGCTGACCGGCGGCCTCGCCGTCAATGCCGATCCGCTTTACGAGTCGCACATGATGGTGCGCCTCGCCCCGCCGGACCGCGACCACGCCGCCCCGGAAGAGGTCGGCGCCTCCTGCCGCATCTGTTCGCGCAGCGCCTGCCCGGGCCGGAGGGAGCCGTCGATCCTCTCCTCCCGTTGAAACGAACGCATGGCTGACCTGCTCTCTGCGCAATTTTCTTTCTTGCGGGGCAAAGGCGTTTTGACACCCGGTTTGTAAAAGTCATACAATCGTCTCACTTGCGGGGGGAGGACCCAGTCCCTGGGGCCGGCAAGGTAAGGGGTGAGGCATGAACGGACAGGTTCTTCTGATCGAAGACGAACCGAACATCATCGAGGCGATCAAGTTCATTCTGGCGCGTGAGGGGTGGCAGGTGTTTTCCCACTCGAATGGCGAGACGGCGGTGCAGACCGTGCGCGACCGTGCGCCCGACGTGGTGATACTCGATGCGATGTTGCCCGGCCGGTCGGGGTACGAGATCCTGCGCGAACTGCGCGAGGACGCGGCCTTCGCGTCGCTGCCGATCCTGATGCTCACCGCCCGGGGCCAGACCAAGGACCGCGAGATGGCCGAACGCGCGGGCGCCAGCCGGTTCATGACCAAGCCGTTCTCGAACGCCGAGGTGCTCGACGCGGTGCGGTCGCTCTCGGGGACATGACCACCGGACGCGGGCCGGAGGAGGGACCGCCCGAGGGGCGGCAGCGCTCCGCGTCCGAGACATGGCCTCCGACCTCGCTCGACAGTCCCGAATACCGTTACACCGCGCCGATGCCCCGGCGGATGCCGCAGTTCGTCGAGCGCCAGACCTTCCGCCGCCGCCGCATGGTCGATGCCGCCTGCGGGCTGCCCTTCCTCGGCCTCGTGCTGTGGTGGCTGCCGCTCCTGTGGCGCGGCACGGATGAGCCGGTCCCCACCTCGCAGGCGCTGATCTACATCTTCTCGGTCTGGGTGGCGCTGCCCGCGGCCACCGGCCTTTTGATCCTCGCCATCAGGCGCAACAGCGCCCCGGACCGCCCGGAGGCGCGCCGGTGAATACGCTCAACGCGCTCGCGGCCATCTCGCTGGCCTACGTGGCGCTGCTGTTCAGCGTGGCCTTCTTTGCCGAACGGTCGGCGGCGCGGGGGCGGGGGGCGTGGCTGCGCTCTCCGGTCGTCTACACGCTGTCGCTCTCGATCTACTGCACCGGCTGGACCTTCTACGGCGCGGTCGGATCGGCGGCGCGCACCGGGCTCGAGTACCTGACCATCTACCTCGGCCCCAGCCTCGTGATGATCGGCTGGTGGTGGATCCTGCGCAAGCTGGTGCGCATCGCCCGCTCGCAGCGTATCACCTCCATCGCCGACCTGATCTCTTCGCGCTACGGCAAGTCCAACCTGCTTGGTGTGGGCGTCACCATCCTCGCCGTCGTCGGCACGACCCCCTACATCGCGCTGCAGCTTCAGTCCGTTACCTTGTCGGTGGAGGTCTTCACCCGCCTCGACGCCGGCAGCGACGGGCGGGCGGACACCACCGCCTTCTGGGTGGCCGTGGGGCTTGCGGTCTTCACCGTCATCTTCGGCACCCGCAACCTCGACTCGAACGAACGCCACCACGGCGTCGTCATGGCCATCGCGGTCGAGGCGGTGGTCAAGCTGACCGCGCTCCTCGCCGTCGGCAGCTTCGTGGTCTGGGGCATGGCGGGCGGCGTGTCCGAGACGCTTGCCCGCATCGACGCCTCCGACCTCGGACAGTGGGAGGTCGACGGCGGACGCTGGGCCGGGCTGATGCTGCTGTCGGCGGCGGCCTTCCTCTGCCTGCCGCGCATGTTCCAGGTGCTGGTGGTCGAAAACGACAACGACGCACAGCTGCGCACCGCCGCCTGGGCGTTTCCGCTCTACATGATGCTCATGAGCTTCTTCGTCATGCCCATCGCGGTGATCGGCATGACGCATCTGCCCGCGGGCGCCAACCCCGACCTTTTCGTGCTGACCCTGCCGCTGAGCCAGGGCCAGAACGGTCTGGCGCTGCTGACCTTCCTTGGCGGCTTCTCCTCGGCGACCTCCATGGTGATCGTCGCGGCCATCGCCCTGTCGACCATGGTGTCGAACCACATCGTCATGCCGATCTGGCTGGAACTCCGGCGCGGCACCGCCTCCGTCTCGGGCGACGTGCGCAACGTGGTCCTCCTGTCCCGGCGCCTCTCCATCGGCGGCGTGCTGCTGCTGGGCTACCTCTACTACGCGCTGTCGGGCGGCGGCGCGGCGCTGGCAACCATCGGCCTCGTCAGCTTCACCGGCGTCGCGCAGGTGCTGCCCGCCATGCTGGGCGGCATCTTCTGGCGGGGCGCGACCCGCAGCGGCGCGCTGGCCGGGCTGACCTTCGGCTTCGCCACCTGGCTTTACACCCTCTACCTGCCGTCTCTGGGTGCCGGGACGCTGGTCCCCGAGGCATGGTTCGCGCAAGGACCGCTGGGCATCGGCTGGCTGCGGCCCGAGGCGCTCTTCGGCATCACCGGCATGGACCCGCTGCTGCATGCGGTCTTCTGGTCGCTGACGCTCAACAGCGTGGCCTTCTTCGTGGTCTCGGTCTTCTCCTTTCCCTCGCCGCTCGAACGGCTGCAGGGCGCGCAGTTCGTCAACATCCAGCAGGCGCAGGGCGGCGCCCGCAGCTGGCTGCACGGCACCGCGCAGACCGAGGACCTGATGATCATGGCGCAGCGCATCCTCGGCGCGCAGGACGCCCGCGACCTTTTCCGGCGCGAGGCCGAGCGGCAGGGGTCCGAAGGCCAGCTCCCGGCGCCCACGCCGGAGTTCCTGCAACGGCTCGAACGCACGCTGTCCGGGTCCGTGGGGGCAGCGACGGCGCACGCCATGGTGGGGCAGATCGTCGGCGGCATGGCCGTCTCGGTCGAGGACCTGATGGCCGTGGCCGACGAGACGGCGCAGATGATGGAGTACTCCGCCCGGCTTGAAACCCAGTCGCGCGAGTTGTCGCGCACCGCAGCCGAGCTGCGCGCCGCCAACGACAAGCTGACCCGTCTTTCGGTGCAGAAAGATGCCTTCCTCAGCCAGATCAGCCACGAGCTGCGCACGCCCATGACCTCGATCCGCGCGTTCTCCGAGATCCTGCGCGATGCCGAGGGCCTGAGCCGCGCCGACCAGAACCGTTACGCCTCGATCATCTACGAGGAGGCGATCCGCCTGACGCGCCTGCTGGACGACCTGCTCGACCTCTCGGTGCTGGAGAACGGGCAGGTCAGCCTGAACGTGACCGGCGGGCGGCTGTCGGACGTCATCGACCGCGCCGTGGCCGCAGCCCTTGCCGACGACGGCGCCCGGCTGAAGGTCATCCGGCACGCGCCGGACGAACAGGTCTGGCTGAACACCGACCTCGAACGGCTGAGCCAGGTGTTCATCAACCTTGTCGCAAATGCCCGAAAGTACTGCGACGCCGAAGCCCCGGAACTCCGCATCCGGGTGCACGGATCGGGCGACCGGCTGCACGTCGATTTCATCGACAACGGCTCCGGCGTGGCGCCCGAGGCGCGCGACGTGATCTTCGAAAAATTCGCCCGGGTCAGCGACCAGAAGGCCGGCGGCGCGGGGCTGGGCCTTGCGATCTGCCGCCAGATCGTCGCGCGGCTCGGGGGCGAGATCACCTACCTGCAGGACCACAGCGGCGCGGCCTTCCGCGTCGATCTGCCGATGTCCCGCCAGATGGCCGCGCAATAGCCGCAGCACCCGCGGCGATTTCTTTCTGCACTTGCCAAAAAACACTTCGTTAAAGCGGTTGGTAACCAAATCCGCAGATAAGGAGGGGCGGAGGCAGTTGATGACGGACGCAACCTTATATGGCTGACGGGGCACGAGACGACGTATTGGGCCAGAAGGCGCAAGCGGCACAGCGTGCGTTCGAGGCACGCGGCATGTCGCCTGCAAAGGCGCTCAGGCGCGCCCTGTCGCGCACCGCCGACGTCATGTGGGATCTCGCGCTCGTCACGCAATCTGTCACCGTCGAATCGCTCGACCAGGACGGGGTGATCGCCGGGCTGTCCCCCAAGGACCTGCTCGTGCTGCTCGACGGGCCCGACGGGGCGATCGGCCTTGCCTCCGTCGACCGGCAGGTGCTGACCGGCGTGGTGGAGGTGCAGACCATCCTTCAGGTCACGCAGATGCCGGTGGACGAGGACCGCATCCTGACCCAGACCGATGCCGCCATGATCGCCCCGCTGATCGACGGCACGCTGCACAGCATGGCAGGCGCGCTGACCGACAGCCCCATCGGCGAGATGCTTCAGGGCTTCCGCTTCGGCGTCATGCTGGAGGACGCCCGCTCCGCCGGCCTGCTGCTCGACGCGGCGGGCTACCGTGCGTTCCGGGCGCAGGTCGACCTTGCGCTCGGACGCCGCAAGGGGAGCCTCAGCCTCATCCTGCCCGAACGCAAGCCGAACCCCCGGAGCTCCGCGCAGGACGGGGCCGATGCGCCGGGCCCCCATGCCGCGATCCTCGACCGCGTCCCGGCCCGGCTGGACGCGGTCCTCTCGCGGATCACGCTGCCCCTGTCACGCGCGCAGGCGCTGAAACCCGGGGACGTGCTGAAGCTGTCGAAGGACGCGCTCGACCGGGTGGAGATCCTGGCCGGGCGCGGTCACATGGTGGCCAAGGGGCGCATGGGCCAGCTGAACGGCGCCCGCGCGGTGCGGCTGACATGGCCTGTGCTGGGACCCGCCGCACTTGCCGCACCGGCAGGCGCCGCCGCCGACACGGGCGCGGATTTCGGCGGCGATTTCGGGGGCGGCCAGCTCTCGCTGCCCGGGGCAGGGGACGGAGCTTCGGATCTTCCCGACTTTCCCGCGATGGGCGACGGCATGTCGGAGGATCTGCCCGACCTCCCGCCGATGGATTTCGGTGACGGCAACGACTTCGACTTCGAAAGCGTCATGTCCGAAGGCGGAGAAGGGGAGGAGGAGGATTTCGGCGGTTTCGCCACCGCCCCGATGGAGATCGACTTCAACGAGTGATCCCGGGGCCGTCAGGCGACCAAATGAAACCGCCGCCCGGACATGCCCGGACGGCAGGTCGTGTCTACTTTTCGGCCAGCGCGTTCAGCGTCGGACGCAGGCCGGAGATGTCGTAGCCCGCCCGCGCCGCTGTCTCCAGCACGGCATCGGTGCCCATGCTCTCGACGTTGGCGAGCGCCCAGATCACCGTGCAGCGGGTGCCGGAGGCGCAGTAGGCCAGGACCGGACCATTGGCGCTGGCCACAAGATCGGCCTGCGCCAGGATGTTCTCGGCGTTCATGGTCTGGTGGGTCAGGGGCAGGGCCTCGAACCGGAGGCCGGCCGCTTCCATCGCCTCACGCATGGCGTCGGTCTGAAACTCCGGCGGCACCTCTGCGTCGGGCCGGTTGTCCAGCACCATGACGTAGCCGGCGTCGCGGATGGCCGCCGCATCCTCGGGGGAGATCTGCGGCGACACGTGGTAGTTGTCGGTGAGAATGCGCGGTGTCATGACGCAGCATTATTCCGCCGGAACGGGCTTGTCCAGCCGCGCCCGCAGCACCGGGGCAAGGACCATGCCGGTCAGCATCGCCGCGACAAAGACGTACAGACCCGCCCCGCCATAGCTCAGCGACGCGATGGACGGCCCCGGGCAAAGCCCGGCCAGGCCCCAGCCGACCCCGAACAGCAGGGAGCCGAGGATCAGCTTGCTGTCGATCTCCTTCGACGGCGGCGGCGGAAGCGGCGCGCCGGTCAGGGCGGTGGTGCGGCGGTTGCGCACGATCCAGGCCAGCGCCATGGGGATCATCGCGCCGCCCATGACGAAGGCGAGCGTGGGGTCCCATGCGCCGAAGACGTCCAGCCAACCCTGCACCTTCGCGGTGTCGGTCATGCCGGAAATGAACAGGCCCGCGCCGAACAGGCTGCCTGCGATGAGGGCGATCAGGTGTCGGAGCATGTCAGATCACTCCAAGAAAGTGGCGGAAGACGATCACGCCGACACCGCCGGCGAGGATGTAGCAGGCCGTGGCGACGAAGCCGCGGATGGACAGGCGGGACATGCCGCAGACCCCGTGACCGGAGGTACAGCCGTTGGCGATCCGCGTGCCGACACCGACCAGCAGGCCGGCAATCGCCAGCACGAGGAAGTTGTCGGTGATGTGCGTGTCCACCTCGCGGTAGAACGGCATCAGCAGCATCGGGGTCACGGCGACCCCGGCCAGGAACAGGATGCGTTCCCAGGCGGTCGAGCGGCCCGAGCCATCGACGAGTCCGCCGATGATCCCGCTGGCTCCCATGATCTTGCCGTTTCCAAGGAGGTAGACGGCGCCTCCGGTGCCGATCAGCAATCCGCCGATCAGGCCCCAAATCCAGTCGATGGGCATGTGTGCGTTTCCTTGACGTGCGTAAGGGGGCCGCCCCGGTTCGCATCGGGGCGTGAACTTCGAAAAACTGTCGTCCCCGCCCGGCGCATGCGCACGGACGGGGAAGGCGGTGGCTCAGCCGGTCAGAGCTTGTTGACCGGCACCTTGAGAAAGACGTCGCCCTTCTCGTCGGCCGGGGGCATCTGGCCCGCGCGCATGTTCACCTGCAGCGACGGGATGATCAGCTTCGGCATGGCCAGCGTGGCGTCGCGGCTGTCGCGCATGGACACGAAGTCCTCCTTCGACTTGCCGCCGCCGACGTGGACGTTCAGCGCCTTTTGCTCGCCCACCGTGGTCTCCCACGCGTAGTCGTCGCGGCCGGGCGCCTTGTAGTCGTGGCCCACGAAGATGCGGGTCTCGTCCGGCAGGGCGAGGATCTTCTGGACCGAGTCGTACAGCGTCTCGGACGAACCGCCCGGGAAGTCGCAGCGCGCGGTGCCGAAGTCCGGCATGAACAGCGTGTCGCCGACAAACGCCGCGTCGCCGATGACATAGGTCAGGCAGGCGGGGGTGTGGCCCGGCGTGTGCAGCACGTCGCCGCGCAGCTGGCCGATGTGGAAGCTGTCGCCCTCCACGAAGAGCTTGTCGAACTGCGAGCCGTCGCGCTGGAACTCCGTGCCTTCGTTGAACACCTTGCCGAAGGTGTCCTGGACCACGGTGATCCGGTCGCCGATGCCGATCTTGCCGCCCAGCTGCTGCTGGATGTAGGGCGCGGCAGAGAGGTGGTCGGCGTGCACGTGGCTTTCCAGCAGCCACTGGCAGTCATAGCCTTTCTCTTTCACGAAGGCGATGATCGCGTCGGCGGACCGGGTGTCGGTGCGGCCGGAGGAATAGTCGAAGTCCAGCACGCTGTCGATCACGGCGCAGGCTTTGCCGTTCGGATCGCGAACGACATAGGAAATCGTATTGGTGGCCTCGTCGAAAAAGGCGGTCACTTCGGGTTTCATGGGTACATCTCCTGAGGACTTCCCTAGCGTCTGGAAGAACATATACGTAAAAACGAATGTGTTTCAAGTCCCATCTGCCTGTTGATTTGTATCAAGGCGGGCACGGTCCGCGCGGGGCAGTCTTCCATCGCGGGCGAGGAGGCCCTTGACCATGTCTCATCACGATAAAAGAACACGTCTTGTCAACCGTTTGCGCGAACTGGGCGTGCGCCTCGAAGGGATCGAGGACGCGCTCGAGACGGAGCACTCCAGGGACTGGGACGACCAAGCGATCGAGCGTGAGGGCGAAGAGGTGCTTGAGCGACTCGGCGCCAGCGGTCAATCTGAGATTGCACGAATCCAGGCCGCGCTCGGGCGGATGTCCCGCGGCGAATACGGCCTGTGCGTGAAATGCGGCGAAGAGATCGAACCGGCCCGCCTCGATGCGGTCCCGGAGACACCCCTCTGCGCTGCGTGCGCCGCGGGGTGAGGCGGCGTTTCCCGGTGATCCGGGTGGGAGAGGAGAGGAGGACGACCATGACCGAGGCACTCAAGGCCAGGATCGAAGCTCTGCGCGACGAGATCGACAACACCGAGGGCACCGCCCGTGCGGAGGCGCTCGACCATCTGGAGCAGGCGGTCCGCCAGCTCGAGGGCAGGGGCGCCCGCGCGCCGGTCTGGGCGCGCGACCGCGTCGAGGCGCATCGCGACGAAGACCTCGAAGACCAGTTCGACAACATGCCGATCTGACCCGGGCGGCCGGCCGCGGGATCCGCGCGGCCGGCCCGGCACCGCGTTCGTATTGCCTCCGGACCGCCCGAGGGCCGTGTCCGAAAGGACTCGCTTGCCGTGTTTCCGCGCGCCCGGGAGGCATGTCCGGGGCACAAGGACGTTGCCTTGATTCGCCTGATCGCGTCTAATCCCCGCAAAAGAGCGCGAAATGCGCGATAAACGGGCAGATCCGGGCGTTTGGGGCCCGGGCGGGAAAACGGGCAGATGGCAGACGGTATCCATTATTCGGTCGAGGACGGCATTGCCTTGCTCAGTGTCGACAACCCGCCGGTCAACGCGCTGTCGCGGGCGGCCCGGGTCGGGCTGGCGGCGGGACTGGACCGGGCAGAGGCGGACCCGGCGATCCGCGGCATCGTTCTGGCGGGCACCGGCAACACCTTTCCCGCGGGCGCCGATCTGGCGGAATACGAAACCGGCATGGCAAAGCCCTTCCTGCGCGACCTCTGCAACCGGGTGGAGGCCTGTAGCAAGCCCGTCGTGGCGGCGCTGCACGGCACGGTCTACGGCGGCGGCTTCGAACTGGCGCTGGCGGCGCACTACCGGGTGGCGCGCGCCGGAACCCGCGTCAGCCTGCCCGAGGTGCGCATGGGCCTCACGCCCTCTGCCGGTGCGACGCAGCGACTGCCGCGCCTCGCAGGGGCGGAGCTGGCGCTGGAACTGGCGCTGGCCGGGGGCACCATGCCGCTGGACCGCGGGCCGGGGCGGCAGCTTGTCGACGACCTCGTGGACGACAACCTGCTGGGCACCGCGGCCAACCTTGCCCGTGCGCTGGCCGATGACGGAACGCCGCCGCGCCGCACCCGCGACCTGCGCGACGGCATGGCGGACCACGCGGCCTTCACCACGGCGATCAGGGCCCGGCGCGACACGCTCTCTGCTGCGCCCGACAGTGCCGCGGCCCGGGTCATCGACCTGATCGAGGCCTCGGCGCTTCTGCCTTTCGACGCAGGCGTGGCGATGGAGGAGGACGCCTTCGCGGCCTGTCTCGCCTCCGACGCCGCCCGTGCACTGCGCCACGCCTTTACCGCCGAACACCTCGCGCGGCGCTTCAACCTGCCGAAGGGCACGCCCGCGGGCGAGGTCAACCGCATCGCCGTGCTGGGGCCGGGGCCGCTGGCCATGCAGATCGCGGTCTCGGCACTGAACGCCGGGATCGGCGTGAACTGGGGCGCGCGCGAGCCGGAGAAGCTGACCGAGGGCGTGGCGCAACTGCGCGACGTCTTCTCGGCCGGGGTGAAGGGCGGCGGGCTCAGCCCTTCGCAATCCGCCGCGCGCCTCGACCTGCTGCACTGGGGCGAAAGCGCCGAGATGATCCCCGGCACGGATATCGTCCTGCATGCGGCGCGCGGGCAGGGCGACGTGGCCGCGCCCGAAGGCACGGTGCGTGCCGTGGCGATGTCGGGCCGGGTCGACCGGCTGGGCCTGCGATTTGCCCCGCCGGTCTTTGCCACACGGCTGGTTGAGGTCGTGCAGGGACCGGAAGGCACGCCCGCCGAGGTGGCGCTGGGCCTCGCGCTGGCCGAACGGATGAACAAGGTGGCGGTGCACGTGCGCTCTCAGGGCGCCAGCATCGCGGGACGTCTCGCGGCGGCGATGCACCGCGCGGCGGATGCGCTGGTGGACCTCGGCGCTGACCCATACGACCTAGACGCGGCGGTGGAGGCCTGGGGCTGGGCCCGCCCGCCGTTCCGGACCCGCGACATGAGCGGGCTCGAGGACCTGGCCCGCGCCCCGCGCGCCGAAGGGGCGGAGAACTGGTCGGCCCTGATGATCGAGGTCGGGCGGCGCGGCTGGATCTCCGGCAATGGGTTCTACGACTGGGCCGATGGCGGCGCGGAACGCGCGGCCTCTGTCCGGCGGCTGCTGAACGGTCAGCGCACGGTGCGGGACTGGGCGGCGGACGACATGGTGGAGCTGCTGGTCGGTGCCATGGCGAACGAAGGCGCGCGGATGCTGGCGGAGGGCATGGTGCGCCGCCCCTCCGACATCGACGCGGTCGCGATCCTGGCGCTGGACTTCCCGCGCCTGCGCGGCGGGCCGATGATGGCCGTCGGTCTCTGGGGGATGCTGCGCATCATGAAGCGGCTGGAGCGGCTGGACCATCCCGACCGTGACTTCTGGACGCCGGTACCCGCCTGGGGCGAACACGTGAAATACGGGCGGACGTTTCTCAGCCGCTAGGCTGGCGCGTGTTCTGCCTTGGGACGGGCGGGACACGGACCGCCGCGCAGATGACGGGGCAGGGGCCGCGCCGTCAGCTCAACTCACTTCAGGAAGATGCCGGTGATGACCATCATCAGCCCGATGGTCGAAAGCATCAGCGCGCCCATGTTCAGCGGGACCACCTTGCGCACCAGCGCGCGCAGCTCTTCGTCGGGCAGGCCCCTGCGGCGGGCGGACCAGACCTTGACGATGCACCAGACGAGACCGGCAAGCCCTGCGAGGGATACCAGTGCGCCGCTCCAGATCAGCCAGGCCATGTCGTCCTCCTCAAGGATTGCGGATGGGAATTGCGGATGTTGCGTGACCGCCCGCCGCCTAAAGGACGAAGGCCCGTTAGGCAAGACGTTTCGGCAGGGCGGCGCGACTGGCGCGGCATGGGTCTTGATGGGCGCGCGGCACGGCTGTATCGGGAGGGCTCATCCCATGGAGGCAAGACATGCAGGACACCCCGACCGACAGCTACGGCGTGGCCGCCGGAGAGCTCAAGGCATTCATCGAGCGCGTGGAGCGGCTGGAAGAAGAGAAGAAGGACATCGCCGAGCAGATCAAGGAAGTCATGGCAGAGGCCAAGGGCCGCGGCTACGACACCAAGATCCTGCGCAAGGTGATCTCGCTCCGCAAGCGCGACGCCGACGACATCGCCGAGGAAGAGGCGGTCCTCGAGATGTACAAGGCCGCGCTGGGTATGGCCTGAGCCCCCTGGGGCCAAGGCCCGTGCGCGGTGGCGCGCGGGTCCGCTCCGCCCGCGGTCGGGGCGCGTTCCGGCCCGCCTTTGCGATACGCCCAAATATGAGGCAAAACGCCGGGAATTCCGCAAAACGCCTTCCAAGCCGTTGATTGCGCATCCGCCGCACTCTAGCGTTGTCCCCAAGCTGTACTCATACGGCACACCGGAAAACGGGGCACAGGGGGTTGAATGGGCGAGAAGCCGGTCTTTGACGAGATGACGGGCACGGGTGACGAGGTCCGTGGTCCTTACCAAGCGTTCAACAGCTGGTTCGAGGGGGAGGATCCGAAGGACCTCCGCGCGAAACAGCGCGAGGCGGAAGAGCTTTTCCGCCTGACGGGCATTACCTTCAACGTCTACGGGCGCGCCGAGGCCGAGGAACGGCTCATCCCCTTCGACATCATCCCGCGCATCATCTCGGGCCACGAATGGCAGCGGCTGAGCAAGGGGATCGAGCAGCGCGTGCGCGCGCTCAACGCCTTCCTGCACGACATCTACCACGGGCAGGAGATCGTGAAGGCGGGCCGCATTCCCGAACGCATGATCTCGCGCAACGAGGCGTTCGAGCCGCAGATGATCGGCATCACGCCGCCGGGAAAGGTTTACACCCACATCGTCGGCATCGACCTGGTGCGCACCGGCCCCGACCAGTTCTACGTGCTGGAGGACAACGGCCGCACGCCTTCGGGCGTCAGCTACATGCTGGAAAACCGCGAGACCATGCTCCAGATGTTCCCGGAGCTCTTCGCCCACAACCGCGTTCAGCCGGTGCAGACCTACCCGATGGACCTGCTGCAGTCGCTGTCGGAATGCGCGCCGGAGGGTGCAGGCGAAAAGCCCACCGTCGCGGTGATGACGCCGGGCATCTACAACTCCGCCTATTTCGAACACGCCTTCCTCGCCGACCAGATGTCGGTCGAGCTGGTGGAGGGCAACGACCTGCGTGTCGTGGACGGGCGGCTCGCCATGCGCACCACCCGCGGCTACAAGCCCATCGACGTGGTCTACCGCCGGATCGACGATGCCTTCCTCGACCCGCTGAACTTCAACCCCGAAAGCGCGCTGGGTGTGCCGGGGATCATGGATGTCTACCGTGCGGGCAGGCTCACCATCGCCAACGCGCCGGGCACCGGCATCTGCGACGACAAGGCGATCTACAGCTACATGCCCGAGATCGTCGAGTTCTACACCGGCGAGAAGGCGCTCCTGGAAAACGTGCCGACCTGGCGCTGCGCCGATCCCGACAGCCTGGCCTACGTGCTCGACAACCTGAAGGACCTCGTCGTCAAGGAGGTGCACGGCTCCGGCGGCTACGGCATGCTGATCGGCCCGACCGCGACCAAGAAGGACCTGGCAGAGTTCCGCAGGAAGCTGCAGGCAAGGCCCGCAAACTACATCGCGCAGCCCACGCTGTCGCTGTCGACGGTGCCGATCTTCACCCGCGCAGGGCTGGCCCCGCGGCACGTCGACCTGCGCCCCTTCGTGCTGGTCAGCCCGAAAGGCATCAAGATCACGCCCGGCGGCCTGACCCGCGTGGCGCTCAAGAAAGGCTCCCTCGTGGTGAACTCCTCGCAGGGCGGCGGAACGAAGGACACCTGGGTGCTGCAAGACTGATGCTGGGAAAAACCGCAAACGGCCTGTTCTGGATGTACCGCTCGCTGGAGCGCGCGGAAAACATCGGGCGGCTGATCGAGACGGGCCAGCGCATCGCGCTCACCCGGCTCGGCTCCACCGAGGAAGAATGGAAGTCGGTCCTGCAGACCTCCGGCTCCTACGAACTCTTCATGCAAAGCCACGACGAGGTGACGAAGGAAGCGACCATCGACTGGCTCCTGCGGTCGAAGGACAACCCGTCCTCGGTCATGTCCTCCATCGCCTCGGCGCGGCAGAACGCCCGCATGGTGCGCACCGCGCTGACCACCGAGGTCTGGGAAGCCACCAACGCCGCCTACATGGCCGCGAAGGAAGGGCTGGCCCGCCGCGTCAACGAACGCGACCTGCCGGGGGTGCTGCGGCTGATCCGCCAGCGGACCTCCATGGTGCGCGGCGCCACCCACGGCACCATGCTGCGCAACGACATCTACGATTTCTCGCGGCTGGGCACCTTCATCGAACGGGCCGACAACACCGCGCGCATCGTCGACGTGAAATACTACGTGCTTTTGCCCGCTGTGGTCTCTGTCGGGTCCTCCATGGACAACGTGCAGTGGGAAATCCTGCTGCGCTCCGTCTCCGCCCGTGGCGGGTTCCGCATGGCCTACGGCGCCTCGCGCGACTCCCGCGACATCGCGCAGTTCCTGATCCTCGACCGCCGGATGCCCCGCAGCCTCGCGTTCTGCATCTCGACAATGCGGTCGAACATGGAATTCCTCACGTCGGAATACGGGCAGGTGACAACCTCTTGCGACATGCTCCGCGCCATGGAAGAGAAGTACCTCAGGCTCGACATCGACGCGGTCTTCGAATTCGGCCTGCACGAGTACCTTCAGGAAATCCAGTCGGTGATCGCGCGCGTCGGGCGCCAGATCGAGATCGACTACCGGTTCTACGAGTGAGATCATGCGGCTGAAAATTTCCCACACGACCCGCTACGCCTTCGACGCTCCCGTGGTCTCCGGGCTGCAACAGCTCCGCCTGACGCCGCGCAGCGGCCGCAACCAGACGGTGACCGACTGGAAGATGACCATCACCGGCGGCAAGCAGGAACTCTCCTACGACGACCACCACCACAACAAGGTGAACCTCATCAGCTTCGACCGTGACGTGACGGAGGTCACAGTCCATTGCGAGGGGGAAGTCGAGGTAAGCGAGAACCACGGCGTCGTCGGCAAGCATGTCGGCCCCGTACCGCTCTGGCTCTACAAGCGCCACACCCCGCGCACCAAGGCGGGCCCCGGCGTCAAGGCGCTGCTGCGCTCGGTCGAGGGCGAAACCGTGCTCGACCGCTGCCACAAGCTGATGGCGGCGCTGGGGGAGGCGGTGAAATACGAGACCGGCAGCTCCGAAAGCACGTGGACCGCCGAAGAGGCGGTGACCGAGGGCCGCGGCGTCTGCCAGGACCACACCCATGTCTTCATCGCCTGCGCGCATGAAGCGGGCTGGCCCGCGCGCTACGTGTCGGGCTACCTGATGCTGGACGACACGGTGGCGCAGGACGCGATGCACGCCTGGGCAGAGGTCTTCGTGCCCGATCTAGGCTGGGTCGGCTTCGACGCCTCCAACCAGATGAGCCCCGACGAACGCTATGTCCGCGTGGCCATCGGCCTCGACTACAGCGACGCGGCGCCGGTCAACGGCCTCCGCGTCGGCGGCGAGACCGAGGCGCTGAACGTCGCCATAGAGGTCGCGCAGCAGTAGGCACCGGCCGGATTGGCCTTTCGCAGCGCATGTCCGGCCGGGCTTTTCGGTCGGGCGGCGCGCGTGGTGCCGTCGCCGCGGCGATGTCATCACCGGCTGTCCCCCGGCCTCCTGACCCCGCAGTCCCGCGCATGTTCCGTTACGGCATGCCGGCCCGCGCCGAAACCGGCTGCCCCATCCCCACGGCTTGACGCGCCCGGGTCTCGCGTCACCTGACGGGCGCCAAAGCCCAAACCGTGTCATTCCTGCCCCGGCAGGGCGCTGTGACCCCGCGACATATGCGATTGTCCGGACATCACACTTGATAACGCCGCCAACCAACCCCTAATGCTTGGTCCTTGTCGTGAGTCGGAAAGCAGAAGATGACCTATTGCGTGGGAATGATGCTCGATGGAGGCATGGTGTTCATGTCGGACACCCGGACAAATGCCGGGCTCGACAACATCTCCACCTTCAAGAAGATGACCATCTGGGAAAACCCCGGAGAGCGGGTCATCACGCTCCTTTCCGCCGGCAACCTCGCCACCACGCAGGCCGTCGTCTCCGAACTCGATGAGCGGCTGAAGGCGCCGTCCGAACGCTCGCCCTCGCTCTTGGCCGTGCCGTCGATGTTTCAGGCTGCGCGCCTAGTCGCCGACACCCTGCGCGAGGTCATCGACCGCCACGCCAACGTCGGCCAGCGCGCCGACACCGCCTTCAACGCCACGCTCCTTCTGGGCGGGCAGATCGCCGGCGGGCCGATGCGGCTGTTCCTGATCTACCCCGAAGGCAACTTCATCGAGGCCGGTGGCGACACGCCTTTCTTCCAGACCGGCGAGATCAAGTACGGTCGTCCGATCCTCGTGCGCGCCTACGATCCGAAGATGACCTTCGAAGAGGCGATGACCCTCCTGCTGGTCAGCTTCGACTCCACCGTGAAGGCAAATCTGACCGTTGGCCTGCCCTTCGACTACCACTGCTACGAGAAGGACAGCCTGAAGATCGGCCACACCGGCCGCGTCCTGCAGGACGATCCCTACTTCCAGACGGTCAGCCAGGGCTGGGGCAACGCCCTGAAGGACGCGCTGGAACAGCAGCCGAAGTGGACCTTCGACGACGCGCAGAGAAACCCGGAAGACAAGGGCTAGGCCGGGCGCCTCAGCCCTCGTCCACCGGGATCACGCCGCTGTCCTTCGACTTGTGGTCCGGCTCCACGTGGATGGTCGTGCGCACGTCCGGCACCGTGCGGGCCATTTCCCGCTCCACCCGGTCGCAGATCTCGTGGGCGTCGAAGACGGTCATCTCCCCCGGCACCACAAGGTGGAATTCCACGAAGGTCGCGCTGCCCGCGTGGCGGGTCTTCAGGTCGTGCGCCTCCACCGCGCCGGTCGCCTGCGCCGAGATCACCGTGCGGATCTTCTCCTGCACGTCCTCAGGCACCGCCTCGTCCATAAGGCCCGACAGCGAGGCCATGACCACGGTGTAACCGGACCACAGGATGTTCACCGCCACCAGCGCCGCCATGACCGGGTCGAGCACCCACCACCCGGTGAACAGCGCCAGCAGCACGCCGACCGCCACCCCGCCCGAGGTCACAACGTCCGCCCACAGGTGCCTGCCATCCGCCACCAGCGCCGGAGAGCGCAGCTTCCGCCCCTGCCGCACCAGCACAAAGGCCCAGGCCGCGTTCAGCGCCGTGGCCCCGATGTTGACCGCAAGGCCCAGCAGCGGTGCGTCCAGCGGGCGCGGCGCCCAGAACCCCGTCCAGGCCTCACGCAGGATCAGGAGCGCCGCCACGATGATCAGCACGCCTTCCAGCACCGCGCTGAAGTATTCCGCCTTGTGATGGCCGAAAGGGTGGTTGGTGTCGGCGGGCATCGCCGCGACCCGGATCGCGATCAGCGCCGCCAGCGCCGTGGCAAGGTTCACCGTGCTTTCCAGCGCATCGGACAGCAGCGCCACCGATCCGGTCAGCGCCCAGGCCAGCAGTTTCAGCGCCAGCACCACGAGGCCGAGGAGGAGGCTGCCGATGGCCAGTTTCAGCTTGTTCGACATGCGCCCGACACCCCGCTCACCCAGTCCCGCGCGCGCCCCGAAGGGGCCCGCCCGCGCTTCGCTTACAGGGGCGGGCAGGGGGCCTCAACCCGTCATTGCCGCCAATGCAGGCGAACCTCCGCCACGCCGGCAAACCGGGCCAGCCGCGCCAGTTCCGCCTCAAGCCGCGCCATGCGCGCCGCGCTGTCGCGCACGCCCGGTTCCTGCCACAGGCGCGTCACGTCCAGCACGCCCCGCGCCCGGTCGGCCTTGGCCTCCAGCCGCCCCACGAAACGGTCGCCCTCCAGCAGCGGGAAGACGTAGTATCCCCACTGACGCTTTGCGGCGGGCACGAACATCTCCACCGTGTAATCGAAGCCGAACAGCCGCTTCAGCCGCACCCGGTCGCGGATCGCCGGATCGAAGGGGTTGAGGATGCGCAGTCCGCCGCCCGGGGGGCGGACCGCCTCCAGCCGGGCCTCGATGTCCGGGGCGGCCAGCGCCTTCGTCCATGTGCCGTCCGCCGACTCGACCTCCACCGGGACCCACCACGCGGCGTCGCGTTCGGCCCAGTCCGCCACCTCGGCCACCTCCGCCGCCTCCCAGAACTTGCGCACCTCGCCGGTGGTGGCAAAGCCCAGCCGCTCCAGCGCCGCGCGGCACAGCCAGTCGAGCTGTTCGCGGTCGGACACCTCCGCGCGGCGCAGATCCTCCGGAAAGACCCGCTCCGCCAGATCGTAGACCTTGGTGAACCCGTCGCGGTGGCAGGTCGCCAGCTCGCCCGAATACCACAGGTAATCCAGCGCCTTCTTGTGCGGCGGGCGCACCCACATCTCGCGCTTGCCCTCCACCTTCGTGTCGAAATGCCGGGTCGACAGCGGCCCCTCGTCCGCGATGCGCCGCTTCACCTCGTCCAGCAGCGCCGGGTCGAACCCGCCGTACCATGCGGACCGGCGCACCATCTCCCGCTTGCGCCGGAACTGGCGCTGCCACATCGGCAGGAACTCCATCGGCAGCACCGAGGCATCGTGGGTGAAATGCTCGAACACCTCGCGCCGCGCCATCATGCGGTCCAGCATCGGCTCGCGGTAGTTGCGGTTGCGGCTCCACAGGATGTGGTGATGGGCACGGCTGACCACCTGGATGCTGTCGAGCTGCACGAAACCCAGCTCGCGCACCATGGCGGCGGGGTCCGGCCTGCCTGCGGTCGGGGCATCCAGCCCGTGCGCGGCCAGCCACAGATGCCGGGCCGCGCGGTTGGGGATCTTCAGGGGGTTCACGGGGCCTCCGAACGTCTTTGGCGCCAAGGTGCAATGAGAACGAAAGGGGATCAACCCGCTTTATGCGGGTCCGGTGCGCGCATCCCGCGCTATGGACCCGCAGCGATGTTTGCTACCGTTCCCACCCGAACCTGCAAAAAGGAGAGCGCGATGGCGGCCCTTGTTTCCTTCCGATCCGTGGTCGACCCCGCGCATTGCGACTTCCTCGGCCACATGAACGTCTCGCGCTACTTCGCGGCCTGTTCCGACGGCGTCTTTGCCATCCAGTCTGAAATGGGTCTGACCGCCAGCGACATGCGCAGCGGGCGGCGGCTGTCCTTCGCCGTGGTCAACGCGCAAAGCGAGTTCCGCGCCGAGCTGACGGCGGGCGATGCGATCCGGCTGGAAACCTCCATCGTCACGGTCGGCACGAAGTCGATGACCTTCCGGCACCGGCTGATCCGCTCGGACGGCGACCTGCTGGCCTTCGAGACGGTGTTCAAATGCGTGATGCTGAGCCTCGAAACCCGCCGCGCGGTCGAGGTGCCCGACGATGTCCGCGCCGCGGCAGAGCACTGGTTGGAGCCTGCCGGACAGGCCCGACAGGGGGGGTGAAACCAGGCCGCGGAACAGGTTAACGAAAAAGATTTCCGCGCAACGGTTTGCCGGCCCCCGACTCGGGGCAAAGGTTAACAACCGGCCGGGAATCGGGGTCAAATCGGCCGGTTCGGCCCTTAATGCTGGGGGACCAGACGTTAAGATCCGTTAACCCGTTGCGAGTCCGGGGCAGGGGCCCCACCACATCCTGTGGCCAAACGACCGTGCGCCCCGTTAGACCCCCGAGCGCCCCGTTCACACGAAGGCGAGACGCGTTAGGTTTAATGGTCTCAGGCGCGTTCAGGGCGTGATCAGCGTCACACCCGGCATCCGCGCGATGGTCTCCAGATCGTCCTCGTAGATCTCCGTCAGCATGTCGATATAGGCCGCATCCCAGCCGGGCAGGTCCACGTCCTGCTCGATCTCCTCGTCCATGGCATACTTGTCGAGGAACGCCGCCATCACCCGCCGCTTCTGCCGCTCGTTGATGCCGGGGTTCTCCGCCAGGAAGGCGCGGAACCGCTTCATGCCTTCCTTGTCGATGATCTGCGCGAACAGATCGAAGGCGCCGCTGATCTTGCGGGTCATCTCGATCCCCGCCATCTCGCGGATGATCTGCCCCCAGATCAGCGGAGTATCCTCGTTGCACCAAAGGGTTATGGGCACCTGCGGCAGCGCGTCCCGGATCCGCCGGATCAGGTCGGACCAGCGCAGATGCATCGGATCGACCCCCGCCATGAAGGCCCCGAAACTGTCGTGCGGGGTGGCGGCAAAGGCCGCCGGAAGGAAGGTCGCCGGGTCGCGCAGGCCCATGTAAAGCTCGACCTCGTCGCCGTCGAAGATGTTCACCAGCGTCTGCAGCCGCGCCTCTGCCTTGAGGTACAAAAGCCCGTTCTGGAACATCAGCTTCGGCACGGAAAAGAAGTTGTCGTTCGACAGCACCAGCCGGTCGATCTTGCCCGGATCGTCCTGGATGATCGCGTCCAGCAGGATCTCGCGCGTTTCCGCGGACGGCTCGGTGCCCTTCAGAATGTTGATGGAATCGCCCAGTAATTTCCGGTACTTGGAAGGGCCGGGGATGGCCACGCCCTCGTGCCGCCAGGCTTCCGCATTGCGCAAAAGACACTTCAGCAGGCGGTCTTCGTCCGTGCAATGCACGCCGGTATGGAGGATCACCTGCATGGGCGGTTGGTCTTTCGGTTGCTCGACGTTGGCACTATAGGGATTTACCACGGGAGGAACACCACGCAAATGGGGCCCAGATGGCACTGACCGAGACACCGATCCGCCGCATGCGTCTTCCCAGCCGCTGGTCCGTGGGCGCCGTCCTGATCGCCGTGATCGTCGTCGCACCGATCGTCGCGGTTCTGGGCATCGCCCTGTTTCCAAGGGAAAACATCTGGCCGCACCTGCTGTCGACGACGCTGCCGCGCTACCTCTGGACCACCGCGCGGCTGATGTTCGGCGTGGGCCTGATCGCCGCGATGGTGGGCACCGGCGCGGCCTGGATGGTGGCGCGCTACGACTTCCCCGGACGGCGCTGGCTGGAATGGCTTCTGCTGCTGCCCCTGGCGATCCCGGCCTATGTGGGCGCCTACGCGCTGGTCGACTTCCTCGAATACGCGGGGCCGGTGCAGACCGGGCTGCGCAACCTCTTCGGCTGGCAGACCTCGCGCGACTACTGGTTCCCCGAGATCCGATCCCTCGGCGCCGCGATTCTGGTATTGTCCGCAGCGCTTTACCCCTACGTCTACTTGCTGGCCCGCGCTGCCTTCCGCGAACAGTCGGCCTCCTCCGAAGAGGTCGCCCGCTCGCTCGGCGCAGGCGCCTTCGGGCGGTTCTGGCGCATCGGCCTGCCGCTGGCCCGGCCCGCCATCGCCGCCGGCGTCGCCATCGTTATGATGGAAAGCATCAACGATTTCGGCACGGTGGACTACTTCGCCGTGCAGACCCTGACCACCGGCATCTTCTCCGTCTGGCTGGAGTCCAACAACGCGGGCGGCGCTGCGCAGATCGCGTCTGTCGTGCTGCTGCTCGTCGTGCTGCTCGTGGTGCTCGAAAAGGTCTCCCGCCGCCGGATGCGGTTCTTCAACCTCTCCACCCGGCACCGCCCCGCCATGCGCAAACCGCTGACCGGCGCGCCCGCATGGATCGCCACCGCCGCCTGCGCCTTCCCGCTGGCCGTGGGCTTCGTGCTGCCCGCGGGCGTGATCCTCAGCCATGCGCTTGATAACGCGGAGTTCTGGACCGATACGGCGCTCTGGCGGGCAGGGCTGAACACCGCCGTCGTCGGGGGCTCTGCCGCGATCATCACCGTGCTGGCCGCGATCTTCCTCGTCTACGGCGTGCGCCTGTCGGGGCAGAAGCTGCCGCGCCTCCTGATGCCCGTAACCACCATCGGTTACGCCGCGCCCGGCGCCGTGCTGGGGGTGGGCATCCTGATCCCGCTTGCCGCCATCGACAACACCATGGCCGACGCGATCTGGGGGGCGACGGGCTGGGACCCGGGGCTCGTGCTGACCGGCACCGCCTTCGCGCTGATCCTCGCCTACTGCGTGCGCTTCTTCGCCATCGCGCAGGGCGCAGCGGACGCCGCCATGGGCCGCGTCTCCCCGAACCTGCCACTGGCCGCCCGGTCGCTTGGCCGGAGCGAGGGGCAGGTGCTGACCGCCGTCTACTACCCGCTGATGCGCGCCTCTGTCGCCTCGGCCCTGCTGCTGGTCTTCGTCGACTGCGTGAAGGAACTGCCCGCAACCCTTCTGCTGCGCCCCTTCAACTACGAAACGCTGGCCACACGGGTGCACGAGAAAGCCTCCCTCGAAGCACTGGGTGAAGCCGCCCCGGCGGCGATCCTCGTCATTCTCTTCGGACTGGCAGCGGTGGGTCTGCTCGCGCGCGCGAACCGGTAAGGGTTTCTTCAGGTTTGAAACGCAGGATGGTCGCCACGCGCAGGACGGTCATCCTCGATCCGGTGCCGGAGCAGTGGGTCGCCGCCGTAACCAGGACCCGGTCATCGCCCGACCCGCCATCGACACGGTTCCACGCGCACAGACCTTGGCCGTGCCGTTGTCGCCGTAGCGATGGTTCGCCGCGCCACAACCCTTGACGGTCTCGCGAGGCAGCGCGGCATTACTCAAGCCCCCCCATTCGCCGCCGCCCGACCCGGCAAAGGCGCCCCGCAAGACCCCGCGATGAACTTTGCCTATCGACAGGGAATTGGGATGGTGGTAGTCCGCACACCACCCAGCGAGTGCCCCTATAGCTCAGCTGGTAGAGCAACTGATTTGTAATCAGTAGGTCCGCGGTTCGAGTCCGTGTGGGGGCACCAAATTTCAAAGAAATATCAGATGTTTAGGGGCGCAATTCAGTTGGCGCCGTGTATGCGCGGCTTTGGCTTACCACAGGCGTGCCTGCACTGGATGACAAGATGGGCGGAGAGCAGAACTTCGCTGCGCATCGCATGAGCGACCGCGAAGCGCAGGAAGCGGTCAGTTGACGCGGCCTTGGGGCGAGGCAAACCCCCTAGGTTTTGGCGGTCCGGATGAGGCGCACGGTACGAACACGGTCCTGGCTGACGCTGCCTCAGCCCCCAGTGCTTTGAATCCAGCCACGGGTGCATGTTGGGATGCGCCGATAGCGCCGCGTGAAACCTTCGCAGTCCCTCAACATTAACCAGCCCAGTGGATCCGGCGTGGCGTCGCCGTGATGCTCGCTCAGTTGCAGGTGAAAAGTACCCAGTCGCACCGAGGCATAGCGTGTCGCGCCCGGGTGGAAGCGGTACTCGCCCGACAGTCGAACTCGAATCGGTCAACGTATAAGGCGCGCCAGTGCTGCATCGAAGGTGCGGAACAACGGCGCGCTGTGGCTGACGCGCAGGGGCAGGGTCACGCGGGAAGCTTGGCGTCGATCTGCTGGATCGCGGTGAACCCTTCGAAGCGCGGCGCACCTTCGTGCAGCTTGCGTGTCTGGCCCGCACGGGCGTGGGAGGCGCGGAATTCCCCGCTGGTGGTCCAGGCGCGGAAATGCGCCTCCGTCTGCCAGACCGTGTGCGAGGCATAAAGAACGCGGCCGTCCGTCTCGGGGCCCTTCAGCATGTGAAAGGACACGAAACCCTCCATGTCCTGAAGGCGGCTCTCGCGGCTCAGCCAAAGCTCCTCGAACTCAGCGGCGTTTTCCAGCGGCACGGTAAAACGGTTCATGGCAAGATACATGGGGGCGTCCTCAGTTTGTCTTCAGGGTGTTGCAGGGGTCATCGCGCGCTGCGGGCGGCACGATCCGGATTTCGTCGAAGGGCACGCCGCTGTCTGCTTCAACGAAGCCCAAGGCATAGGTGCTTACATCCGGCGCGGCGCGGGCGATCATCGCAGGGATTCCCCAGTCGGTACGGGCATGGCCATTGCCGGCAATCACTGCCACGGGCGGACCGTAGGTCTCCAGCGCCTCCAGCGCTGCCCGGGCGAAGACCGCGTCGCGATAGCGCTGGACCGCGACCATCCCGTCCATCATTTCCAAAGGCATAGCCGCGCAATGCGCCTCGAACTGAAGCTGCCTCCTCGCCTCCAGCTGGTCCTCCGGCAAGTCCGTGTCGAGCCCGAAACGCCCGGCATCCGGCCCGAAGAGCGCGGCGGCACCGTCGGAATAGACCCTGCGCACCGCCTCGCGCGGGGCGGCGGCCCCCACGATGCGCGCGTCGCCCAACCCGTCGAAGATCGGCGCATAGATTTCGAAGTCGCTCCAGCCGCTGGCCTCCCATGCGTCGGCGATAGCGTCGCGGTTGGCGTCGGCCACGCGCGCCTCCTCTGCGGTCAGCATCTCGAAGACGACAGCGGTGGGTTCCAGGTCGCTCAGGACGGCAGCCTGGCCCAGATGTGCGTCCGGATTGTCATGGACCTCGCCCAGAATGACGATATCGGCCACGGGATCGGCCAGCGCGGGTATCGCGAGAAAGAGCAGCAGGGCAGTAGGGATGGAGGCGTTCAGGGGCATTGCTTTCTTTCAGGGAGTGGCCGCATGCGGCAGGATATAGGGTGTTCCGACCGGTGGCGGCGCCGAAACGCGCAGGTCACAGCCGTAGGCGCGCGACAAGATGCCATCGCAAAAGACCTCGCGCGGCGTGCCAAAGGCCAGACGCTGACCCTCCGCCAGAACGGCGACACGGTCGGCGAACATCGCGGTGAGGTTCAGGTCATGCATGACGGCGATCACACCCCCGCCCGCGCGGGCGAAAGTGCGCGCGATCTCCATGACTTGCAACTGATGCGCGATATCGAGGCTGGAGACCGGCTCGTCCAGCAAGAGCCAGCGCGGCCGACCGTCCTCGACCGGGGACCAGACCTGCGCCAGCACGCGGGCCAGCATCACACGCTGCGCCTCGCCACCCGAGAGTTCCTGAAAGGTCCGTTCGGCGTAGTGGTCAAGGCCGACCCGGGCCAGCGCCTGCATCGGCACCTCTGGTCGATCCCCGGCGGTGCCCGCCTGCACACCCAGCCGCACGACTTCGAGCACGGTAAAGGGAAAGGCGAGCCTTGAGGCCTGCGGGAGCACGGCGCGCTCGGACGAAAGTTCCCAGGGTTTCAACCCGTCGATGTCGCGCCCGTTCAGCATGACGCGGCCCGAGTATGGCAGTGACGCCGTCAGCGCCCCCAGCAGCGTCGACTTGCCCGAGCCATTCGGCCCGACGATGGCGGTAAATTCGCCTGGCTCTGCGCGCAAAGACACTCCGCGCAACGCTTCGCGACGCCCGTAGAACACGCGGATATCCTCGGCAATCAGGCTCATAGGTCCACCAGTCCGCGACGCTTCAGCAGGATCCAGAGAAAGACCGGCGCGCCAAGCACGGCGGTGACGATGCCGATGGGCAGCTCGGCGGGGGCGATGACCACGCGGGCGATCACATCGGCGAGAATAAGCATGGTCGCGCCCAGCAGCGCCGCATTGGGCAAGAGCGTGCGGTGATCGGGGCCGGAGGCGAGGCGCAGCAGATGCGGCACGACGATGCCGATAAAGCCGATCCCGCCTGCGACGGCGACGGCGGCGCCGGTGGCTCCGGCGACCGTCAGTATCGCAACGGATTTCATCCGTTGCACGTCGATGCCGATTTGGGCGGCTGTGGCCTCTCCCAGCGCCAGCCCGTTCAACCCGTGCCCAAGGGTGAGCGACGCGGCAAGCGCCAGCAAGACCAGCGGCCCGGCGGCCAGCACCTTGGCCCAGCTTGCCCCGGCGAGCGACCCCAGCCCCCAGAAGGTCAGGTCGCGCAGCTGGCTGTCGTCGGCGATATAGACCAACACCCCCGACAGCGCGCCCGCCAGTGCCGCAAGCGCGATGCCCGCAAGCAGCATCGTCGCTACCGAGGTGCGACCGTGGCGGGTGGCGACCTTGTAGAGCAGGAGCGTCCCACCCCAGCCGCCAAGGAAGGCGGCGATCGGTACGAGGTGCGGCCCGACCAGCCGCGCGAGGCTCAAGGGCAGCAGGCCCCCCAGGACGATAGCGAGGATCGCGCCGAGGCCCGCCCCGGCGCCAACGCCGACGATGCCGGGATCGGCCAGCGGGTTGCGGAAAAGCCCCTGCATCACCGCGCCGGAAACGGCCAGCGCCGCCCCCACGAGCGCCCCCATGGCCAGCCGGGGCAGACGGATGTCGAACAGGACGACGCGCTCCATCCGGCTCAGCGCCTCGCCCTGCGCCAGCTTGGCCAGCAGGGTGGTCAGGCGCACGTCTGTCGCTCCGGTCTGCAGGCTCAGCGCACAGGCCACCAACAGCGCGGCCGCCAGCAACCCGTGCAGCGCGCGGGCCCGTGCCAGCCTGTCTCGCGGCGGCGTGAAACTGTCCGTTATGATCGCCACCGCTCAGGCCTCGTCGCCATATAGCGCCGCGTTGAGATTGCGCACCGCCTCTGCCGTGCGCGGGCCGAAGCCCAGCAACAGCAGCCCGTCCATGCGCACGACGGCACGGGCCTGCGCCGCCGGGGTCAGACGGATCGCGGGCATCTCGAAGAGGGCATCGTTGTCAACGCCGTGGCTGCCGCCGCGCGTCATCATCAGGATGACATCGGGCGCGGCCAGGCCTACTGCTTCGTCGGTGATCTGCTTGTAGCCTTCGTACGCCGTGACCGCGTTGACGCCGCCCGCCATGCGGATGATTGCATCCGCCGCCGTGCCGGTGCCGCTTGCGTTGATCTTGCCGCCCTCGGTCGAGAGCACGAAGAGCACCCGCTTCTTCTCTGCCTCGGGCCGGTCGGCGTCGCCAATTGCCGCGGCGAGCGATTGGTCGACCTCGTCCTTCAGTTCACCGGCTTTCTCGGGCACGTCGAGCGCCGCGCCGATCACCTCGATCTTGTGCAGGATCCCTTCGGCGTCGAGCGCGTTCGGCACCTCGACGAATGCCACGTCCGCCGCGCGGATCACGTCAAGAGCCTCGACCGGACCCGCGCCTTCCTCGGAGAGAATGAGCGAGGGGCCGACAGAGAGCACGCCTTCAGGCGACAGCGCTCGCATGTATCCCACGTCAGGGAGCGCCATGACGTCGGGTGGATAGCTGGAGGAGGTGTCGCGCGCTTTCAGCCGGTGCTGCTGACCCAGCGCCACGACGATTTCCGTTACGGAGCCGCCGATGGAGACGACATCGGCATGGGGGTTTGGCACGCCCGAACTTTGTTGCGCGCCAACGTTCAGCGCGAGCAAAGCCACAAACATTGACACCATGAGCGCCGTATAAGCCGCAAAATCACCAGACCTGCCTGCCTTGCAAAACATCTCTTCGAACCCTTTTTTTGTATCGTCGGCATGCTACTGCTGCCGTTTTCCCTGCATCTGGAACTGTCCGGCCAGAAACGGCAGCGTCCGTTTTTCGTGGTCACGAATACGACGACGACTGCCGTGGCTATGCCGCGCAGGCCGTTGCGCCAAACGTCGTCACGCAGCCACGCTTTCAGCGGCGGGAAGCGCCTCCACGATCCGCGCCCAGTCGGCGCGTGAATCGCGGCCTTCCTTGCCGAGGCCGAAGACCTGGAAAATGATCCCGCCTTCGGCGTCGAATGCTTCGACCGAGACCGCCGGGCCGCGCTGGGTCGGCTTTTCGACGGCCCAGACCTCCGCCACCTTGTCGAGCCGCAAGTGCAGGTTGAAACCCGGGTCCATGATATTCTGCCATGGCCCCATGGGCTTGAGGGTGCCGATCTTGCCGGAATGGATCTGGATGCAGCCGCGATTGCCGACAAAGATCATCACCTCGATGCCTGCCGCCTGTACCGCTTCCAGCATGGCATTGGCCGCGGAAGGCTCCAGCGCCCGCACGAAAGGCGCGCCCGCGATGCGGTAAGCGCCCAGACGGTTCATCTTGAGCCTGGAACACAGACGGAGGAACTGGTGGGTATCGGTCAGCTTCGCCCATTCCGCGCGCAGCATGTCGACCTTGTCGGGGCGGGCCTTCGCGGCCTCGGTGGGCGTGCGAGGTGCGACCTCCTGACCTTCGGACTGATCGTCCAGCGCAAGCTCCGCCACGATCCCTTCCCACAGGTCATGGTTTGATCCGGCGCGAAGGTGAATCTTGTGAACCGCGTCGCCCGCTGCATCGAAGATCTGCAACGAGCGGCGCGGGGGCTGCCCTGCGTCTGTCTGTGTTTCGACCGCGTAGGCATGGACCCAGTGCGACGGGAAGATTCGCAGGTCGATCTCCTCTGTCAGGGTCATCGCGGCGTGTTCGCCCGGATGGTAATTCCCGTAGGTGCCGACCTTTTCATGCACGCAGGCGCTGACACGGGTCAAAGCCATGACCTCTCCCAGCCGTTCGGCGGCGGGAACGATCAGGTCGGGATGGGCTGCGATCCGCGCTGTGCCCTGACCGATGCTGGCGGCGACGAGCTGCGCTTCGGAAATACCCATGGCATCTGCGGCATCGCGGGCGCGCAGCTTGGGATTGTCAGCCAGAAAGGCACGAATGGCGGAAGGGTCAGACAGGGCTTGCTGCGTCATGGGCATCCTCGGAGGGTTCAAGTGGTCCGATGGCTGCGCGCGGAGGGAAGCGGTGCGTGGCTGTCTCAAATTACTTGACTGTTTTAGTGCGATAAGGTTAACGCTGCAACCCATCGCGATAATGGGTATCGCAAAATAATCACAACCGCCCCGCAAGCCTTCGCAAGCCATGGCCTAAAACTCACGAAGGATGGCGCGAATGCTCACCTCCCTGATGCGCGGCACGACCGCGCTTGTCTGCCTCTCACTGGCCATGCCGGCCATGGCGCAGGACAGCGACCCCGGCTTTCTCGGAACACTGGTTCTCACCGGCGGCAAGCGCGACCTCAGCTTTGGCACAGCGCTGTCGCGAACGGTCGTTGACGAGGAGGAAATCCAGGACCGGCAAGCCAGCACCGTCGCGCAACTTATCGATTCGGTGCCCGGTGTCACGCTGGTGAACGGCACCACGCCTCAGGGCTCGGGGATCAACATCCGCGGCTTTGGCGCCAATACGACCTACGGCAGCGACCAGAAGATCGCCGTCATGATCGACGGCGCCACGGTCGGTTCCGAAGAGATCTACCGCATCGGCACGCAGCTGTTCACCGATCCGCTCCTCTATCGTCAGGCGGAGGTGCTGCGTGGGACCATCGGCAGTTTTGCCTACGGATCAGGTATCGTTGGCGGCGTGGTGAAGCTGGAAACCAAGGATGCTTCGGATTTCACCGGCGGTGTGCCGGGGTTCGGCGGCTCGCAAACGCTGGAATACAGTTCGAACGGCGATGGTTTTGCCACCTCGACCAATCTCGCGTGGATGCCGGCTGAGGGCGCAGAGTTCCTCCTCAACTATACGCTGCGCGACCAGGATGACCTGACCGCCGGAGACGGGAAAACCATCGGCAACAGCGCCTTCCGCACGCCTTCCTACCTCGCCAAGGCGAAGTTCACCTTCGGCGCGGACGACTCTCATTCGCTGACCTTCAGCCATTCCCGCACCGTGGCCGATGACAAGAACGTGCCCTACGACCAGTTCCAGACCTCCGCCGCTTCTTTCGGAAGCGTGGACCGGTTGACGGATACGGAGCAAAGCACGCTGGAGTACCGTTACAATCCCGCGAATGACCTGATCGATCTGACCGCCACGCTTTCCTATGCCGACCAGCAGATCGACACGACCTATATCGACGGCAGTTCGGAATACCAGTTCGGGTCGGCGAAGGACTTCTGCGCCAGTTCCTTCACCGGGGTGGTCTGTGCCGACAACCGTTACCAGACCAAGAAGCTGACGATCTCCAACCGCGCGCTCTTCGCCACAGGGATGGTGCAGCACGACATGCTGGCCGGGGTCGAGGCCATCCGCAAGGAGCGGCTGAACGCCTCATCGGCGCCGGGCGGCACGGATCGGCGGCTGGCGGCCTTCGTCGTGGACGAGATGACCATCGGTCAGGTCACCGTCACGCCCGCGCTGCGGTACGAATCCTCGCGGCTCGAAAGCTCCGAGACGCTGGTCGGAGTGCCGCAGAACTACGAAAAAGATGCGCTCATGGGCGGGCTGGCGCTGGGATATGACTTCGGCAACGGTTTCTCGGTCTTTGGCTCGGCGGCCTATACCGAGGGCCTGCCGCTGATCGACGACCTGGGCGCCTCCGCGACGTCCCAGCGCCGGCTGGACATGACGGAGAAATCCAAGACCTTCGAATTGGGCGCGGCCTACACCGGGATGGATGTCTTTGCGCGGGGCGACAACCTGACCCTGCGCGGCAATCTCTACAAGACGGAGCTTTGGGACATCACCACGTACACCGCATCGGGCGACACCTCGACGGACCTCGACCGGGTGGAAACCAAGGGGGTCGAGCTGGAAGCCTCCTATGGCATGGCTTCGGGTCTTTACTTCGACCTCGCCGGGCACGTCGGCGAAGGCACCGAGTTCGACCCCGATGGCACCAGCGCCGTATGGCGCAACAGCGCGTCGGACCGTGTGCAACTGGCCATCGGCCGGAAGTGGGACGACCGTCTCGACCTGAGCTGGGAAGTCGTTCATGCCACTGACCGCCGTGATTCCGCCGGTGCCGACCTGTCGGACGCCACGGTCCACAACCTGCGCGCCACATGGCGGCCCGCCGATGTGAAATGGCTGGAGGGTTCGGAAGTGCGGTTCGGCATCGAAAACGCGCTGGACCTCGACTACGTCGGGCATCTGTCCTCGGCCACGCGCAAGGCGCCGGGGCGTACCTTCAAGGTGGCACTCACCAAGTCCTTCTGAGGCCCGCAGGACCGGGGGCATCCCCTCCGGTCCACTTAACCAAGCTATCTCATCGGGTTAAGGCGTGACCAGAAGCGCAGCCCGCCTCGGGCTTTCATGTTCAGCCAGCCCGGTGGGAACGCCCCTCATCACGGTGCCAGCTATATACCCGTCCTCATGCAGGAGACCGCAAGAATGCCACGTGCATTGACTTCGCTACTTGCCGTGACCACCACCGCGCTGCTGGCCTTCCCCGCCCAGGCGCAGGAGGATGCGTCCGACAAGCTGACCATCGAACTGAACTCCATCGAAGCGCAGGACGGCAATTGCCGCATGAGCTTTGTCGTCTTGAACGGCTTTGAAACCGACCTGAAATCCGCCGTCTTCGAAGCGGTGCTCTTCGACAAATCCGGTGCGGTGGACCGGATGACCCTGTTCGACTTCGGGGCGCTGCCAGCGATGCGGACCCGTGTCCGGCAATTCGTCGTGCCGCAACTCAACTGCGACACCCTCGGGCAGGTACTGATCAACGGCGCGCAGACCTGCGAAACGGATACCGAAACGACCGCCGTGGAAGATTTCTGCGGCAAGGCGCTGAACCTGCGCTCGCGGATCGACGTGGAGGTGATCGGCTGATGATGGAGTTGCGGAATGCGATCGAGCGGATCTATGACCTTGGCGGGCCGGTCGTGCTGCTGCTCTGCGCCATGTCGGTCGTGGTGCTTTCGGTGGTGCTCTACAAGCTGTGGCAATTCCATTCGGCTGGTGTCGGGCGGCACAGGGCGCTTGGGCAAGCGGTGGCAGCATGGGACGGTGGGGATCGGTCCGATGCGCGGCGGCACCTCAAAAGATCGACAAGCTACCTTGCTCCCGTGATCGCCATGGCCATGGCCGGGCAAGAGGACGGCGCGCGGCTGGAGGCGGAGGCAGAGATGCGCTTTGCCAGCCTGGAGCGTGGATTCCGACTGCTCGATTCCGTGGCGCAACTGGCGCCGCTCCTGGGGCTTTTCGGCACGGTGCTCGGTATGATCTCCGCTTTTCAGGCGCTGCAAGAGGCGGGCAGTCAGGTCGATCCCTCCATTCTGGCTGGCGGCATCTGGGTGGCGCTGCTGACGACGGCGGTGGGGCTGGCCGTGGCCATGCCCACCTCGGTCGTGCTCAGCTGGTTCGAGGCGCGTATGGACAAGGAACGCGTGCTGGCGGGGCAATCTCTGCGCGCCATCCTGTCGCCCGCCGGAAGGGATCAGGGCTTCGGCACACAGCAGGGGCGCATGCCCGAACCGGTCGAACCGCGCAGGCCGTCCCATGCGTAAACGCACCCGCCGTCGCAGGCTCTCGATGACCTCTCTGATTGACGTCATCTTCCTGCTGCTCCTGTTCTTCATGCTGAGTTCGACGTTTACCCGCTTCTCCGAGGTCGAGCTTGCGGCTGCTGGAGCCGGTGGCGCTCCGGCGGCCTCCAGCGACGCGCCTCCCTTCTTTCTGCGTCTGGGTGCGGAGACGCTGGATATCAATGGCCGCACCGTGGCGCTCGACACGCTCCGCGACGGTTTCGGAGAGACGCAGGACCCCGTCGTGCTCGTCGCTCTGCGGGATGCGGTCAGCGCGCAGCGACTGACGGACCTGTTGGTGGCCCTGCGGCAGGTGCCCGGGGCCAAAGTTACAGTGCTGGAGCAGTCCTGATGCAACGCCGCCGCCGCACATCCGACCGCGAACCCACCACCGCGCTCATCAATATCGTCTTCCTGATGCTGATCTTCTTCCTCGTCGCGGGCACTCTCGCGCAACCGCTGGACAAGGGCCTCAACCTCGTGCGCACCGCGGACCTCGACAGGCAGAGCCCGGCGAATGCGTTGGTCGTACATGTGGACGGGCGGATGACGTATCGCGGTGCCGAAGTCGTCTCCGCCGAGGCACATCTGGCCAGTCTCACAGAGGAAGAGCGCGTTCGCGTGCGGATCGTGCCGGACCGCGACCTGCCGGCGCAGGACCTGGTGCAACTGGGGCGCGCGCTTCGCACTGCCGGGGCCGAAAGCGTGGTTCTGGTGACAGAAAGGGGGCTGGAATGATCGCGCACTCCCATCCGGTGAAACTCGCCGCGGCGCTGGTCGCCACCAGCGCCCATGCGGCGGTCGCGCTGGTGCTCCTGACCGGCGAGCCTGTCCAGACCGAAGGTGCGGCGGGCAGGTCCGAGGTGCAGTTGGGCGCGTCCTTCGCGGATCTCGTGGCCGGAACGATGCATGCTGCGGAGACGGAGGATCGACTGGACCCTACAGCAGCGCAGCCCCTTGCCGCGGCACAGGATGAGGTGCAACCCGCTGACAGGGCGCAGACTGAGCCGCTGGCCCCTGCCGAACGCCCCGAGACCGCGCCGCACCAACGCCCCCAAACGATCCCAGGCGAGACACCGCGCGAAAGTGCCACGGTCATGCCGGAGGCGGCAGTTTCTGCGCCGCTTGATACCTTGAGCAACGTTGCGCTCACCCCGTCTGAAAAGGCACGACCCGAGTCTCTTCCGGAGCGCATTGCCGCTTTGCCCGTGCAACCCCTGCAGGCGATGCGGCCCGAGGCTTCCGCAACCGGTCCCTTGATGGCGACGCCGCCGGTGGCCGAGACCGAGTCCGTATCCGGTGAGACCCCAACCCATGCCAGCGTGGCGCGGTCGCTGCGACCGCCGCCCGCGCGCACCGCGGCCTTCGAGGAAACCGTCGCCCCCAAGGCCAAGGCCTTCGAAGCCAGGCAGCGCGCAGCCCAAACTGCAAGGACAAAGGCGGCCTCCACAGCCCCACGCGGCAACGCTCAGCAGAACGCCCGCGCCGGATCGACCAACGGGTCGCGCCAGGCGACCAACCGCCAAAGCGGGTCCGGCGACAGCAAGCGGCAGGCGACGGGCAATGCGGCCGCAAGCAACTATCCCGGCGTGGTCATGTCCTGCGTGTCGAGGGCGGGAAGACCCAATGTGTCCGGTGGCGGCACGGCGCGCGTGTCATTCAGCGTGAGCACCAGTGGCCGGGTTACGGGCGTCGGTCTGGCTGGTCGGTCGGGCAATGCTGCGCTCGACCGCGTGGCGGTTCAACTGATCCGCCGTGTTGGCTCCTGTCCGCCGCCCCCACCGGGCGCTCGGCGCAGTTTTTCCATCAGCATCACCGCCCGATGATTTCGGTTCCTTTTTCGACCTCGTTCAGGGAGGTTCGAAGGCGTCTGTTCTCGGTCCCTGTCTCGGCCTCTTCCGCTTTGGCCTACGTGTGACACTTATCTCGGCGCGTATTTGCCGCGATGCATCGTTTGAAAGGGTGAGACGGCGCGTTCCGCTTGACGGTTGCGTCCTTGATCGTGCGGTTGATGCGCTGGATTTGGCCGTTTGCCGACGGACGGTTCGGCCTCGTCAGGTGATGCTCCATTCCAACCTCCTCATAGGTGATGTCGAAAAACATCGGACGAAAAATGGATCGTCTTGCGGTTTCGCGGCAGTTTGGCGAACTGGATGCCCTTATCTGATAGGATCGTGTGGATCCCTTAGGGCAGGCCTTGGAGGAGAAGCTCCAGAAGCTCCCAAGGCCGTCTTGCGGTGCGCCTTCTCGATCAGTCGGGTCACAGCGAATTTGCTGGTCCGGTGAATGGCCACATGGAGAAAAAGCTTGCCCTCAGCGGTCTGCACCCCGGCAATGTCGATGTGGAAGACCCTAATCGGGTAGCGTTTGAGCCTTGGACGTCTGGGCTTGTCGCCCTCGATATCCGGCAAACGCGAGTTGCCGTGCCGCTGAAGACGCCGATGGAGCGCCGGCCGCGTCAGGTGCGTGATCGTGGGGTGTAGCGCATAGAGGGAGCCGTCCAGCGGCAGCAGCTTATACCGCCGGAACGCGCCGACGATCACTTCAACTGACTGCCTCCTACGTTCGCGACCGCGCCAGGTGCTCGGGGCCGACGTCGCCGAAGTGGGGGACGCCGAGTTGGCCCAGGGCGCGCACCAGTTCCAGTTCGAGGATCTCCACCGCCCGGGCTGCACCATGCGCGCCGCCTGCGCCCACGCCGAAGGCGAGTGCCCGTCCGGTCAGGGCGAAGTCTGCCCCCAGGGCCTTTGCGCGCATGAGGTCTGCACCCCGCCGGATGCCGCTGTCCACGAGGACCTTCATCCGGCCCGCGACCGCCTTTGCCACGCCGGGCAGAACGTCCGCAGTGGCTGGGCCGAAGGCAACCTGGCGGCCGCCGTGGTTGGAGACGACGATGGCGTCGCACCCGGTCTCGGCGCAGCGCAGGGCATCGTCGGGGTGGAGGATGCCCTTCACCAGCAGCTTGCCGCCCCAGCGGTCGCGAAGCCGCTGCAGGGCCTCCCAATCGAAGGTCGGCGTGATGAGGGTCTTCTGAACCTCGGCGTAGGACGTCGCGGATTGCAGTAAGTCGGCATAGTTGGCGATGTTGGGTTTTCCGTGAAAGAGCGTCTCCAGCGACCAGCGGGGATGGGCCAGGAGCCCCAGCGCGACCTCCGGCGTGATCCGGAACGGCACGGCCAGCTGGTTGCGGATGTCGCGGTCCCGCTTCCCGGCGGCGGGCACATCGGCGGTGACGAGCATCACGTCGTAGCCTGCAGCCTCGGCGCGGGACACGAGCCCCTCCGTCACCGTGTCGTCGCCCGAGACGTAGAGCTGGAACCAGCCGTTGCCATCCGCGGCCTCGGCCAGCGCCTCCAGCGTGGTTGAGGCGGCGGAGGAGGCGACATACGGCAGGTTCTCTTGCTTGCAAAGCCTCGCCAGCGCGAGGTCCGCCGCCGGCCAGAAGGCGTTGAGCATGCCGATGGGGGCCATGCCGAAGGGGGCATTGTAGGTCTGACCGAAAAGCTCCGTGCGCGTGTCGATTTTCGAGACGTCGACCATGTAGCGCGGCACCAGTTCCACCTCCTCGAAGGCGGTGCAGTTGCGGCGCATGTTGCGTTCGGACTCCGCGCCGCCATCAACCAGATCGAAGGCAAAGCGCGGGATGCGGCGACGCGCCATGTCGCGCAGATCGTCGATGGAAGCGGCACGGTCCAGTCGCATCAGATCGACCACCCGCCGTCCACGGCAAAGGCCTGCCCCGTGGTGAAACCCGCCAGATCGCCGGCAAGATAGCAGACCATCGCGGCGATCTCCTCCGGCTTGCCGAGGCGGCCCATGGGCTGGCGGGCGGTAAAACTGGCCAGCGCCTTGTCGAAGTCGCCTGTCGCGCGCAGCCGGTCTTCGAGCGAGGGGCTTTGCACGGTGCCCGGGCAGATCGCGTTGCAGCGGATGCCGTCCTTCACGAAATCGGCGGCGATCGACTTGGTCATGCCGATGATCGCGGCCTTGGAGGCGCCGTAGGCAAAGCGGCGCGGCGCGCCTTTCTCACTCGATACGATGGAGGCGATGTTGACGATGGAGCCTCCGCCGCTTTTCAACATTCCCGGCAGGACGGCCTTCGTCAGCCGGAAGAGGGCTTTTGCGTTCAGGTCGAACGACCGGTCCCAGACGGCATCGTCGCAGTCGAGGATGCTGCCGTCATGCACCCATCCGGCGCAGTTCACGAGGATGTCGACCGGCGGCAGATCGGCGATCAGCGCCGCGACGGCGTCTGCGTCCAGCACGTCCAGTCGGTGCGCGTCGATCCGGTCCGTCCCCTCGGCAAGCCGGGACACGCCGTCGCCGTCGATATCGGTGGCGATGACGGTTGCGCCGCGCGCGGCCAGCGCCTCGGCAGAGGCGCGCCCGATGCCGTTGGCGGCGGCGGTGACGAGAGCGGTCTTGCCCGCAAGTGTCTGTTCCATGGTCTTCTCCTTCATCGGGCGAGCCAGCCGCCGTCCACCGTCACGCAACTGCCGTGGCAGTAGGCGGCGGCGTCGGAGGCGAGGAACACCGCGGCGCCCGCGATCTCCGACGGCTCGGCGAAGCGGCCTGCCGGTATGCGGTCCAGCAGCGCCTTCGAGCGGTCGGGATCGTCGCGCAATGCCTGCGTGTTGTCCGTGGCGGTGTAGCCGGGGGCGATGGCGTTGACGTTCACGCCATGCGGTGCCCACTCGTTGCAAAGCGCCTTTGTCAGGCCCAACACCGCGTGTTTCGAGGAGGCATAGGCCGGCACCCGCAGCCCCCCCTGCGAGCCGAGCACCGAAGACACGATGACGATCTTCCCGCTTCCTAGGGCGACCATGCGTTGTCCGGCGGCCTGTGACAGCAGCCACACGGAATCGAGGTTGACGGAAAGCACCCGGCGCCAGTCGTCCAGCGCCATGTCGGTCGAGTCCTCGCGGTGAATGATGCCCGCATTGTTGACGAGGATGTCGAGCCCGCCAAGCGCGTCGGCAGCGAAGGTCACAACCTCCCGGGCGCCGGCCTCGTCCATCCCGGCGAAATCGGCGCGCACGGCGGCGGCCTTTCGTCCCACAGCCTCGATCCTGGCCAGCGTTTCCTCGGGCTGGTGGCTTCGGTAGGTGAGGGCGATGTCGGCACCGGCGGCTGCAAGGGCGAGAGCGATGCCCTCACCGATGCCGGTCGCCCCGCCGGTGACAAAGGCCTTGCGGCCTGTCAGGTCGAACGGATTGCGCATCGCTCAGTACCGGTTCGCGATGGGCAGGTCTTCGGCGGGGAAGAGGGAGATGACCTCGCAGCCCTTCTCGGTCACGACGACCTCTTCCTCGATCCGCGCGGCGGAATAGCCGTCGGTCGCCGGGCAATAGGTTTCCAGCGCGAAGACCATGCCGGTCTGGATCTCCATCGGGTGATCGAGGCTGACGGCACGCGAGATGATCGGGCGTTCGTGCAGCGCCAGACCCAGACCGTGGCCGAACTGCAGGCCAAAGGCGGCGTCCTCGTTAGGAAACCCGAATTCCTCTGCCTTGGGCCAGAGCTTTGCCACCTGATCGGTCGTCACCCCCGGCTTGATCGCGGCAATCGAGGCGTCGATCCACTCACGCGCCTTCACGTAGGCATCGTTCTGCGACGGTGTCGCGCGGCCGATGTTGAACGTGCGGTAGTAGCAGGTCCGGTAGCCCTGGTAGGACTGGAGAATGTCGAAGAACGCCTGGTCGCCGGGGCGGAAGTAGCGGTCAGTGAAGTTGTGCGGGTGCGGGTTGCAGCGCTCGCCGGAAATGGCGTTGATCGCTTCCACGTCGTCCGAGCCCATCTCGTAGAGCATCTTGTTCGACAGCGCGACGATGTCGTTCTCGCGGATGCCGGGTTTCAGCTCTTCGTAGATCATGTGGTAGACGCCATCGACCATGCTGGCCGCCTGCGTCAGAAGCTGGATCTCGTCCCAGTTCTTGATCTCGCGCGCGGCGAGCATGATCTGCTGGCCGTCGACGACGTGCAGCCCCTCCTCTTGCAGCGCGTGGAACATCGCCGTCTCGGCATAATCGACACCCACCGGCATGTCGGCCATCCCTGCGTCGCGGATCAGCCCGGCGATCTGCTTGGCGTATTTCTTCATCAGGCCGAATTCCGGCGGGATCGTCCCGCGCATCCCCACCACACCGGCAAGGCAATGGCTCGGTTCCAGCCAGTCGGAGTAGCGCTTGTGGTGCTCGGCGGCCGATCCGAAATCCCAGACGTAGGGGCTGTCGTCGCCGGTCAGCAGGCAGAAGCGGCACATCTTGTCCCGCTCCCATTCGCCGATCTTGGTGGCCGAGACGTAGCGGATGTTGTTCACGTCGAACAGCAAGAGCGTGCCTGCGGGCGAGTTCTGCAGCGCCTGCCGCGTCCGGGCCAGCCGGTAGCGGCGCAGGCGGTCATGGTCGATGCGGCGTTCGAAGTCGACCGAGGTGTGGCCCCATGCAGGAAGGCGTTCGCGCCATTCCCAGTTCGGTTCGAGGTCTTGCGGGGTCAGCAGGTTCGGCATCAGTGCGCGGGACATGGAAAGCTCCTCCGGGTCGCGCGGGCGGCCCGTTGCGTGGGTTGAAATTGTTCGGAAAGTCAGTGGGTTACTTCGTGACCCAGCCGCCGTCGATGGAGATCATCTGGCCGGTCATGTAGTCGCTGTCGTCGGACGCCAGGAAGGATGCGGTCCCGGTGATGTCCTTGGGGTAGGAGACGCGCTTGATGACGAGGTTGTTGGCGACGATGTCGTCGTAGGCCTGCCCCTCGCGTTCCTTGAAGCCGATCTCGACCAGGTCCTTGTCGAGCTGCTCCCACAGCGGGGTGACGACCACGCCGGGCGCATAGCCGTTGACGGTGATGTTGTGTTCGGCCAGTCCGAGCGCGCCGCATTCGGTCAGCGCCAGACAGCCGTATTTCGACGTACAATAGACGGTCACGTCTACCAGCGGCTTGCGGGAGGCGATGCTGCCCACGTTGATCAGCTTGTAGGGATGATCCTCCATCGGGCCCTGCGCGATCATCTGCTTCGCCGTCTCCTGCATGCCAAGCCACATGGCCTTGGTGTTGACGTTCATGATCATGTCCCAGTTGTCCTCATCGATATCCATGAAGAACCGGGGCTTGTTCAGGCCCGCGTTGAACAGGGCGACGTTGATCGATCCGAAGGCGTCCACCACGGCCGCGACGGCGGCCGCGTTATCCTCCCGTTTGGTCACGTCCATCTTCACCGCGATGGCGCGGCCGTTCCCGGCGGCGTTGATCCGGTCAGCGACCTTCTGCGCCTCGGCCTCGTCCAGGTCGCCGAGGCAGACGTTCGCCCCCTGCGCGGCAAAGCTTTCGGCGCTGGCCGCACCCATGCCGCGCGCGGCACCGGTGATCAGGATGTTCTTTCCCTTCAAGCGATTGGGGTCCATGGTGATTTCCTCCTCCTATCACGGTGTCCCGTTTTGTCCGATCAATGCGTCGGCGCGGTCCTGTGCGCGGCGCAAAGCCTCGCGCGGGGAGACAATCCCGCGGAGCATGTCGTGGAATTCCTCGCCGCAGATCTTGAAGATGTCGCCGATCTCCGGCACCGGCGGGCGCGGCCAGAATTGCAGTTCGTCGCGCCATGACATCGCGTCGACCGCCTCGAAGATGGTCGAGAGGCGGCGCACGTCCGGATCCGCCCCGACCGAGTAGCGCGGGTTGGTGCGGCTGCCGTTCTGCACGTACAGCTTCTGCGCCTCCGGCGAGGTGAAGACCCGCAGCGCTTCGACCGCCGCGGGCACCCGTTCTGGCGCGAGGTTGGCGGGGATGCCCATGACGTAGCCGCCGACCGGGGCGACGGGCCGCATGCCCGGTGCCGGCGGATGTGGCAGGTAGGTAGTCTGGCCGCAGGCGGGCGAGGTCTCGTCCAGTTCGAAGTAGGGGGCCAGCAGCGTATAGCCGTAGGCCATGGCCACCTTCCCGGCGGCATAGGGGCGGACCCGCTCGTACCAGGACATCGACAGGATGTCGGGGGGCGAATACTTGAGCAGCTCCAGCAGGAACTCGGCCGCGGCCAGACCGGCATCGGTGTCGATCGTCGCGCGGTAATGGCCCCGGGCGAGGTGTTCGGTCCCGAAACCGCCCGCCTGTTCCGGCAGGTCGAGGATCGGCTGGCCGAAGTCGGCAAAGGTCATCAGCACCGTGTGACCCAGCGCAGTCCCGCGCGCGGCGTTCCAGGCGATGCCGTACTTGCCGCGCTGCGGGTCATGCAGCGCACGCGCCGCATCCAGCAGCGTTTCGGTGGTGGAGGGCGGCTCAAGCCCGGCCTTGGCGAACAAGTCATGGCGGTAGAACAGGAGTTCCGGCGTGGTCTGCGCCGGTACGCCGTAGGCCCGTCCGCCCCAATGCGCGCCTTGCCAGCCCGCGGTGTGAAAGTCCGCCGGGTCGAGCCGGGAAAGGTCCATGGCATCGTCCAGCGGCATGAGGACGTTCTTGCTGGCGAACTCGCCGATCCACGGAAGGTCCACCGCGATTATGTCGTAGCGGCTGGCGTCGCGGGCGGCGTTGCGCAGGGCCTCTTCGCGCAGGCGGTCGATGGAAAAGGCGCGCTGGCTGATCTCCGTGCCGATCACCTGTTCGAACTGGCGCTTGAGCGTGTCCATGACCATGAAGGTCGGATCGCCATGCACCAGCACCCGCAGCCCGCCCGAGACTTTTAGCGGTTCGTGCAGCACCCGCAGCGGCGGGATGGACTGCGCGGCGATGTAGCTGCCGCCGAAGTAATAGTCGCGGGTGTCCTGCCCACGGCCCGGTCCGCCGAAGGTGGTCTCGCCCAAGCGGCGCAGGCGGCCCGACAGCTGCATCCACGTCTCGATCATCGCCTCGCTGGGGTGCATCGAGAAGCTCTTGCCGGTAGCGGTGCGCGGGCGCTGTTCGATCAGGCCGGCATCGACCATCTCCTTCAGTCGTCGGTTCGCCGTGGCATAGGGCACGCGGCTGGCGCCGATCAGCGAGGTGGGCGTGACCGTCTTGCCGTCCAGATGTCCCTGCAGCAGGTGCATCATCATGCGCAGGTGCGCGTTTGGGGCCACGAGGTCGAGCGCGCCCTCAAGCTCGTCGCTGAAGGCTTCGAGGAAGGACAGGATCTCCACGGCCTCCGGCTTCGCCAGCGGTGCGGCGGGGCTTTGTCGGTCATGTCCTCCCATGTCGTTCATGGCCTGCGTCTTCTTCTTGATGTTCGGGTGGCTGTGCGGCCCATTCGCCGCATCCATCTTGGATGAATCGCGTTGTGTCACCGCGGGTCTCCTTGCAGGATGTCCAATGTGATCCCCGGTGCGTATCGAGAATCTGTCCAATCTGGATAAATCATATCTCATTTCGGATATTTTTGATGGATGCCTCTGCGTCAAAACCGGGCACGCTGAGTCACGTTCATTCGGCCAGGCCGGATGGTTCAGGGGGCCCGGGAGGAGCCCCGGGGATGGTCGCAAGAGGTGCGGCACCCGCTCAGTCAATTCCATGGGAGGAATAACATGAAGATCAGGACGATTCTTGCGGTCACCACCGCAGCGGTCACGTTCGGCGGGGCCGCCTTTGCCGAAAGCCACGGCGGCGCGATGAAGATCGGCATCACGCAGAACAACGTGGGCGTCGACAGCTACCAGACCACCTACGAGAAGGCCTTCATCGAGGCGGCAGAGGCCAACGACATGGTCGAGACCATCGTGCTCGACGCGGGCGGCGACGTGGCCCGCCAGATCGCGCAGATGGAGGACCTCATCCAGCAGGACGTGGACGCCATCATCATCTGGCCGACCAACGGCGAAGCGGTGATCCCCGCGGTTCGCAAGGCGCACCAGGCCGGTATCCCGGTCATCGTGACCAATTCGAACATCGCCGAGCAGGGCTTCGATTTCGTGAAGTCCTTCTCCGGTCCGGACAACATCACGCAGGGCGCCCGCTCGGCCGAGATCATGTGCGACAAGTTCAAGGAAATGGGCATCGAGGACGAGGCGCAGGTCGTCCACATCACCGGCCAGCCGGGCTACACCACCGCTATCGAACGCGCCAAGGGCTTCGAGGACCGCCTGCCGGAGGTCTGCCCGAACGTGACCGTCGTCGACACCCAGCCGGGCGACTGGAACCGCGAGAAGTCGCAGCAGGTCATGGAAGCCTTCCTCGTGAAGTACGATGACATCGACGGCGTCTATGCCGGAGATGACAACATGGGCGTGGGCGCGCTGAACGCCGCCAAGGCCGCGGGCCGCGACGGCATCATCTTTGTCGGCGCGACCAACTTCGCGGTGGGCTACGAGGCCATGGCAGCGGGCGACTACTGGGGTTCGATCTACCAGTCTCCGGTCGACGATGCGAAGGCTGCGCTGCAGACAGCGGTCGACGTGCTGAGCGGTGAAGAGGTGCCGTTCCTGAACTACTTCGACACGCCGAAGATCACCCAGGACAACATGGAAGAGTTCTCCAAGCCGGTGTTCTGATCGATCCTCCCGCGGTGCGGGGCGCGCGCAAATACCTGCGTGCCCCGCATTGTCGGTTGGACCAAACCCAAGACATGTGAGGAAACACGCCATGGGACGTGTGACGGGGCGCGCCTGCATCGTGACGGGCGCGGCGCGCGGCATCGGCCGCGCAATCGGCGAGGCGCTGCTGGAAGAGGGCGCGAAGGTCTGTTTTGCCGACATCGACGGTGACGGTGTCGCCGCGGTCGCCGAACAGAACAGCGCACGCTTCGACGCGCAGAACGTGACCTCGGCCCGGGTGGACGTGACGGACCGCGCCGCCGTCCGCGCGATGATCGACCACACCGTCGAGACCTTCGGACGGCTCGACGTGAAGTTCAACAACGCGGGCGTCAACAAGCCGATGAACTTCATGGACGTGGACGAGGCCAACTGGAATTTCATCATGGGTGTGAACGGTCTGGGCTGCATGATCGGCATGCAGGAGGCGGCCCGCCAGATGATGGCGCAGGGCCGGGGACCGGATGGCATGGCGGGCAAGATCGTCAACACCGCCTCTGTCGCGAGCCGTCAGGGTTTCGACAATGTGGCCCCCTACTGCGCGTCGAAGTTCGCTGTGGTGTCGCTGACGCAATCCGGCGCACGCGACCTTGCCAGGCACGGGATCACGGTGACCGGCTTCGCGCCCGGTGTCGTGAAGACCGAGATGTGGGAACAGGTCGACCGCGACCTGATGGAGATCGGCGCTTCTGCCCGCCCGGGGCAGGCGATGGAGGAGTTCTCCTCCTCGATCCTCAAGGGCCGTGTCGCGACGCCGCCCGACATCACGGGAACGACCACCTTCCTCGCGTCGCGAGAGAGCGACTACATGACCGGGCAGATCGTGATGATCGACGGGGGGATGACGCTGGTCTGACATCGCCCACCGACCACACGTTCGATACCATACGCAGGCCTGCGATTTCAGGGAGGGGATCATGGCAGTTTTCGACAAAAGGGAGATCGGCAGCGTTCTGGCGAAACAGGGTATCCTGATCGCCTTCGCGCTGTTCATGATCGCCTTCACCATCGCCAATCCGAAGTTCATTTCCGTCGACAACGTCTTCAGCGTCGTGCGGTCGTCCGCGATCCTGGGCGTGATGGCGCTTGGCGTGACGTTTGTCGTCATCAGCGGCAACCTCGACCTGTCGGTCGGATCGATGATGTCCTTCTCGACCATCGTGGTGCTCGACCTGCACGACAAGGTCGGCCCCGCGCTGGCCATTCCGCTGATGTTCGCCATGACTCTATGCTTGGGCGCCTTCATCGGGTTCCTGGTCGGCTATCTCAGGCTCAACTCGCTGATCGTGACGCTGGGGATGCTGTCCGCGATCCACGGTCTGACGCTGACCTATTCCGGCGGCCAGAACATGGACATCGCCGACAAGGAGGGCACATGGTTCTCCGTCTTCGGGCAGGGCACGGCGCTTGGCATTCCCGTCCCGATCCTGATCTTTGTGGCGTTGGCCGCGTTCCTCGGGCTGGCGCTGGCGAGGACGCCCTTCGGGCGCAAGGTCTACGCGGTGGGCGGCAACGGCACGGCGGCGACCTTCTCGGGCATCCGCAGGGCGCGCACCGTCTTCACCTGCTACCTGATCTCGGCGGGCTGTGTTGCGACCGCCGGCCTGATCCAGGCCAGCCGCTCGCTCGGGTCGCAGAACACCGTGGGGCAGGGGCTGGAACTCGAGGTGCTGGCCGCGGTGATCCTTGGCGGGGCGTCGTTGCTGGGCGGGTCGGGAACGATCTTCAAGACCGTGATCGGGGTGCTGATCCTCGGCTTCATCCAGAACGGGCTGCTGCTCGTGGGCTTGCAGTTCTACGTCCAGTTCGTCGTCACCTGGATCATCATCATTCTCGCGGTCTGGCTGGATATTGCGGCCAAGCGCGGCAAGCTCTGGTCCATGATCGCGTAAGGGAGGCACGGCAATGCAAAAGGTCAATTTCTCCGCAGCGCTCAAGGGCGGCGCGATCTGGGGCTTCATCCTGCTGGAACTGCTGTTCTTCAGCATCGCGGGCGAATACCTCTCGGTCTCCGACAAGGCCTTCATGGACCTCGAGAACATGCTGCTGCTGTTCAAGCAGTCGGCGCCCATCGGCATCATCGCCATGGGCATGACCATTGTCATGGTGAACGGCAACATCGACCTGTCGGTCGGCGCCACCTTCGCCATCGCGGCGATCATCCTGCTCGACTCCATGACCTGGCCGATCTTCGCGGGCCTCGGCGACTGGGTGATCCCGGTGGCGTGGCTGCTGGCCCTGACGGTCGGTACCCTGCTTGGCGCGCTGAACGGGCTGATCGTCTGGAAGACCGGCGTCGATGCCTTCATCGTCACGCTGGGATCCATGCTGGGCTACCGCGGCATCGTCTTCATGTTCAACGGCGAGAACCCGACGAGCCACCTCAACTGGACGCTGGTGGACTTCGCCGAGGCAGAGTTCCTCGGGCTGGCGACCGCGACGTGGTTCCTGCTGGGCGTCACGCTCGTGATGTGGTTCCTCATGGCCCGCACGGTGCATGGCCGCAACGCATATGCCATCGGCGACAACCGCGAGGCGGCGGTGAATGCGGGCATCCGCGTCGGCCCGCACATGATGATCAACTTCGCCATCATCGGCTTCCTCGCCGCACTGTCGGCGGTGGTCTTCTACTCGGAAAGCGGGTCGGTGAACCCCAACGACGGGCAGCTCTACGAGCTCTGGGTCATCACAGCGGTCGTGCTGGGCGGCACCAAGATCACCGGCGGGGCAGGCAACGTCATCGGCACCTTCGGCGGGGTCATCGCGATCCAGCTTCTGCGCAAGGGGCTGGGCCACATCGGGGCAGATACTTCAACGGTAAACCTTGTGATCGGTCTGATCCTGATCGCGGTTCTGTTCCTCGACCGGCAGTTGAACATCAAGGGCAAGGAGGAGCTGAGGGTATGACACAACCGGTTCTGCGTCTCGAAGACATCGTCAAGACCTTCCCCGGCGTCCGGGCGCTGGACGGGGTGTCGCTCTCAGTCATGCCCGGCGAGGTCCACGCCCTCATGGGCGAGAACGGCGCCGGCAAGTCGACCCTGATGAAAGTGCTGGGCGGCATCCACCAGCCCACCGAAGGCGCGATCTACATGGGCGACCAAAAGGTCGTCATGGCCGGCCCGCTTGAGGCGAAGGCCAAGGGCATCGTCTTCATCCACCAGGAGCTCAGCCTCGCCGAGGAACTGAGCGTGGCCGAGAACATCTACCTCGGAGAACTGCCGCGAAAGAGCTTCGGCCGGGTCGACTGGGCGACGCTCACGAAGAAGACCGACGCGATCCTCGGCAAGCTGAACGTGGGCTTCGACGCGCGCACCCGGGTTGGCGACCTGTCGATCGCCAACCAGCAGATGGTGGAGATCGCCCGCGCCCTGACCGTGGACGCCAAGGCGGTGATCTTCGACGAGCCCACCGCCTCTCTGACCGACGCGGAGAAGGTCGTCCTGTTCGATGTGATCGCCGACCTGAAGCGCGACGGGGTGGGGGTCATCTACATCTCCCACCGCATGGAAGAGATATTCCGCATCACCGACCGCATCTCTATCCTGCGCGACGGCCAGTACCAGGGCACGGTCAACACCGCCGAGACCACGGAGGAGGCGGTGACGCAGATGATGATCGGACGCAAGCTCGACCTCAGCCGCAACGCTGCGCACCACGAACTGGGCGAGGTCGCGCTGGAGGTGCGGGGCCTGTCCTGCGGCAAGCTCTACAAGGATGTGTCGTTCGAGATCCGGCGCGGTGAGGTCGTGGGCTTCTACGGCCTGGTCGGCGCCGGGCGGACCGAGATCGCGGAAACGCTCTTCGGCCTGCGCACCCCCTCTGCCGGGCAGATCCGGCTCGCGGGCAAGGAGGTCAGCATCCACAGCCCGACGGACGCCATCGCAAAGGGCATCTCCCTCGTCCCCGAGGACCGCAAGGGGCAGGGGCTGGTGCTTGGTATGAACTGCCGGGACAACATGACCCTGCCGCAGGTCGACGATCTGAGGACCGGGCCGTTCATGGCCGAAGGGGCCGAGGTGGCGATTTTCGACCAGTACCGCGACCGGCTCGACATCCGCACGCCGGGCTGGAAACAGAAGGTCGGCAACCTGTCGGGCGGCAACCAGCAGAAGATCGTGATCGGCAAGTGGCTCTCGATGCACCCGGAGGTGCTGATCGTGGACGAGCCCACGCGCGGCATCGACGTCGGCTCCAAGTCGGAGATCCACAAGCTGCTGCGCGAACTGGCGGCGCAGGGCTATGCCGTCATGGTCATCAGTTCGGAAATGCCGGAGGTCTTGCACGTCTCGGACCGGATCGTCGCCATGTACTCGGGCCGCATCATGCGCACCTTCACTTCCGAGGAAGTGACCGAGGATAGCCTGATCCAGGCAATTTCGGGCATTGGCCAGGAGGTGGCGTGAACCGCACGCTCCGGCCTCGGCAGGCCCGCAACCCGGGCTGCGCCCTCGCCGGACATCAAGGAAAGGACCAGACATGAAATTTCTGCGCTACGGCCCGCCCGGGGCCGAGAAACCCGGCCTTCTGGACAGTGAGGGCCATGTGCGCGACCTCTCCGGCGTGGTGGCGGACATCTCCGGCGACGTGCTGCGCCCCGAAGGCCTTGCCGCGCTGCGCAATCTCGATCTGTCCAGTCTGCCGCGGGTCGAGGGCACGCCGCAGGACGACCTGCGCCTCGGTCCTTGTGTCGGGGGCATCGGCAAGTTCATCTGCATCGGCCTCAACTACGCCGATCACGCTGCCGAATCCGGCATGCCCATCCCGGAAGAGCCGATCATCTTCAACAAGTGGACCTCTGCCATCTGCGGGCCGAACGACCCGATCCAGGTTCCGCGCGGCTCGGAAAAGACCGACTGGGAGGTCGAGCTTGGCGTGGTGATCGGCGCGCCCGGCGTCTACATCGAGGAGGCCGACGCGATGGATCATGTCGCCGGGTTCTGCGTCATCAACGACGTGTCAGAGCGTGACTTCCAGCTGCATCGCGCGGGGTCTTGGGACAAGGGCAAGGGCTGTGACACCTTCGGACCGACCGGCCCATGGCTCGTCACGCCCGACGAGGTGGGCGATGTCGATGCGCTCGACATGTGGCTCGACGTCGACGGCGAACGGATGCAGTCGGGCAGCACTGCCACGCTGATCTTCAAGGTTCCCCATCTGGTCGCCTATTGCAGCCGCTTCATGAGCCTCCAGCCCGGCGACGTGATCTCCACCGGCACGCCCCCGGGCGTCGGCATGGGCAAGACCCCGCCGCGCTACCTGAAGGGCGGAGAGACCGTGTCGCTCGGCATCGCGGGGCTGGGGGAGCAGAGAAGCAGGGTCCTGCACGCAAACTGACCCGACGCGCTTGGGGGCGGCTGTTTGTCGGCCGCCCCGGCGCAAGGTGTCTAGGCCTTCGCCCGTGCGGCCACATCCTGAAGCGCCTCGAAGATGGCATATCTGCCTTCGTGGCGCCGGACTGCTTCCGCATCGGGATGGTTGATGACACCGGCGCGCGACATGGTGCGCATCGCGTCGCCCGCGTCCGTCCGCAGACCAGACGCCAGCGCCCCCAGCATCGCGGCCCCCAGCAGCACGGGTTCGTCGGTCTCGGGCGCCACCACGGGTTTGCCCGTCGTATCGGCGAGGATCTGTCTGACCAGCGGATGCCGTCCCGCGCCGCCACTCACCGCGATCCGGTCCACCCCGGCACCGGCGGCTTCCTGCGCGGCGATGATCTGGCGCAACCCGTAGCCCAGTCCGCACAGCGTGGCGAGGTATAGCGCCAGCAGGCTCTCCGGCCCGCGATCCATGCCAAGCCCCATGACGGTGGCGCGCCGGTGCGGGTCGGCATGGGGCGCGCGGTTGCCCAGCACCTCGGGGACAACATGGAGACCGGCGACCAGTTGGGTCACATCCCGGCCCCCCACACGATCCGCAAGCCACGCGGGCAGGGACTGTCCTGCCGCCTTGGCCTGCCGGTGGGCCTCCGGCGCGAAAGGGTGATGGTCGATCAGCTGGTCCACCGCAGCACCCGCCGCCGATTGGCCGCCTTCGTTCAGCCACATGCCCGGGACCATCGCCGAATGGTAAGGCCCCCAGACCCCCGGCACGAAGGCAGGCTCTGCGGTTGTCGTCATCGTGCAGGAAGACGTGCCGAAGACGTAGCCAAGGTCGCGCGTCGGATCGCCCGCCGTTCCGACCGTTCCCAGACCCCCGGCATGCGCGTCGATCAGCCCGGCGCTGACCGGTGTGCCCTCCGGCAGGCCCATGCTTTCGGCGGCCTCGGCGGTCAAACCATGGCCAAGCGCTGTCCCGGCGGGCACCACCCGGCTGCCGATCCGGAAGAAGTCGTCGCGGCTCAGATCGCCCAGCCCGACCTTCTCGAAATAACTCGCGTCCCAGCGGTTCTCGTGGGCGAGGTAGGTCCATTTGCAGGTAACGGTGCAGACAGACCGGGCCAGATCGCCCGACGCCTTCCACGTCAGGAAGTCGGTGAGATCCATGAACTGCCAAGCAGCGTCGTAGATGTCGGGCGCGTTCTCCTTCAGCCATAGGAGCTTGGGCGTCTCCATCTCGGGCGAGATCACGCCGCCCACGTAGTCCAGCACCGGATGGCCAAGCGCGTTGATCCGCTCCGCCTGTCCGGTGGCGCGGTGATCCATCCAGACGATGATGTTGCGATCTTCGCCGACCGGCAGCGGCACGCCGCCTTGGCCGAGGATCACCAGCGAACAGGTGGCATCGAAGCCGATGCCCGCCACGCTGGCCGGGTCCACGGCGGAGGCGGCGATCGCGCCGCGAACGGCCTGGCAGACGGCGGACCAGATGTCGTCGGAGGATTGTTCGACCCGGTTGCCGTCGCCTTTCCAGATCGCGATGTCCTGCATGGCGGACCCTTTCAGGACGCCCGTCTCTTCAAAGACCCCGGCCCGCGCCGATCCTGTGCCCACGTCGATACCGATCAGGTGTTTCATCTCAATCAACCTCTCTTTCGGGCGGGAAAGCCATGTGCCGTGTCATCGTCATGTCCGAGCCGCCTGAGCCGTGTGGCCAACCGCAGGCCTGTTCCTTCCCGCACCACGCATTAATTCCGCCCGAGCCTTGACCTGTCCTTGCCGCTGCGCAGGCGGCGCGATTTCGTGTCTGGGACATCCGGTTCCTCCTCCAAGTCAGGTCCGGCGCGCCACGCCCGGGACACCCCGCTGCAGGACATGAGCCCGGTTTCGCTTGAGGGCTTGATCATCTCCGGCGCGCCTGATCGGGCCGCTCAATCGATTGAGCAATCGATGCAGCATGTCCGCCGCCATGTAAACTCGTCAACGTCAGATCGCATGGTCAGGGCGTCACAGGCCCGCATCCCCCACACGCCGCGCGCCGCCGGAAGGTGCCGCGGGCAGGCCCGGCAGGCAGACTTTGCGGCCCGAAGGCGTGGTTTCCACCGAGACGCCGATGCCGTAGACCGCGCTCAGGGTCTGCGTGGTCAGCACCTCGTCGCAGGGGCCCTCGGCCACCCGTTGCCCGGCCTTCATCAACAGGACGCGCGCGCCAAGCTGGAAGGCGTGGTCGGGGTTGTGGGTGGACAGAACGACTCCATGACCGCCATGCGCGGCGGCGCGGGCCAGCGCGGAAATCCGTGTCAGCACCTGCGCCTCGTTGCCGAAGTCGAGGCTGGCGGTCGGTTCGTCCATGACCATCAACGGCGCCTCCTGCGCAAGCGCGCGGGCGATCAGCACCAGTTGCCGCTGGCCGCCGGACAGGCGGGAATAGTCGGCGGCGGCGAGGTCTCCGATCCCCAGTTGCGCCATGGCGGCAAAGGCCGCCTCCCGGTCAGTGCGGGAGGGCTGGCCGAAGGCGCCGAGGCGCGCGGTCCGGCCCATCAGGACGACGTCCAGCGCCTCGAACGGGAAGGGCGGGGCGTGTGCCTGCGGCACGTAGGAGATCTGCCGTGCAACCTCTGCCCGGCGCTGCGCGGTGATGGGCTTGCCAGAAAGCAGGACCTCGCCCGAGAGCGGCGGCAGCAATCCCAGAAGCGTGCGGAACAGCGTCGTCTTCCCGCAGCCGTTCGGACCGAGCAGGCACAGCACGTCGCCCGGTGCCAACTCTAGGCCAAGGCCGGAACCGATCACCTGCTGTCCGTAGCCGATGGACAGATCGCGTGCGACCAGCATCAGGACCAGCCCCGCCGCCCGCGGGCGAGGAGCCAGACGAAGAAAGGCGCGCCGATGACGGCGGTGAGGATGCCAAGCGGGATCTCTGCGGCGGCAAGGGAGCGGGCGGCGGTGTCCACCACCAGCAGGTAGAGTGCGCCGATCAGCACCGATGTGGGCAGCAGCCTGCCAAACCCCGGCCCGGCAATCATCCTCGCGATATGCGGGATCACCAACCCGACCCAACCGACCACGCCCGCCAGCGCGGTCACGCTCGCGGTGACAAGCGTGGCTGCGGTGATGACGAGGAACCGGGTTCGGCCGGCGTCGATGCCGAGCGACCGGGCCTCCTCGTCGCCGAGGGAGAGCACGTTGATCCGCCAGCGCAACAGCCACAGCGGCACCAGACCGAGCAGGACGAGGGGCAGCGCGGGCATGATATCGTCGGAGGTGGTCGCCGCCAGCGATCCCAGCAGCCAGAAGGTGATCGCCGGAAGCTGGTCGTAGGGGTCCGCCATGACCTTCAGAAGCGACGTCACCGCCCCCGCGAGCGCGCCGATCACCACGCCGATCAGCACAAGCGAAAGGGTCCGGTCCGTACCGCGCACCGCCGAGGCCACGAGCATGACGATACCTACCGCGACCATGCCGCCGACGAAGGCCGAGCCCTGGATCGCGGCGACCGGCAGCGACAGGAAGATCCCTGCGACGGCGCCCAGCCCGGCCCCGGCGGATACTCCGAGGATGTCCGGCGACACCAGCGGGTTGCGGAACAGCGCCTGGTAACTGGCCCCCGCCGCCGCCAGTGCCGCACCCACCATAAGGGCTGCGGCGACGCGCGGCAGGCGGATCCTCCAGACCACGATGGTGGATTGCGTGTCCCCCCGGCCCGCGAGCGTGGCCAGCACCTCGCCCGGGGAAAGGGCGTAGGGGCCGATCATGATCGCGGCAAAGGCCGTCGCGCAGACCAGCGCGATCAACACGCCGGTCAGCGTCGCCCCCGTCAGGATGCGTGTCGCGCGGTCCCTTGGCGGGTTGCCTACCTCGGGGGTCGCCCGTCCGTCCATTCCAGAAGCCTGTCCAGTTCGTCCTCGTCGAGGTCCACGTGATAGTAACGCCGGTAGAACGCGCGCGTGTCGTCGCGCAGGTCCGACGTCCATTGATCCGGATACAGCAGCCCCGCCATCCAGATCAGCCCGATCATCCGGTTGACGGAGGGCGGGCCATCGATCCAGCCAAAGGGCTCGACCGGCGAAAGGTACACGCGCCCGCTCTGCACCGCGTCGATCCCGGCCCACAGCGGATCGTCGAAGACGCCTGGATAGAAAGTGTCGTCCCAGGTGACGATGGTGTCCGGATTGGCGACGATGACCTGCTCCATCGAGGCGTTCACCAGCCCGCGTGTCGCACCGCCGTCGTCGGCCACGTTGCGGCCCCCGGCGCGCTCGATGATCTCGGTGTTGATGGAGCCTTTCATCCCGGTCTCCAGCCCGTCCGGTCCCCGCGCCAGGTAGACGCGCGGCCGGTCCTCTTCGGGGATGCCGGACAGGATCGCGTCGATCCGGGCAAAGGTGTCTTCGACATCTGCGGCCAGCGTCTCTCCGCGGTCGGGCACGCCGAGGATGTCCCCGACGAGGCGCAGCGCGTCCGGCGTTGCCTCGAACCGGCCATCGACGAGGATGTAGGGAATGCCTGTCTGTTCCTGCACCCGGTCCGCGAGATCGATGTAGGTGTCGAGGACAGAACCGAAGTCGATGATCAGGTCGGGCCGCAGGGACAGCACCCGCTCGAGGTTTGCCTCACCGCCGCGTCCGGTGAGCCGCCCGGTCTCCGGCAGATCGCGGTAGGGCGCGGCGATGTAGGTCCGTTCCTCGGGACGCAGAGCGCGCGGCCAGCCGGGCAGGGTGTCGGGCTTCACGATGTAGGTGAGCACCGCTGCGGTCGGACCGGCGGCAAAGACCGTCTGCACCTCGTCGGGAATCTCGACGACGCGCCCTGCGCTGTCGGTCACGCTCCGCGCGGCAACGGGACCCGCAAGCAGCAGGACAAAGAGACAGAACGCGCGCATCTGGGGGCAAGACCTTCTTCGCTGCGTGGCCGGCGACCGTCGCCGTGCCTTTGCGGCAAACTGCAATGACGGGCGCGGTAATGGAAGGGTTGTCGGGCAAAAGTTGACGTAAGGTTGATTTCGGCGCGCGGACCCGCCCTTTTTCACCCGGCGTTTGCAAATCGCGGCGAATGGTATACCAGAATCCCGTGCCACGCGGGTGGCGGGTTGGCAGGGAAGAGAACGACATGATCGAAAGCTGGCGGTGGTATGGGGATCTCGACACGATCTCGCTGAACCAGATCCTCCAGACAGGCGCATCCGGCATCGTGACCGCGCTGCACGAGATCCCCTATGGCGAAGTGTGGTCGCGGGAGGCGGTTGCCGAACGCACCTCCCGCATCCGCGCGGCGGGCATGGAATGGGTCGTCTGCGAAAGCCTGCCGCTGCACGAAGACATCAAGCTGGGCACCGGCGATCTCGGGACGCTGTTCGCGAATTACCGTCAGTCGATGGCCAACCTCGCCGCCGAGGGCGTCACCGCAATCTGCTACAACTTCATGCCCCTCATCGACTGGACCCGGACGGACCTTGCCGCGCCGGTGGCCTCGGGCGGGACCTGCCTGCGCTTCGACGCGGTGAAGATGGCGGCGTTCGAGCTGCACATGCTGGGCCGCGCGGCGGCAGAGGACGACTATTCCGCCGAGGTCGTGACGAAGGCGGCGGCATGGCATGCGGAGTCTTCCGAAGACGACCGTGCCGCACTGCTGAACGCGATCATGTGCGGCCTGCCGGGCGCTTACGACCGCTACGACATCGAACAGCTCCGCGCGGCGCTGGCGCGTTACGACGGGATGACCCGCGACGACATCCGCGCGAACTTCAAACGGTTCCTCGAAGAGGTGGTGCCCACCGCCGAAGAACTTGGCGTGCGGCTCTGCGTGCACCCGGACGATCCGCCGCGCAACATCCTGGGCCTGCCGAGGCTCGTCTCGGGCGCCGAGGACGTGGCCTGGGTCATGGGCGCGGTCGACAGCGTCGCCAACGGCCTGACGCTCTGCTCCGGGTCGCTGGGGGCGGGGCCGGCCAACGATCCGGTCGCCATCGCCCGGACCCACGCCGACCGCATCCACTTCGCCCACCTGCGCAACGTCCGGAAGGAACCCGACGGGTCGTTCGAGGAGGCGGCGCATCTGGAAGGCGATACCGACATGGTGGACCTCGCGCGCGTCCTGCTGGACGAGGAGGCGCGGAGGCGGGCAGAGGGCCGTGCGGATGCGAACATCCCGTGGCGGCCGGATCATGGTCACGATCTGCTCGACGACCTCACCCGCGACAATTTCCCCGGCTATCCGCTGATCGGGCGGATGCGTGGCATGGCCGAGATACGCGGCGTCATCACCGCGCTGAAGGCGGCCTGATCCCCGCCGCGGCGCGCCCCGGTTGCGGGACGCGCCAAAGAGTCATGCGACCGAGGCGAACCCGGCGTCGAGCGCCGAGAGGATCGTGTCCACATGCGCGGCTGTCAGGATCAGCGGCGGCGAGAGGATGATATTCGGCCCGGAAACCCGCACCATCGCGCCTGCCTCATAGGTGGCGCGGTGGATCCGGCCGATGGTCTTCTTGTCGATCGCGGTCTTGGAGCCCCGGTCAGACACCAGCTCGAGCGCGCACATCAGGCCATGTCCGCCGCGCACGTCGCCGATCAGCTCGAACTTCTCCTTCAGCGCGTTCAGCCCCTCGAAAAGCTGCGCCCCCCGCGCAGCCGCGTTGTCCTTGACCGACAGGCGTTCCGTCTCCTTCAGGCAGGCGATGGCCGCGGCCGCGCCGACCGGGTGGCCCGAATAGGTGTAACCAGACCCGATGGAGCCCTTGCCGGAGGTGTCGGATTCGAAGACCTCCACGATCTTGTCCGACAGCATGACCGCGCCGAAGGGGAAGTAGCCGTTGGTGATCGCCTTCGCGGTGCAGGCCATGTCGGGCTGCACGCCCCAATGGCGCGAGCCGGTCCAGTCGCCGGTGCGGCCGAAGGCGGTGATGACCTCGTCCGCGATCAGGAGGATGCCGTTGCGGTCGCAGATCTCGCGCACGCCGGGCATGAAACTTGTGTGCGGCGGGATGACCCCGCCTGCGCCCAGCACCGGCTCCATGATGAAGGCGGCGATGGTGCCTGCGCCCTGGAAGGCGATCTCGTCCTCCAGCGCGGCAAGGCACATCTGCGCCAGCCGCTCCGGGTCGGTCTCGTTGAACGGGTTGCGGTAGGTGTAGGGCGCGGGGATGTGGAAACAGCCCGCCATCAGCGGTTCGTACTGCGTGCGGAAGTTCGCGTTGCCGTTGACCGAGGCGCCCAGCGTATGCGTGCCGTGGTAGCCCTTCTTGAGGCTCAGGAACTTGGTCCGCCCGGCCTCTCCGCGCAGCTTGTGGTACTGCCGGGCGAGGCGCAGCGACACCTCGACCGAATCCGACCCGCCGGAGGTGAAGAAGGCGCGGCTCAGCCCGTCGGGCGCAAAGAACTCCTTCAGCATCCACGACAGCTCGATCACCGCGTCGTTCGATGTGCCCCGGAAGATCGAGTAGTACGGCAGCCGGTCGAGCTGCTCGGTGATGGCGTCCTTTACCGGCCGGCAGGAATAGCCGAGGTTCACGTTCCAAAGGCCCCCTACCGCATCGACAGAGCGGAAGCCGTCGACATCGGTGATCTCGACCCCTTCGCCACCGACGATGATGTCGGGCGGGTTGGCGAGGCTGTCGGCGGGATGTGCCATCGGGTGCCACAGGTGGCGCGCGTTGTTTTCCTTGAGGAAGTTGCTGTCTTTCATCGGGGGCCTCTTATCGTTCCGCCGGAGTGGGCCGGCGTGTGTCATGTGTCTCGGGCCATGCCCCGCCCAGCGAGCGCGAGGCGTCGCGGGCGGCATGGCGCAGTTTGTCTGCGATCTCGACCAGTCGGTCCGGGTGGGCGCGGACCGCCGGAACGGCGACCGAAAGCGCACCGATCACCCGTCCGCCCTCGCCATAGATCGGCACCCCCTGAGAGGCGACCTCCGCGTCGAAGGTGCCGTCCGACTGGGCGAGCCCGCTTTGCCGGACCTCTTCGATCATGGCCTTCAGGCGGGCCGGATCGGTGACCGTCTTGCCCGTGTGATGCGTCAGCGGCCGCGACAGGACGCGCGCGCGCAGATCTTCCGGACCGAAGGCCAGCACCGCCAGCCCGGAGGAGGTGGCGTGCAGCGGCAGCACCTCGGCCTCGTCGAAATGAACCTGGATGCCGTGCAGGTGCGGATCGGCATGAACCACCGTTGACAGCGCGTCGCCCTGCAGGATCGAGGCGTGGGCCAACTCTCCCGTCGCCTCGGCCAGCGACGACACGATGGGCCGGAGCAGCTTGCGCACCGGGAAGGCGGCCTCGCGCACCCCGGCCAGCCGCAAGAGCGCAGGACCGAGCCGATAGGCGCGCGTGACGGGATGCTGTTCCAGGAACCCGTTCTCCGTCAGCTCGGTCAGGTGACGGTGCACCGTCGCCTTGTCGCGCCCGGCGAGGCGGGCGAACTCGCCCAGCCCGATCTCCGCCCGCGCGGCGGTGAAATGGTTCAGCAGGTCCAGCGCCTTGGTGATCGTGCCCATCAGCGCCCCCACTCGAAGAATCGGGCGATCTCCTCGCCGATGAAGCTCCGGTCGGCCGGTTCTTGAAGGCTCTCCCGGGCGCGCGCGGTGACCTCCGGGCCGACCACGTCCGCGTATTCCTCCACCAGGTCGCAGATGAACCCGTGCGACATCTCCGGATGGTGCTGCACGGTGAACAGGTGATCGCACATCATCAGCCCGGCCACCGGCAGACCGTCGCCCTCGTACACGATGTCAGTGCCTTTGGGCGCCTCGGCCACCTGCTCGATGTGCGAGCCGTAGAACCGCATCTGCTCCGGACCGATGGCCCATGGCATCGGCGTGACACGGTGCAGCGGCAGAAGGCCATGCCCCCAGCCACCCGGATTGCGGACGATCCGGGCGCCGAGCGCGCGCGCGATCAGCTGGTGGCCGAAACAGGCGCCGTACACCTTTTGCCGCCGGTCGATGGCCGCCAGCACCAGCTTCTTCAGGCGCAGCATCCACGGGGCATCCTCCGTCACGCTGGCCGGGCTTCCGGTGATCACCAGCCCGTCGAACGCCGACACGTCCTCGGGAAAGTCGTCCTTGCACACCCAAGAAGGAGAGAACCGCCAGTCCGGCCGGGCGGTGCCCAGCAGGGTCGCGAACTTCTCGCCGTCGTCGGGGCGGGCCGCGGCGAAGTCGCTGAAATCGGTGTTGGTTATGAGGATGGCAATGTGCATCACACGAACCACACGTAGAAATCGAGAAGGGCGTTCGGTTCAAGGTCGCGGGTCTTTCGGAACTCGCGCTCCTTCATGAAGACCTGATGCGCGCAAAGCTCCGGTCCCACGGCCTCTGCCAGCGCGGTGTCGGCGGACAGATCACGCACCGCCTGCCGCAGGTTCTGCGCCGTGCTCTCCTTGGCATCGATGCGGTCGAAGCCGTCGCCCGTCTCCATCGGTGGCAGATCGTACTTGCCCTCTACCCCCAGACGCGCGGCCTGAAGCACGGCGGCGGCGGCGGTGTAGGGATTGGCGGAAGCATCGGCCATCCGGTGTTCCAGCCGTGCCTTGGCGCCGCCCTCGGTCGAGATGCGCGTGGTCACGCCGCGATGGTCACCGCCCCAGTTCCTCCAGTAGCCCGACATCGCGCCGGGTTGCAGGCGCAGGTAGCTGCCGGTCGTCGGGGCCACCAGCGCGGCCAACCCCTTGTGGTGGCGCACCAGCCCGGCAAGGCAACCGCGCGACAGGTCGTTCAGGTGGTCGGGGCCGCCTTTCGGCCCGGTCGACAGCGCGTTCCGGCCGCCCTCGTCCGTGAAGGAGAAGTTGATGTGCATCCCCGAACCGCCCAGTTCGGGGATGGGCTTCGGCAGGAAGGTCAGCACGACGCCGTGGTTCAGCGCGATCTCCCGGGCCATCTGGCGGAACAGCACGATATCGTCCACCGCCTTCAGCGCGTCGTCAAAGGTCAGAGTGTATTCGTACTGCGGGCTGTCATATTCGGCGGTGATCATGTCCAGCCGGAACCCGAGCGCCTCGGCCTTGGCCCAGATCATGTCGTTGATGTGCATCGGATCGGCGAAGGGGCCGGTGCCGTAGACCACGCCGCCCGGCGCATCGTAGGGCCGCAGGCGCCCGGTCTCGTCTCCCTGGAGGGCGAAAGCCTCCAGCTCGATCCCGAGCTTTGGTTTGAGGCCCAGCTTCTCCCAGTCCGCGATGGCGCGTTTCAGCGCGCCGCGGGGGCATAGGGGCAGGGGGCCGTCCTCGTCGTAGAGGTCCCCCAGAACCACGCGGGTCGACGGTTCCCACCCCTCGCGGATGTCGGAGGCCTGCCAGCGCAGTTCCATGTCGGGCATGCCCTCGCGCACCTTGGCGTGCGGCGCGTCCAGCAGCAGGTCGCGGTCATAGTGCACGCCAAAGGTCGCACGGGCGAAACGGCTGCTTTCGTCGCCGATCTTCGATCCCGGCAGGTACTTCCCCCGGCAGATCGAGAGGTGGTCGCAGAACATGGCGCGCAGGCGATCTTGCATATGGTCCTCAAGTAGCGAAGCGTTAGGACAAGGAACCTGTCCTCAAGTAGCGAAGCGGTAGGACACGAACTGTCCTCAAGTAGCGAAGCGGTAGGACACGAACTGTCCTCAAATAGCGAAGCGGCAGGCACCGGGCAGGCGCCCTAGGCGGGGGTTACTGTCACGGGCAGACGTTTGATACCGTTGACGAAGTTGGATCGGACGAAGGCCTCCGGCCCGGCGGGGGCGATGGCCCTGATCCGGGCGCAGAGCTCCTGGAACAGCACGCGCACCTCCAGCCGGGCGAGGTGCATCCCGAGGCAGACATGCGGGCCGCCCTGACCCCATGCGAGCTGCCGGTTGGGCTTGCGCGTCAGGTCGAGCCTGTAGGGATCGTCGAACACCGTGTCGTCGCGGTTGGCGGAGGCGAACCAGTAAAGCACCTTGTCGCCTGCGCGGATGGTCTGGCCGTGCACTTCCACGTCCTTCGTCGCCGTGCGGCGGAAGTAGGTGGCGGGGGAGGCCCAGCGGACGATCTCGTCGGTGCCGGTGGCCCAGACCTCGCCGGACTGGAACTGTTTGAGCAGGCCGGGCTGACGGGCCAGCGCCTGTATGCCCGCGGCGATGGAATAGCGGGTGGTGTCGTTGCCCGCCGCCACCAGCAGGCAGAAGAAGTTGCGGAACTCGGTCTCCGAGATGGTCTCGCCGTTCTCGTCGGGCTGGAGGACCATGTGCAGCACGCCATCCGTTTCCCCGGCGGCGTTCTTCCGGTCCATAAGGTCGCGAGCGTATTCGTAAAGCTCCGCCCCGGCGGGGGAGTTGAACGGCATCATCCGGTAGGCGTCGGTGTCCATCCGGTCGACCACGTGCTCGGTGAAGTCGGGGTCCGAATTGGCCATCAGCGCATCGCCCTTCTCGACCAGCCAGGGCAGGTCCACTTCGGGTGTGCCGAGGATCTGGCCCAGCATCCGCATCGGCAGTTCGCGGGCGATCTCGCGCGTGGCGTCGAAGGTGCCCATCTCCAGCGCGCGGTCGAGGATCGGCCCGCAAAGGTCGCGGATCTGCCCTTCGAAGCCTGCCACCACGGGGGCGGAGAATGCCTTGGCCACCTTCATGCGGACCTTGCGGTGCTCGCGCCCGTCGGTCTCCTGGAAGGTGCGGCGGGCCATGTATTCCTCGTGGGTCTGATCCTCCATCCGGATGCCGCGGGCGGAGGTAAAGGTCTCCGTGTCGCGGATCATCTGCACCACGTCCTCGTGCCGCGTGATCGACCAGTACCCCTTGCCATGCGCGAAGTCCGACCAGGCACACGGTGCCTCGGACCGCATGCGGGCGAAGGTGTTGTACGGCGCACCGTCCGCAAAGGAATCGTGGGAGCCGAGATCGGCGTGCCCGTCGTCTTCAGGAACCCAGATGGTCATAGGTGCGCTTTCTGCGTTGGATTTTCAGGCGGTCGTCGAAGTGGCGGCTCTTGCGCCCCGAGATGCGTTTCGCGAAGCGGGCCGAAGACTTGCGCGCAAGGCTGCGGCGGTCCACCGGCCGCCAGTCGCGCCACGTCTTCCAGATCGTGCTGATAACGATCAGCACGATCACCGCGAACAGCACGAAGGCGATGGGCCGGTCGATGAAGTCCCAAGGCGTGTTCACCCGGTTCATCGCGGCGCGCAGCTTCACCTCCATGATGTTGCCCAGCACCATGCCCAGCACGATGGGAACGATGGGCAGGTTCAGCCGCTTCAGCACGTAGCCGAACAGGCCGAAGACGGCGGCAATGGCGCAGTCGACCGCCGAGTTGCGGATCGAGTAGACGCCGACGAAGGACAGGAGCAGGATGCACATGCCGAGGAAGCGGTTGGGGATCTGCGTCAGCTTCACCAGCGCCCCGGTCGAGACCAGCAGGAAGGCCACCACCAGCACGTTCAGGATCAGCAGCGCGAGGTAGAGCGCCACGACGAAGTCCATCTGGTAGAGGAACAGGCCCGGCCCCGGTACCACGTTGTGCACGTAGAAAACCGACAGCATCATGGCGGTCAGCGCCTCTCCGGGGATGCCAAGCGCCAGGAGCGGGATCATCGCGGCGGCGGGCACGGCGTTGTTCGCGGTCTCCGACGCGATCAGCCCTTCGGACGACCCATGGCCGAAGGCCTCGGGCGACTTCGACAGCTTGCGGGCCGAGGTGTAGGACATGAACTGCGCGGTGAATTCGCCCACGCCGGGGATCATGCCCATCAGCACCCCGAAAGAGGCGGAGATTCCGGCGACGCGCGGATGCCGCATCAGCTCCCGGAAGCCCTGGAACAGCGAGCCTCGCGACCGGGGCATGCGGATCTTCTCGTCGTCCATGGTCAGCAGGAGGAAGGCCTGGCTCAGCGCGAACAGCCCCAGCACGACCACGATCAGGTCGACGCCGGAGGCCAGCCATGTCTGCTCGAAGGTGAAGCGGCGGGTGTACTTGACCGGCTCAAGCCCCACCGTCGACAGCAGGATGCCGAAACCCGACAGTGCCGCGGCGATCAGCATCTGGCCCTTGTGCGCGGTCACCACGAGGATGATCCCCAGAAGTGCCGCGAGGAAGATCTCGCGCGAGCCGAACATCGGCGCGACCTTCGCCAGCACGGGCGACAGCAGGATAAGGCAAAGGACAGAGAAGATGCCGCCGAAGAAACTTGCGGAATAGGCCAGTGACAGGGCGCGGCGGCCCTCTCCGCGCAGGGTCATGGGGAAGCCGTCGTAGGTGGTCAGCGCATTGACCGCCGTGCCAGGGGTGTTGATCAGGATCGCCGGGATCGCGCCGCCGTACATCGACGACCCGTAGATGCCCAGCAGCATGGTCAGGCCGACGATCGGGTCCATGCTGAAGGTGGCGGGCAGAAGGATGGCGATGGCGACGGCAGGGCCCACGCCGGGGATCGCACCGATGGCCACACCGCCGATGGAGCCGACCACCAGGGCCAGCATCACGTCCCAGCGGGCCAGAACGTCGAGGGCTGCGAAAAACACGTCCATCAGAGGTACTGCAGGGCAAAGCTGCGGAGCGCGTCCGGCAGCAGTTCATATAGCGCGGCACCGGGGATCTTCACGCCGAGGAACCCCTTGAACAGCAGGACGGTCCCCACGGCAAAGACCACGGCAAGCCACAGGTACAGGGGGGTGCGATATCCCAGCCGCCACGTCAGCGCAGCGGCGAAGGCGATGCTCATCGGCAGGAAGCCGATCCACGGCACGGCGAAGACATAGACCATGAACCAGACGGCGTACTCCATCGGCTCGAGCCAGCGCTTGGCTTCCGCCCAGTCGGCGCCGACGGGGCGGCGGCGCTTCATCAGCCATAGGTGCAGCCCGAAGGTGACCACCATGGTCACGATGGCGACCCCGGGCCAGAAACGCGGCTGCGCGGCAAAACTCTTGGCGTCCTCGATCCATGTGGTCTGCGTCGGGATCTGCACCAGCAGCACGAGCGACACCAGCAGCGCCGCGCCGACAAAGACGATCTGGCCAGAGACGCGGGTGCGCGCCTGAAGTTCGGATTCCGTGCTCACGATGGGTGGCCCTTGCCAGCGGGTGTGGGGAAGGGAGGGGCCACTGCGCGGCCCCTCCGATAGGGGGTATTATTGGCCGAGCGCCTCGGAAATCGCGCCAAGCGTCTCCTTGTCCTTGGCGATGATCTCCGCGCTTTCCTCGGCGTTTTTCCAGTAGACCAGTGCGCCGGTTTCCTCGGCCACCTTCTGCGCGCGCTCGGACATCACGGTCTTCTCGGCAACGGCGGCGATCTTGTCGCGCACGTCCTGCGGCGTGTCCTTTCCGACGAACAGCCCGTTCCAGAGCGAGATGTTCAGTGACGGGTCCACCTCGCCGATGGTCGGCGTGTCCGGAACCTTCGAGATACGCTCGCCGGTGATCGACACCAGCACCTTCACCTGGTCGAGGCAGGGCAGGACCAGTTGCAGCGTGGTGTTGATGACGTCCGCGTCGCCGGAGGCCAGCGTGTTGCAGTCCAGCGCGTCGAACGCCGCGTCGGAGGCCCATTCGAAATCCATGTTCGCGGCCAGCGCCTTGGTCACCTGCGTCGGCGTCAGCACGTCTCCGAAGTGGCCCAGCACCACGTCGTTTTCCCTGGCGTACTCGGCCAGTTCTTCCATGCTGGAGTAGGGGGCGTTGCCGCCCGCCGCGATCACGAAGGGGTAGGTCAGGAAGATGCCGATGGGGTCGAACTTCTCCGGCGCCAGTTCCGGGATGTCGATCTCGTGGCCGATCAGCGCGACGGCCGGGACAAACGATCCGATGGTGTAGCCGTCGGCGGGCGCGTTCGCCACCTCGATGGCGCCGGGGAAGGGGCCGCCGCCGCCGCCGGGCTTGTTCACGACCGCAGCCGCGACGCCGTATTCCTCCTGGAAGTCCTCGGCGATCATGCGGGTCAGCACGTCCTCGAGGTCGCCCGGGGGCCACGGCACGATGAAGGTGACCGGCTTCTCGGGATACTCGGCCAGCGCCGCACCGGCGGTCAGAGCCAGCGCCGCGACAGAGGCGGTGAAGATGGATTTCATGGTCGTCTCCCTGGTGTTGTGGATCATTATTTGAACCATCGGTGTGAAAAATATCATCAGACGCGATCCGCAACCTGTCAATCGTCTTCTTTGCGATAAGGGCCGGATTGACAGCTGCCGCAACCGCCGCCCAATATATCACCACCACGGGTTTGAATAATGAACCGACAAGGGGCGCACCTATGGACATGTCACGACTATCCGAACTGAGGATTGCAGAGGTTCCGCCCGCGCGCCACGTCATCGACGGCGCGTCCTGTGCTGCCTCCGATGGCGCCGAGATGGAGGTGATCTCTCCGCTGGACGGGCGCGTCCTGACCACCATGGCCAAGGGCACGCGGGACGATGCCGACCGCGCCGTCACCGCGGCGCGTGCCGCCTTCGAGGACCGCCGCTGGGCAGGACGTGCCCCCGCCGACCGAAAGAAGGTCCTGCTGAAATGGGCCGCCCTGATCGAGGCGCAGGCGCTCGACCTCGCTGTCTTGGGCGTGCGCGACAACGGGACGGAGATCGGCATGGCGCTAAAGGCGGAACCGCTCTCCGCCGCCGCCACGATCCGCTACTACGCCGAAGCCATAGACAAGATCGGCGGAGAGATCGCACCGACCGCCGACGGCATCCTCGGCCTCGTTCACCGCGAACCGGCGGGCGTCGTCGCCGCCATCGTGCCGTGGAACTTCCCCCTTATGATCGGCGCGTGGAAGCTGGGACCGGCGTTGGCGGCGGGCTGTTCGGTCGTCCTCAAACCCGCCGAAACCGCCTCCCTCACGCTGGTGCGGATCGCGGAACTGGCGCTGGAGGCCGGGCTGCCGCCGGGCGTGCTGAACGTGGTCTGCGGCGAGGGCGCCGTGGTCGGCGACGCGCTGGCGCATTCCATGGACGTGGATGTGCTGGTCTTCACCGGCTCGGGCCCCACCGGGCGCCGCCTGCTCGAAGCCTCCGCCCGGTCGAACATGAAGCGCGTCTACCTCGAACTCGGGGGCAAGTCCCCGAACGTGGTCTTCGCCGACGCCCCCGACCTGCGCGAAGCCGCCAAGGTCTCTGCCGCCGGGATCTTCCGCAATGCCGGGCAGGTCTGCGTCGCGGGCTCCCGCCTGCTGGTCGAACGCACCATCGCCGAAGAATTCACGGCGCTGCTGGCCGATGTGGCGCAGGGCATGAAGGTCGGCGATCCGCTCGACCCGGCGACCAACGCGGGCGCGGTCAATTCGCTGCGGCAACTCCAGCAGAACCTCGCCTTCGTCGAGGAGGCGCGCGGGCTGGGACGCACCGTGCTGGGCGGGCGTCGCATTCTCGAAGACACGGGCGGCTACTACATGGAGCCGACCATCGTCACGGGTGTCGCGCCCACCGACCGGCTCGCGCAGGAAGAGGTCTTCGGCCCGGTCCTCGCCGTCATGCCCTTCGATACGGAGGAGGAGGCGGTGGCGCTGGCGAACGGCACGGACTTCGGGCTGGCGGCGGCGGTCTGGACCTCCGACCTGTCGCGCGCGCACCGCATGGTGCGCCGCATCCGGGCCGGTGTCGTGCATGTGAACACCTATGGCGGCACGGACCTGACCGTGCCCCTCGGCGGGGTGAAGCAGTCCGGCAACGGCCACGATAAGTCCCTGCACGCCTTCGACAAGTACCTCGACCTGAAGACCGCCTGGATCAAACTGGAGCCCTGAGATGACCGACGCCGCGCCGGACCGCACCATCCTCGTCGTGGGCACCTACGACACCAAAAACGACGAACTGGACTACATCGCCGGGGTGATCCGGGGGCAGGGCGGCGGCGTGCTGACCATGGACGTGAGCGTGCTGGGCGATCCCGAACGCCCCTGCGACGTTTCCAAGCACGATGTGGCGGAAGCGGGCGGATCGTCCATCGCAGCGGCCATCGCCACGGAAGATGAAAACGCCGCGATGCAGATCATGGCGGCGGGGGCCTCTGCAGTGGCGCTCCGGCTCCATTCCGAAGGGCGGATCGACGGGGTGATCGTGCTGGGCGGCACCATGGGCACGGACCTCGCGCTGGACGTCTGCGCGGCACTGCCGCTGGGTGTGCCGAAATACGTGGTCTCGACCGTCTCCTTCTCGCCGCTGATTCCGGCGGAACGGCTCGCGGCGGACATCCAGATGATCCTCTGGGCGGGCGGTCTCTATGGCCTGAACTCCGTCTGCAAGGCGTCGTTGTCGCAGGCCGCGGGCGCGGTGCTGGGCGCCGCCCGTGCGGTCGAGCGCCCCGACCGCGACCGCCCGCTGATCGGCATGAGCTCCTTTGGCAAGACCGTGCTGCGCTACATGGTGGCCCTGAAACCGGCGCTGGAGGCGCGCGGCTTCGAGGTCGCCGTCTTCCACGCCACCGGCATGGGCGGGCGCGCCTTCGAGTCGCTGGCCGCCGAGGGCGCCTTTGCCTGCGTCATGGACTTCGCGCCGCAGGAGGTGGGAAACCACCTCATGGGCTCGACGATCAGCGCCGGAGCGGACCGCATGACCAACGCCGGACGGCGCGGCGTGCCGCAGATGGTGGCGCCGGGGTGCTACGACCTCGTAGACTTCGTCGGCTGGCAGGCGGCGCCCGCGCGGCTGGCGGATCAGGAAGTCCACGCCCACAACCGCCTCCTGTCCTCCGTCCTGCTGGACGCCGCTCAGCGCAGGGAGGTGGCGCAGGCCCTCTGCGCCAAGCTGGCGAAGGCCGAGGGCGAGACGGTCTTCTTCCTCCCCCTCAAGGGCGGCAACGAATGGGATCGCCCGGGCGGACCGCTGCATGACGCCGAAGGGCTCGCCGCCTTCATCGACGAGGTCCGCAAGGCCTGCCCGTCGAACGTCACGCTGCGCGAGCTGGACGCCCACATCAACGACACCGCCTTCACCAATGCGGTGCTCGAGACCTTCGATGCCTGGGTGACCTCCGGCATCGTCAGGCCCGCCGCCTGAGCGGAAACGCTTGTGCGGCGCGCCGGGCCGTGGTCGTCTCTCAATGGTGCCGCGCCACGGATCGCGGGCAGGGGAGGGACCGATGCAGCTTGCGCTCAACCACATGACGACGCCGCGCCTCGACTGGAGGGCGCTTTTGATGCTGGCGAAGCGCACCGGCTGCGCGGGCGTGGAATTCCGCAACGACCTGGGCCGCCCGCTGTTCGAAGGCTTCACCGCCGAAACCGTCTGCGAGGAGGCTCAGGCATTGGGGCTGCGCACCTTCGGGCTGAGCCAGGTCGGCATGTTCAACGACTGGTCCGATGCAAAAGCGCAGGAGGTGGCCTCGCTCATCACCATCGCGCAGGATCTTGAGGCCGAGACCATCAGCCTGATCCCGCGCAACGACGGCACCGGGCTCGACGATCTCGACGCGGTGAAGACCGCCCTGAGGGAGATCCTGCCGCTTCTGGAAGAGGCCGACATGACCGCGCTGGTAGAGCCATTGGGCTTCGTCCAGTCCTCGCTGCGCACAAAGGCCGAGGCCATCGAGGCCATCGAAGCGGTGGGCGGCGCGGGCCGCTTCAGGCTGGTGCACGACACATTCCACCACTTCCTGTCCGGCGAGACGGAGATCTTCGCCGACTGGACCGGCATGGTGCATGTCTCGGGCGTGACCGATCCCGACATTTCGCTGGTCACCATAGCGGACCGCGACCGCGGTGTGGTGACGGAGGACGACCGGATGGACAACCTGGGCCAGCTCTCGGCGCTGAAGGCGGCGGGCTACACCGGTCCGGTGTCGATGGAGGCCTTCGCGCCGGAGTTCCACAATCTGCCCGCCGACAAGGCGGAGGGCCTTCTCATGGCCTCCTTCGACCTGCTGCGCACAGTCACCGGCTGATCCCGTTGCCATTCGTGGGCGCCAATCCCGCACTAAATGCCGCTGTTTTGGGCGTCTCAACGGCTGCAAAGGCAAACATGCGGCAGCGCGGCATGTTTGGCTTGCGCCGAATCGCGGGCCGCCGTTAAGGCTTCGATCAGCGGCAACGGCGTCGCTGTTCCCGAAAACGGGTGAAATGAGCAAGGCTGCTCGATGCGTCACGACATGGGTCGTGACCGTGTCGGCGGCCTTTTTCGCGTTCTGGAGACAAGTCTGGAGACTGGACATGAAGAATTTTCCGATGTTCCTGCGCATGGACGGACGCCGTGTGGTCATCTGTGGCGGCGGAGAGGAGGCGGCTCGCAAATGCCGGCTCGTGCTGAAGACCGAGGCCGAGATCGTCGTCACCGGCCCCATCGGGGATCCTGAGCTGGACGGCCTCATCGCCTCTGGCCGGGTGCGCCATGAGGCCGCCCCGGACGCACGCACTTTCGACGGCGCGGCGCTGACCTTCATCGCCACCGGCTGCCCCGCGCATGACGCCTCGCTGGCCTGCCTCGCGCGGGCGGCCGGGGCGGTGGTCAACGTCGTCGACCGGCCCGAGATGTGCGATGCCTTCACGCCCTCCATCGTCGACCGCGACCCGGTTGTCGTCGCCATCGGCACCGAAGGCGCGGCCCCCGTCCTGGGCCGCCGCATCAAGACCGACATCGAAACCATGCTGCCGCCGCGCCTCGGGCCCTTCGTGGCGCTGGTGGGCCGCCTGCGCGGCGCGGTCGCCGAACGTGTCACCCCGCAACGCCGCCGCGGCTTCTGGGAATGGGCCTTCGACGGCGAACCCTTCCGCGCCCACCTCGACGGGCGGGAACGCGAGGCCGCACGCCTGTTGAAGGACGCGGTGAACGCGGGCGCCGCGCCCGAAGCCAAGGGGCACATCGCGCTGGTCGGCGCGGGTCCGGGCGCGCGCGACCTGCTGACCCTGCGCGCGGTCCAGCGGCTGCAACAGGCAGACGTCATCTTCTACGACCGCCTGGTCGACCCGGAGGTGCTGGAGCTTGCCCGCCGCGACGCCGACCGCGTCTACGTCGGCAAAGAGGTGGGCGCCTGCGCCTGGCCGCAGGATCACATCGACCGGCTGATCGTCGCCGAAGCTGGTAAGGGGCGCCGCGTCGTCCGCCTGAAATCCGGCGACCCTTCGGTCTTCGGCCGCGCGGCAGAGGAACTGGCCGCCGCCGAAGCCGCCGGCATCGAGGTGGAGATCGTCCCCGGCATCACCGCCGCCTCTGCCGCCGCCGCCCGCCTGAAGACACCGCTGACCGAGCGCGGAGAGATCGACACATTTGCCATCACGACCGGCACCTGCCAACCCGGCGAGGCCGATCCGGCGCGCGCGCGCCTTGCACATCCGGGAACAGCGGTGGCCTTCTACATGGCGGTGGAGAAGGCCGGCGCGGTGCGCCGCGACCTCATGGAGGCCGGTGCCCCCGGGGCCTGCCCGGTGGACATCGTGGCCTCGGTCAGCACGGAGGCCGAGCGGCATGTGGCCTGCACGCTCGATACGCTGCCCGACACGATCCGCGCCGAAGGCGTGCGCAGCCCGGCGATCCTTTTTGTGCGCTACCCGAAGTCCATGGCGGCCACGTCGCATCCCGCCACGCTCGTCGCGGCAGAGTAACCCTTCTCCGGCTCTGGCCTTTCCCCGCGCCCCGCGCCAGCATGAGAAGCGGGCAATGTGGCACCAGGGGGAGGGTGGAGCATGACCGACAAGAACATCCGCGCAGGGGAAGCGACGGTCGCTGATGCTCCGGCAGACGACGCCCGGCTGACTTTCATCGGCCTCATCCGGACGCCCTGGACCGACCGGCGCGACTGTCCGCGGCAGGGCAGCGAGGACGGGCCGGAATGCACGCTCGTCGTGGACGAGGCCTGGCACCCGGCGCTCGCGGGCCTCGAGGCCTACGCCACGATCGAGGTGCTCTACTGGCTCGACCGGTCCAGGCGAGACCTCCTCACCCAGTCGCCCCGCGCCGACGGCACGACCTTCGGCACCTTCGCGCTCCGCTCTCCCGTCCGGCCCAATCCCATCGGCACATCCATTGTCCACCTCGACCGGATCGAGCACGGCACCCTCACCGTGCGCGGCCTCGATTGCCTCGACGGAACGCCGTTGCTGGACATTAAACCGGACCGCGCCCTCTTCATCCCGAAAGCTCTGCCCAAACCGGGCGTGTGACGTGCGCCGATCCTCAACAATTATCCGCAAGCCAAGTGGGGGTTTTGCATAAACCCACGTACTTCTGGGGAATGTCGGTCCGAACGGGAGGACGATCAAAAAGGCCGCTCACAGAGAGCGGTCCATTCAACATTGACGTTTGAAAAATGGTGCCCGGGGGCGGAGTGCAAAAAATAACCTGAATCAACAACTTACATGAAAGTGGGACACTGAATCTTCCCATAGTTTCATTAGGTTTTTCAGGATTTTTGTCCCACCAATTCGGCGCTTTACGGTCAACGGAATCCAATCCTTCGGAATCAAAAACCCCCACCGGCTGCGACCAGTGGGGGCCATGAAATTCGACTTGTGGGACCGGCTAAGTCCCCGTGTCGCGGCACCGAAAGAGGAAGATACGATGCCCGCAAAAGATAGCACCAAAGCCCCCAAAGGCCAAGTCTCTGACAACCGCCGCGCCGCTCTGGCCCTTGCTGCTGAAGGCTGGCACGTGATCCCGTTGGGGCCGAACAAGCGCCCGCTGGTCAAAGGCTGGCAAGACAAGGCCACCGACGACGCCCGGCAGATTGGTCGCTGGTGGGCCAAGTGGCTCGACGTTATGCCCGGGCTGCCGTCTGGCGAGCGCAACGGCTTCACCGTCTTGGATATTGACCAGAAGAACGGGAAAGACGGCTTTGCCGAGCTGAAGGCGCTGGGGCTGGACGTGGACGCCATGTCGCCCTGCCAAGTCGAAACCGCCAGTGGCGGGCGGCACGTCTATTTCCGGTGGGACGGCCAAGGGAACAGCGCCGCCGGGCTGCCCGCTGGGCTGGACGTGCGCGGCGAAGGGGGCTTCGTGGTGGCCCCCGGCGCGATCAACGGCAAGGGCATCTATACGGGCCGCCTGACGCGCGAGCTGCCCGCGTGGCCCGAGGCCCTGCCGATCCGCAAGCGGCCCTCTGAGCCCGGACAAGGCGAGCCCACGGGCCTTCCCTTCCACGTGATCCGCGACGCCCTCATGGCGTGCCCGAACGACGGGGACGCCTATGCCAGCCGGGATGATTGGCTGCACATGGTCATGGCCGTGCATTGCGAAACCGAGGGCAGCGAAGAGGGGCGCGAGCTGGTCCACGAATGGAGCAAGCAACATCACAACTATGGCTCGGACCACACGGACGCGGTTTGGGCCTCGTGCAAAGCCGACCGTGGGCTGACCGGCTGGCACATCATCCATGAAGCCGAGCGGCACCAATGGCGCGACGATACCGTGGCCGATCTTCGGGCGATGCAAAACCGCGAAGAGGCAATGGCAGACTTCGACGAGCTGTATCAGCTCATGGGCTGGCAGCCGGTCTATGACGTGCCGCCCGAGGAAGAAGCCGAGATTGCCGAGTTGGTGGGCGGCCCGTCTGACCGTTCTGGCGGCCCGACCTTCCTGAGCCCGAGCGATTGCGCGGCCACCGCTGCCCGCCCCTATGTCATCAAAGGTCTCCTTGCCCAAGGCGACGTGGCGGCCATTGTGGGCGCTCCGGGGGCGGGTAAGAGCCTCTTCGCGCCGCGCCTTGGCTACGCCGTGGCCCAAGGAGCCGAGGTCTTCGGGCGGCGCGTGAAGGCTGGCGGCGTCTTCTACGTGGCAGCGGAAGACGGACACGGGATGCGCGGGCGCGTGCAGGCGATGGAGGCCGAGCATGGCGACGCACCCGACTTCAAGGTGGTGGAAGGCGTCACCGATCTTCTGAGCAAGCAAGGCCAGCTCAAGGCGCTGCAACAGGCGGTTAAGGAGCGGCGGCCCGCGCTTGTCGTCATCGACACGTTGGCCGTGGCGTTCCCGGGGCTGGAAGAGAATGACGCGAAGGGCATGGGGCAGGTTGTGGCGGCTGCCCGTTCCCTTACCAAGTGGGGGGCGGCTGTCGTGCTGATCCACCACGACACCAAAGCGGGCGACGGGCTGCCCCGTGGGCATAGCCTCTTGAACGGCGCGCTGGACGTGGCGCTTTACCTGAAGCGGGAAGACGGCGTGGTGAGCGTGAAGCCGTCCAAGAACCGCAACGGCACAACCGAGCAAGACCTGGCCTTTACCGTGGGTGTCCGGGAAATCGGCACCGACGAAGACGGCGACGCGATCACGGCGGCTATCTGTGAAGAGGCGGACAGCGCTAACCGTGCCCGTAGTCCGAATTTGCCCCCCAGCGCCCAAGCCGCTCTGACCATTCTTCGCGATCTGGGGAAAGGACAGTTTGTGCCGGAAGACACGTGGCGGGACGCCTGCGTTCAGGGGCGCAAAGTATCCCCGTCGGAAGACCCCGAGTCCCGTAAGAAGGCGTTCCGGCGGGCCGTTGGAATACTGTACCGGGAAGGAGTGGTCATTTTCGCAGAGGGCAAATTCGTCGAGCGGTATCGCGACCACGAACAATTCACCGAGGACTTCGACGATGTGTAGGCCCGGACAGACACGGACATTGCCGGACATGTCCAGACTTGTCCGCCGGGCAGAGGTGGGCGCGAGGTCGGACAGACACGGACACACCCCTTTAGGGGTGTCCGGTTGTCCGGTCCGCCCATGCCCCGGACAGTGGAGAGTTGGGGAAGATTACCAGCGTTACCGGCGTTCCCGCCGTTCCCGCGTGGGTCCTTCCCGTCTGGTCGCAGCGCGGGGGACGCGGAGCCCCGGCATTTCCCGCTGCACAGAAAAAATCAGACGGAAAACTCAACTACGGCTTCAATCGTTCCGGCGGAATATCGACGAACCCTCCAATCATACCAATAGAACCGTAGTTGCCCGGATTCCCGTAATTTCCTACGTTTCCGTAGTTCCCATAGTTTCCAAAATTCGTGCTGCGATAGGGGGAATTGGTTCGGAACAGCAGGCGGTTCTTGGAAACGATTTCGCCAAGGTATCTCCCATTCATGTCGATGAAAATTTTCTGCTGCTCCATGAAGTGGCCGATGTTTTGTCCAGTAGGTGCATGAAGCTGACCTCGCACAAAATTTGCGATGTGCGTTCCGCGGCTATCGAAAAGGAATTCCATAATGTGTGCCTGTAGTAGCCTGTCCTTCACTCCCATTAGCACGACGCTCATCACCGTTGAAGAGCTGGCTGAGATTGACGCGCTGGTGGGGCCGCCACCATCCGACCCGGTGACCATCACCGCAGGCGAGTTGGCTGAATGGCTTGGGCTGACCGCCAACCGCGTCTCGGCCCTCGCCCGGGAAGGCGTGATCCCTCGGAACGCTGACAAGCGGTTTCCGCTCCGGGCCGCGATCCGCGCCTATTGCGACCACGCCCGCGTCGGGGCAACTGGCCGCCGGGCCGACGCCGAGCTGGCCGCCGAAAAGCTCCGGCTGGCGAAAGAGAACGCGGACAAGCTCGCCTTCCAGAACGCCCGAGCCCGTGGCGAGCTGATCGCCGCCGCCGAGGTGGGACGCGAATGGGCTGGCGTGCTGCGGGATGTGCGCGCCGCCTTCCTCGCTCTGCCGAGTCGGGCCGCTGGCAAGCTCGGCCACCTGACCCCGCATGACCTTGCCGCGCTGGACGCCGAAGTCCGCGACGTGCTGATGGAGCTGGCCGAACATGAATGACACCCTGACCCGAACCCGCTGCAACGCTATGGCCGCGCTGAAGCCGCCGCCGCGCCTGAGCCTGCCCGATTGGATCGAAGGCACCATGCGGCTGCCTGAAGGCGTCTCGGCCACCCCGGGGCGCGTCACACTCTGGCCGTATCAACGGGGCATCGCGGAAGCCATTTCCGACCCGCTGATTGAGCGCGTGACTGTGGTGAAGCCGGTGCGCGTCGGGCTGACCACGCTGCTTTCGGGCACCGTGGCCGCATACATCGCCAATGAGCCCGCGCCGATCATGGTCTTGCAGCCGACCGAGGCGGACGCCCGCGACTACGTGGTGAGCGATCTGGAACCGATCTTCTCTGCCACGCCGGAGCTGAAGGGGCTTATGTCTGCCGAGACCGACGAAGCCGGGCGCAACACGCTGCTGTCCCGCCGCTTCCCCGGTGGCAGCCTCAAGGTGGTGGCCGCCAAGAGCCCCCGCAACCTGCGCCGCCACAATGTCCGCGTCCTGCTGATCGACGAAGCCGACGCGATGGAGCCGGGGGCCGAGGGCTCGCCCCTCACGCTGGCCGAGCGCCGCACCTTGAGCTTCCCCAACCGCAAGATCGTGCTGGGCAGCACCCCGACGCTTGAGGCCACGTCCAACGTGCTGCGGAGCTACGCCAACAGCGACTCCCGTGTGTATGAGTGCCCGTGCCCGCACTGTGGCGACTTCCACGAAATCACGTGGGCGGACATCCAATGGCCCGAGGGCGAACCTCTGAAGGCCGCCTATGTCTGCCCGAGCTGCGGGGCCGTGACCGAAGAGCGGCACAAGCCCGCGATGGTGGCCGCCGGGCGCTGGCGGATCACGCGGCCCGAGGTGGAAGGCCACGCCGGTTTCCGGCTCAACGCGCTGGTGTCCACGCTGGCGAACGCCTCTTGGGGCAAGATCGCTCAAGAGTTCCTTGAATCGAAGGCGCACCCGGACAAGCTGCAAGTCTGGACCAACACCCTCATGGGCCAAGGCTGGCGTGAGGCCGCCGAAGAGATCGACGACGCGGCGCTGGCCGCCCGGGCCGAGCCTTTCGGGCTGCCGGATGCGATCCCGGGGGACGTGCTCTTTGTCACCTGTGGCGTGGACGTGCAGCGGGACCGGCTGGAAATGGTCTTCGTGGGCTGGGGGCGGGATGAAGTCTTCATCTTGGCGCAAGACGTGATCTATGGCGACCCGATGGCGGACGACGTGTGGGCCGAGCTGGACGACGCCCTGCGCACCGTCTGGAAGCACCCCAAGGGCGGCTTCCTGCGGGTAGACGCCACGGGCATTGACGCGGGCGACGGCGTGACGATGGACCGCGTGCTTGGCTTCTGCCGCCCCCGAATGAGCCGCCGCATCTATGCCGTGAAGGGCGCATCGGGCGACCGTCAGGCGATCAAGGCCAGCGACACCCGGGGCGCGCGGCTCTTCATTGTGGGCGTGGACGGGCTCAAGGGGCAGCTTATCAACCGGCTGACCCGTGGCCGCTCTGTCCGCTTCTCTGACACGCTGGAAGGGCGCTTCTATGAAGAGTTGGCGTCCGAACGGCTGGTGGTTCGCTACCGCAAGGGCGCACCGATCCGGCAATGGGAACGCACCCCGGGCCGCCGGGCGGAATCCCTCGATTCCGTGGTATACGCCATGGCAGTGAGGAATCTGGTCAACGCCAATGTGGACCGTCGCGCCGAAGAGGTTCAAGCGGTGACGGGGGCACCGAAGCGCCGCGCCGTCGTTCACTCTAGGTGGATAAGCGGGAAGTGACTTAGGTTTTTGCCGGGTATTTTGCCTCAAGGATGGTGACAAGCTCGTCGGCTGTCAAAGCCACATTCGGGCGCATGCCGAGTTGATCGCGGATCGGTTCAAAGACGCGATACATCCTCAGATAATGTGGCACAACTTGCGAATGCGAGTTCATGTAGCGCCCTTTGAAATCTTCAAAGCGCCCCATGTCATCTACCAAGTGCTTCGCGACGCTGAAGTGCCCTTCATTGTTTCCATCGAAGCCGTTGAACTGCGGATCGTGACCGTGGTTCGCGTCTCGAACCTTTTGTTTTTCGGCGTCCTCCAAGAGGCCAAACGACCGCTCGATGAGACTCCACATGTCCATAATGTCACAGGTTTCTTTTACAACCTGCGGGTCATCCTCGTGGTCATGGAGAAGCCCTTGCCAGTCCCATTTCAGAGACCACAAATGACCACCGTAAATACAGGACATTAGACGCTTCACATCGGTTTCGCCGTCTATGTCCATCGCTTTGTGAATGTCGGCCAACATGCCGATAATGATTTTCTCGCCGTCTGAAAGTTTCAATCTGTCACCCTTTGGTTGCCTATGAGAACCATAAGGTAACAGTTTCTCAATTTTTCAAGAGTTTCGGGGGGCTTTTCGGCTCAGCTACACACGCCACTTGGCGGCCAGCGCGTCTAGCTGGTCGCAAAACGTCGCAAAATGGGGGTGCGATTCACGCAAGGCGTCCCGTTCCTCTGCTGTTTGTGGTTTCGGAAAGTCCGGGTAGCGCACTTCAAATGCGCGGATGACCGGCCCAGCCTCTCTCTCAAAGCCTTTCCGACGTTGCCGAGCCGAACGAAGCACAGAGTTACTACCCCGTCTGCGAGAACCGTTCATGGTGGCGATCCCGGCCAAGCCGAGTCGCTTTTGGTGCGGTGCGTGCATTTGATTTTCCTTTTGTCGGGTGTGACCGGGCGGGCGAGGATGCCCCGCCCGGTCACTTCGGGCACTCGACTGCTGGCTCGCGCCAACACCGCATGTGTAACCGCTCTACATTTGATTGACAAGCTCATTTTTTAATGTAGGAATTGCCTTCAGAAACTCTCTGGAGGCACTATGACCAACCCTTCGCATCTTTCTGTTGGCGATCTTGCGCAACGCCTCGCGCCGATCACTGGCAACTCTGAAGCATTTCACGCCCGCCAGCTTCGTGCGCAAATTCGGGAAGGGGCGCTGAAGCCGTCCTTGCGCGGCGGCTCTGGCGCGACCGCACCGGCACTCTTCGACGAAATCGGCCTTTGCCGTGCGCTTGTCCTTCACGCCCTTGCCAGCGTGAAGCAGGAAATGGGCACGCTCAAAGCCGTCGCCACGATCATGGAAACCGTGGACCCTCGCGCCCGGAGGGACGACGTGGTGGAGCCTGACGGCATGGAACTGGCCGTGGCTCGCATCCGCAACGGCGAACCCATGTTCCTGCACCTCGAATTTTCCATGTGGCCCGAAGAAGGCGAGGAAGACCGCGAAGTCTCCGGTTGGCTCACCAATGACCCGACGCCGAAAGACTCCGCGATCATGCCCCGCCGCGCATGGATCGTTATTCCGCTCCACCACGTTCTGAAGCCGCTGGTGGGCTGATCCCATGTCCCTGCTGTCCCGCCTCAATCCCTTCAAGCGCGAAGCCGCCCCGGTGGCCGTCCGATCTTTTGACGCGGCTGCCGGTGGCCGTCGCGGCGCGGGATTCGGGCGGCACTTTGGCTCGCATGGCACCGAGACGCTGGCCGCCGCCATTCCGGTGCGCGCCCGGGCTCGGCACGCCTATGCCAACAACGGCTATATCCGCAACGCCGTTGACGCGATTGTGGCCGAGGCCGTGGGGGCGGGCATCGAAGCCAATTCGGCCTATCCCGACAAGGACGTGGCCGCGCTGATCGACAAGGCGTTTTCTGACGCCGAACTGGACGCCGAAGGCCGCACCGACTTCCGGGGCATGACCGCCGCCGCCGTGTTGGCCGAGATCGTGGACGGGGAAGCACTCTTCGTGGCCGAGAACCGCGACGGGCGCACCGTCTGGCGGCAATACCCTGCCGAGGCGCTGGACGAGTCCGACACCCGCGAGCTGAGCGGCGGCGGCTATGTGGTGGCGGGCGTGGAGTTCGCCGCCAATGGCACGCGCCGCGCCTATCACTTCCGCCCGCAACGCCCGACCGATCTTTTCCCGACCGCGCAAGAGTCCATCCGCGTTCCGGCTGAAGACGTGATCCATATTTTCCGCCAGCTCGGCCCGGGCCAAGTGCGCGGCATTTCCCAGCTCGCCCCGATCCTGCTGACCGTCAATGAGCTGGACCAAGCCCTTGATGCCATGCTTGTCGGGCTGAAAATCTCTTCCATGTTCGCGGGCTTCGTCACCGACACCACGAACATGGGCGGGGCCGGTGAAGCCTTCCCCGAAGCCGATGGCGGGGACATTTCCCTTGAACCCGGCGTGGTGCGCGTCCTGCCGGGCGGCACTGACATCAAGTTCGCCGCACCCGAGCAAGCCAAGGAGTCCATCGCCTTCGCAAAGCTGACGCTCGGCCAGATTGCCGCCGGGCTTGGCGTGCCCCAGCACCTTGTGGACGGCGACCTGAGCCAAGCGAACTATTCCAGCCTGCGGGCCGGGCTGCTGCCGTTCCGGGCCAAGGTGGAGCAATACGTTTACCACACGCTTGTCCCCCAATTTTTGAATCCGATCTTCCAACGCTTCGTCACCGACGAATACGTGGCCGGGCGTCTGGACGTGGCCGACCTTGCCGCCGCGCGCAAAGCTGAATGGTTGCCGCCGCGCCCGATGCAGGTGGACCCGCAAAAGGACATGGAGGCGGCCCGCGCTGCCCTCGAAATGGGGCTGACCAGCCGCCGCCAAGCCGTCGCGCAACTCGGCTGGAACGTGGCCGAGCTGGACCGCGAAATTGCCGACGACCGCGCCCGGGAAGCCGAGCTTGGTTTGACCTTCAGCGCGAAGGGGGCGGCCAATGACCAATGACATCACGTGGCGAAAGCTGGTGACTGAGACTGGCGCGCGCACCGACCGCTATGGCCCGAAGCTGACCATGAACCTCGCCCGCGCCAGTGCCGTGCGCTGTCCCCGTTCGGGCAAGCTCATGACCCGCGACACCGACACCTTCAAACGTATGGAGGCCCGCCTTGCCCCTCGATAACGCCCTGACGCGGGCCGCCCAGACCCGCCCCAACAGCTATGACCCGGAGACGCGCACCGTGTCCGCCGTGATCGCCACGCCGTCGCCCGTGACCCGGCGCGACGCCCGCGGGCCGTTTCTGGAAGTGCTGACCGCTGACACGCTGGACCTGTCGGGCGCTGACGGGCTGCCCGTCCTGGACTCGCACCGCACCGCCTCTGTCCGCGACCAGCTTGGCCGCGTCCGGTCCATCGCCGTGGAAGGCGACGCCGTGGTGGCCGTGCTTGAAATCACCAGCGCCGAAGACGCGGCCCCCGTGGTCCAGCGGATCGCGGACGGCACCGTGAGCGGAGTCAGTATCGGCTACCGCGTTTCGGGCTGGACCGAACGGAATACGCCGGAAGGCCGGGTGAAGAGCCCGACCGGGTGGCGTCTCACCGAGGTCACGTTGACCTCCAACCCGGCGGACCCGTCCGCCCGTCTACGGCAGAAAGAGGAACCCATGCCCGAGACTATCGAAACCCTTTCGCCGCAAGAGGCGGAAGCGCAACGCCGGAGCGACATCCGGGGGCTTGTCCGCGCTGCCGGGCTTGGCCCGGAGCTGGCCGACCAGCTCATTGACGACGAAGCCGACATGACCGCCGCCAAGGCTGCCGTCTTCGACGCCCAACAAACCCGCCGCTCGGCCCCCGTGGTCCGCGTGCATGGCTCGAACGAAGACCCGGCCACCATCCGCACCCGGCAGGCCGAGGCGCTGGCCTATCGCATGGGCGGGCTGGAAGAGCTGCCCGAGGCGTCGCGCACCTATGCCGACGTGAGCCTGATAGACATGGCCCGCGAAGCCGTGGAGCGCATGGGCACCAGCACGCGCGGCATGAGCCGGGACGAAGTGCTGCACCGCGCCGCCGCGCACGGCACCAGCGACTTCGCCCTGACCGTCATGGACGCGACCGGCAAGACCGCAATGGCGTCCTATCGGGCCGCCGAAAGCCCCCTCAAGGCGCTTTGCCGCAAGCAGACGCTCCGGGACTTCAAGACCAGCACGGCAATCCGCCTTGGCGAAATGGGCGAACTGGAAGAGATGGCCGAGAATGGCGAGTTCACCGCCACCAGCCGGGCCGAAGAGGGCGAGTCCATCAACCTCAAGACCTTTGGCCGCCGGATCGACCTGACCCGGAATCTCATCATCAACGATGACCTGAACCTTCTGAGCGACACCGTGCGCGCTTTTGGCGAGGCGGCTGCCCAGACGGAAGCGGCGATCATGGTGGCGATGCTGACCGGCAACCCGGACATGCGCGACGGCACGCCCGTCTTCGACGCCAGCCGGGGCAACATCGGGGATACCGTCGGGCTGCCGTCCAAGGCGACCTTGACCGAGAACCGCGAAGCCATGCGCCTGCGCACCGGCACCGATGGCAAGACCATCATCGACGCCCCGCCGCGCTACCTGCTGGTGCCCGCCGATCTGGAAACCGAGGCCGAGGAAATCCTTGCCGCGACCCAGCCCGGCACCACGGCGGACGTGAACCCCTTCGCGGGCAAGCTGAAGCTGCTGGTGGAACCGCGCCTGCCATCGGGCACGTGGTATCTGTTCGCGGACCCGGCCCGTCTGGCCTGCCTGCGCTACGCCTACCTGAGCGGGGCCGAGGGCGTCCAAGTCCAGCGCCGCGAAAGCTGGGACACGCTGGGGCTGTCCTTCCGGGGCTTCCTCGACTTCGGCGCGGGCTGGCTCGACTGGCGCGGCGCGCAGCGCGTGGCGACTTCCTGATGGCCCTGACGCTCGACCAGCTCACGCAAGCCCGTGACGCGCTTCTGACGGCGCGTGCGGGCGGCGTGCGGCGCTTCCGCGACCAGAATGGCGAGGAAGTCGAATACAAGTCCGACGCCCAGATGGCCGCCGCTCTGGCGTCACTGGACCGGCAAATTGCCGAGCTGGCCGGGCGTCGGACGCCGATCACCCTTCATTTCCGAACCTCGAAAGTAACCTGAAATGCGCAACTTTGTGCAACCCGGTGACAACCTCACCGTGACCGCCGTGGCCGCCGCCAGCTCTGGCGATGGCATCAAGCTCGGCAATCTCTTCGGCATTGCATCGGGGGACGCCGCCATTGGCGAACCTCTGGTGCTGGTGACGGAAGGCGTCTTCGAGATGCCCAAAGTCTCCACCGACGAACTGGCCGTGGGCGATGCGGTCTATTTCCGCACGTCCGACGGGGCAGTGACCAGCACCGCCAGCGGCAACACCAAGATCGGCGTGGCCGTCTCGGCAGCGGGCAACCCGTCCGGGTCCGTTCGCGTTCGCCTCAACGGGGCGTTCTGAAGCCGTGCCCGCCGTCTCCGAACATACGCGCACCGCTCTTCCGCCGCCCACGCGGCGGGGGCTGTCGCGCGTGGAGGCGGCGGAATACATCGGCGTGAGCGCGTCGAAATTTGACTCGATGGTAGGCGACGGGCGGATGCCCAAGGCCAAGAAAATCGACGGGCGGCGGGTCTGGGACGTCCGTGCTTTGGACCGATTTTTTGACGCCTTGCCCGGTGGCGACGACTCCGACCACAATCCTTGGGACAAATAGATGCCCGAGGATTCGATGAAATTCAGATTGAAATACGTGGTGGAGGACGTGGACCGCCACGGCAACGTCCGCCTCTACTACCGCCGCAACGGGCGGAAGATTCGCCTACGCGGCCCCGCCGGTTCGCCTGAGTTCTTGGCCGACTACCGCGCCGCCGCCGCTGACCCGAAGGAGGCCAAGACCGACAAGACCGGGCGCGTCGTGCCGAAGAGTTTCAGGTGGCTTTGCGTCCAATACTTCAAGAGCGCCATGTTTCAAGAGCTGGACCCCCGGACTCAGAAGGTCCGCCGGTCTATCCTTGAACGCTTCTGCGAGCACAAGGGCGACGGGGACAAGCCCTTCGCTCAATTGCTGCCCCGCCATATCCGCGTCCGCCGCGATGAGATGGCCGACCGGCCCGAGGCCGCCAACGGCATGGTAAAGGCCGTGCGTCAGCTCTACCGCTACGCGCTTCGCTATGACCACCACGCCGACAACCCGGCGGAGAAGGTCGAATACCTCAAGGGCAACCCCGACGGCTTCCATTCTTGGACGCTGGCCGAGATTGAGAAATACGAAGAGGCGCACCCGATTGGCACGCCCGCGCGTCTCGCCTTGGCGCTTGCCCTCTACACCGGCCAGCGCCGCGCCGATCTTGTGGTGCTGGGCAAGCAACACGTCCGCGACGGATGGCTGATCTTCACCCAGCACAAGGGCAGGAACCGGAAGCCGGTGCGGATGGAAATCCCCGTGATCCCGGAGCTGCAACAGATTATCGACGCCACGCCCACGGGCGATCTGACCTTCCTTGTTACCGCGTTCAATCGGCCCTTCACGTCCAACGGATTCGGCAATCGCTTCCGCAAGTGGTGCGACGATGCCGGACTTCCGCAGTGCTCCGTCCACGGGCTTCGCAAGGCCGCCGCCGCCCGGCTGGCCGAACTGGGATGCACGGAACAGGAAATCATGTCCATCACCGGGCACCGGACCAGCAAGGAAGTTACCCGCTACACCCGCGCGGCCAGTCAGAAGACCCGTGCGGAAAGCGCGCTTCGCCGTCTTTCCCGAGAACAAACCCCGGACGAAAGTGTCCCACTTTTGGCGGCGGTTGTTCCCGGTGGGACAAAATCGCAACCTAAGTAGCTGATATTAAACGCTTCTAAAGAAGGATGGTGCCCGGGGGCGGCATCAAACTACCTTCTCAACCTGTCCCGATGTGTCCAGCTTTGTCCTGTTTTACTTGATTTTATTCTAGTAGCCGTCTCTACCAATCTCTGGGCGTCTCGCCCTTTCCCACATCTTTTGTGGGAAAATTTGGTAACGTTCCGGGTAGGGAAAAGGCATGGCAAGGTATCTGTTGACGGTGAAGAAGGTGCAGGCGCTCAAGGAGCCGGGGCGCTATGCGGATGGCGGCGGCCTATATCTTGCGGTGGGCAAAGGTGACGCGCGCTCATGGGTGATGCGCATCATGCAGCGGGGGAAGCGCCACGACATCGGGCTTGGCTCCGCGCACTTCACGACATTGGCGGAGGCCCGCGAGCTTGCTGAGGAAATCCGGATGCACGCCAAGCGGGGCGGCGATGTGGAAACCTACATCCGGCAGAGGCGCGAGCAAGCGGCGGGCGTCATGACGGTGGAGCGGGCCGCGCGGATGCACTTCGCCGAGTTCTCCAAGGGAATGGCAGAGCGGACGCGGGACACGTGGCTGAACCGCTTGGAAGCTTACGTGTTTCCGGTCATCGGTCATCTTAAGCTGGAGGAAATCACGCCACGCGAAGTGAAGCGAGTGCTAGAGCCGATCTGGAACCGCGCCCCCGACACTGCGCACCGGGTGCGGGCGCGCCTAAACCAGCTATTCACGTGGTCCATTGTGGAGGGGCACTATCCCAACGCAAACCCGGTGCCCGGCGTGGAGCTGGGCCTGACCGATAACAGCCGAGACACGCAGCACCATGCCGCGCTGCCTTGGAAGGAGTTGCCCGGCTTCATGCAGGATATCAGTGCACGCGACGGGACAGCGGCACGGTGCTTGGAGTTCCTGATACTCACGGCCACCCGGTCTATTGAGGCGCGGGGCGCACGCTGGTCTGAGATCGACTTCAAAGCAGGTGTCTGGACGATTCCCGCCGAACGCATGAAGGGTCCAATTGACAAGCGTCGGGCGCACCGGGTGCCCCTCTCTCCGGAGGCATTGGCGGTACTGGCCAAAGTGAAGGGGCTGGATAGTGTCTTGATCTTCCCCAGCGAGAAGCGCGGCAAGGACGGCAGCGCCAAGGAGCTGAGTGTCAACGCCTTTGGGGCCTTGTTCAACCGGATGAAGCGCGAGGGCATTACCACTCACGGCTTCCGCAGTGTGTTCCAAGACTGGACAGATGATAACGGCGTGTTTGAGAGCATTCTCGCGGATAAGGCGCTGGCCCATGTTGAAAAGGATAAGGTGAAGAAGGCTTACGCGAGGAGCGATTTGTTTGATCGGCGCATACCGCTAATGAATGCGTGGGGCGCCTATGCTCTTGGAATTGAGCGTTGAATTGGCGCACCCGGGTGCGGAGAAGCACAGTAAAATCAGTAATTTGACAAGGCGCGCTTTCTCAATCAATCTCGGTATCCGATTTGGAAAAGGAACCGGGAATGGAAAGCGCAGTGAAATTAATTCGGGATACGGAGGCGGCCGAATTGCTAGGCTGTGGCCGATCAACTTTTTGGCGCTGGGTGTCGAATGGCGTCGTGCCGCAACCTGTTAAATTGGGTGGCGCTACGCGCTGGCGGAGAAACGAAATCACCGCACTCATTGAAAACGCACAGCCGGTGTCGGCGGTGCGTAAGCGGCGGAGGGTTTCGGTATGAGCGTGCAAAACACCATCCGCGAGCGGCTTATACAGGAGATCGTCCGGCGGCTGCGCGCGAACGAAATCGCCACCGCCTTTGACGACATCCGCCGGGAGGAAATTCCCGACGACTATGACCCGGCAAGCGGTGCCGTGCTTGCAGTGCTGGAGGGCCGGGAGGTGATGAACGCGACGGGCACCAAGGCAGAGTGCGCTCTGCCCGTGTTCTTCTCCTTCGTCATGCCGGTGCCGCAAGAGCAGGAAGCCCAGACCGTCGCCAACAACGTGGCGGGCACCATCATCAAGGCGCTGTCCGGGCAGCACACGCTGGAGGAAGGGGGAGACGGCTCTGGTGGCACCAAGCTGGGGTGTATCTTCGTGGCCGAGGCTGTGCAGCCTGAGTATGAGGGGGATGAACGCGCCTTGGCTGCGGCCACCGTTGAGTTCGCCCTGCTATACCGGCACCGCGCCCGTGACCCCTTTAGCGTGGGGCCGTAAGTCATGGAGCTGGAAGTAAGAAAGAACGGCCAGACCATCGCGCCCGGAAACCTTCAAAGCGGGCTGTCCAAGCTCACCGCCTACCGCGTGATGCAGGTGGGTGAGAAGGCCATGCAGGCCTATCTCAAGGTCACCACGGACGCGCTGGCCAAGCGGCACAGCCTTCCCCACGGATCGACCGGCAACCGCAGGCTGGCCAGCATCACCGGCGAGGGTATCGCCCGTTTGCAGGACTTCGACGTGCGCCAAGACAGTGGCGAGGTGGAGGGGGTAGTCCCCCTCCTGCCTTACATGGTTCGACACGAGTTCGGCGGCACGATCCAAGCGGGAAGTGGCGCGTATCTGACTGTGCCGCTACCGGCTGCCCTCAACGGGGACGGCACGCCCAAGCGCCTGAGCGCCCGGCAATGGCGTGACGCCTTCGTGATCAAGAGCCGGTCGGGCAATCTGCTAATCGTGCGGCGGCGCGGCAGGGTAATCACTCCCCTGTATGCTCTGAAAGAGAGTGTGCGCATTCCGAAACGTCTTGGCTTGCGATCTGAATTGAGAAAGCAAAGGCCGAAATTGCAAAAGGCTGTCGTAGACGGAATACGAATACTAATCACTTCGTGATCCTGCCGGTTTTTCGGCCACGCCTGATTTTCAATCCAGTGCTAGAAATGCCCTTAAAGGGAACCCTGCCCGAAACCCTCTTGGAGGGGACAGATACGGAGCAGGGGCGGACCTCTCTTTGTGCCGCACACGGAATTGAGGATGGATGGAACTGGAACCTTTCCGCGCCCGGTGCGGAGCGCGAGAAGAAGAAAGCGACCGCCGATTGAACGGCGGTTCGCTCATTGGCTGTCTGCGAATTTTGTGATCCCGGCGGGCATTTCTGCTGGCCAGCCTTTCGAGCTTCACGAATTCCAGCTTGAATTCCTGCGCGGGTATCTGGCCAGCGATCCCGACGGGCCTCGCTATAGGAACCACATTTTTTCGACGCCTCGCAAGCTGGGCAAGTCCACCTTTCTGGGGGCGGTGATGCTTGGGCACCTTTGCCCGGATAGCCCTATTCACCTCCCCGGCTTCTCTGGCGCGATTGCGGCACCGACCGAAAAGCACTGTACCTTCATCGCCAAGGCCATGGCCACGCTGATGGAGGGCGCGGGCCGTGAGGAGGAATTCGTCACCAAGGCCAACCCGAGGCCGGGTGTAATCCATATGGGCACAGGTACGGTGCTGCTGAACACCGGCACGAACATATCCGGCCATGGGGCGGACTTGGACGTGGCTGTGATTGACGAAACCGGCCTCATGCCGGGGCACAAAGATGAGCTGGTGCAGGGCTTCTATGACGCCCTCGCAACCAAGAACGGGCGTTTGATCCTGACCGGCACGCGGGGCACGAGTCCCGAGTATAACGAGATGATCGAGCGACCCGACAAGAGGACGTTCGTGTGCCTCTACGGGGCCAGCAAAGAGGACGATCCGAGCGACCCCGCGACTTGGGACAAGGCCAATCCTGACGGCGGTAAGATCAAGCCGCGCCGGTTTCTCAGGGACGCCCACGACAAGGCAGAGGCGTCAGGGTCCATGGCCCCCTTCCTGAACTGGTCCCTTAACGTCCCTGTCTCTGCCACCCGCGAACTTTTGCTGGACTATGAGACGCTGAAAAAAGCGTACCGGGATGACGTTCAGCCTGTGCCGGGCGAGCCGTGTTTTGTGGGGCTGGACCTTGGGGGTGCGGCGAGCATGTCGGCGGCGGTGGTGGCGTATCAGTCCGGTGCCCTTCGCGTGCTCGGGGCGTTCCCCGGAGGCGCGATGGACCTCTTGGCGCGCGGCAAGCGCGATCATGTAGACGATTTCTACGTGCGGGCGGCAGCGCGAGGTGAGCTGATCGAAACGAGCGGCAGCGTCACAGACATTGCAGAGTTTCTGCCCCGGCTTGTCGAGCTGATCGGGCCGCACCCTGTCGCCTCTGTCGCGTGTGACCGATACCGCCGAGAAGAGATGGCCACAGCCATGGCGCGGGCGCGGCTGGGTTGGCCGGTGGTGTATCGCGGGCAGGGTCCGATTGACGGGGACAAGGACATTCGCGCCACCCGCAAGCTGTTCCTAGCCGGGGCGGTCATGCTCAAGCGTTCACTGCTGATCGAACACGGCATGGCGGAGGCGGATGTGAAAGTGTCCCCAACGGGCGCGTGCCAGCTTGTGAAGTCCAACACCCAGACCAGCCGTATCGACGTGGCTCAGTCCCTTGTTCTGGCCTGTGCCTCGCTGTTGCAGGCCCGCGAAGCCGTGAGGCCCACCTACGAAGTGGAGGTGCTGTAATGGCCCGTACCGATACCCGACCTCTGAAAACGGACCGCTGGGCCGCTGTCCGTGCCTTTGTTGCCCACCGCGCGGGACTGCGCTGTGAACATTGCTTCACGTTCCTGGGCCTTACCGGACAGGCGGACCACGTGGTGCCGCGCGCCCACTGCGAAGACGTGGGCATTGGCGTCTATGACCCCAGCAATCTGCAATATCTCTGCACGTCCTGCCACAGCGCGAAGACCAACCGGGAGCGTTGGGCAGGGCATGAGAAACGCGACCGCAAGCCCAAGCGGAGCCGCGTCAAAGGTCGCGATGACTTCCTCAACGCGGCGGGCATTCCTGAAAATCAAAAGGAGCACACATGCTGAAATCTCAGGAAATCCAGCTTGCGCAGTCGAAGCGGCGCGAGCGCATGGCCGAAATCCAGAAGGCCGATGAAATCAACGACGATGGCCGCACCGAACTGCGCAGCCTGACCGATGCTTACCAGAACGCTGAAACCGAGTACCGGGCAGCGGTCATTCTGGAGGATGCAGAGCGCGCCCAGATCAAGGAGCCGGATAACGCTGGCCGTGAGTTCGAGCGCGAATGCCGGTCCTTCGACCTGACCGCCGTTGTCGGCGCGCTGGTGGACGGGAAACCGCTGTCGGGCCGCGAGGCGGAGGTGAACGAAGAGCTGGAGCAGCGCCACGGTGTGGGACAGAAAGGCGTCCGGTTCCCGTGGGAAGCGCTGGAGCAGCGTGCCGACGCGGTGACCGACGCGAGCGCGGGCACGTCCGGCGAACTGGCCAGCCGTCCGACCATGAATGCTCTGGAGCGGTTCTTCGAGACCTCTGCGGCGGGCCGGTTTGGCGTGAACGTGCTGCAGGTGTCCGGTGCGCCCAGCTTCCCCGAGATCACCAGCGGCACCGGTCTGTCGTGGGTGGCGGAGGGTGCGGGCGCGGATGCTGGCACCATCACCACCACGGCCACGTCCCCGGCGATCAAGACCGCAACGGCCCGCTACCTGCTGACCCGGCAGGCGATCCGGCAGAACAGTGCCCTGCAGCAAATCCTGCGGCGTGACCTGTCCGAGGTGCTGCGCGAGGGTATCGACCTTGCTATTTTCCGAGGAACGGGGGCCGATGAGCAGCCCGCCGGGTTCGAGACTGTGCTGACCGGCGGGCGCACGGCGGCGCTCACGGACGTGGCCAGCTTCTCGGACTTCCTCCTGCGGGCCACGGAAATTCAGGAAACCGCCAAGCTGTCCGACCCGTCGCAGGTGCGCATTGCCGGGGCACCGATCGTTGCCCAGACGCTGCTGGATACGCTCATTTCCGGCACGGCTGTGTCCGAGATGGACCGGCTCAAGTCCGCCGGGTTCTCGACGCTGTGGAGTTCGCAGGTGTCGGCACGCGGTGCACGGGACGCCACCGACAAGGGCGCGTCCACCGTGTACTTCGGGGCGGGCAGCAATAATGCCTATGTGCCCACGTGGGGCAGTCCGGAGCTGATCGTGGACCCGTACAGCGAAAGCAAGTCGGGCAAGGTGGCGCTCACCATGTTCGCCTTCCTTGATGTGCTGATCCAGCGCACGGCCACCCACTACTTCAAACTGACCGGCGTGCAGGACCGCGCATAATATGGAGCACCGGGCAACATGGGTGGCGGCGGGGCTTGAGCTTCGCCGCCAAGGGAAACAGCCGGTGATTGCCGGGGCCTTTCCTTTCAACGCGCTGGCCACCATCGCAGACCGGGGCCGCGTCCGTAAGGAGCGCATCGCGCCCGGGGCGTTCAATTGGACGCTGGAGAACGAAGACCGGGAGGTGTCCCTGCTGCTGGGGCACAGCTTTGACAGACCCTTGGCCAGCCGCCGCAATGGCAGCCTGACGCTGCGCGCCGATGATACGGCGCTGAGCTTTGAGGCGGCGATTGATCCGGCCTTGGAGGATGTGAGCCACGTGCGGGATGCGCTGGCGCTTCTGGCCAGCGGGCTGGTTAAGGGCATCTCGCCCGGCTTCCGCGTGCCGCCCCGAGAGGCGGTGCCTGATGCGGAGCGGCTGGACCCGGAGCCCGGCAATCCCGGCGTCTTCATCCGGACCATCCTGCAGCTTGTCCTCTACGAGCTGAGCTTGGTGACCCGGCCCGCTTATGAGGCCAGCCAAGCAGAGCTGCGCGCGATGCAGAACACGGCGCACCCGGTGCGCACGGAAAGGATCATCCTGCCATGACCACCACAGACATCACGATGACACGGGGCAGCCTGCCCAGCACGCCCACGGCGGTGGACGTTGCCTTGGAGGCCTCCACCACCAATGAGCGGGCCACCGCCATGATTGCCGCGAGCTGGCGTATGGTGGAGAGCTACACGGGGCGCCTGTACTGGCCTGCCACGGCGGCCACCGCTGTGGCGGTGCTGGACGCGCAGGGGGACGCACAGTGGCCCCGGCAGCCTTACCCGGACAGCCTGACCGTAGAGCAGTGGAGCGGCGGCGCTTGGGCCGCTGTGGTGGCGGAGTACGTGCCCGAGTTCGGCGCGGTGCTGGACCTCCCCGCCGGGCGCTATCGCCTTACGGCGGGCGCTGTGGACCCCGGCACCCCTGCGGAGAACGTGTCCGAGGCTTGCCGGGCGCTGGCCCTCTACCAGCTCATTCACAGCCCGGCACGGCGCGAGTTCCGCAGTATCACGGCTGGGGACAGCACCATGACGCGCGAGGCGCTGGCGGGCCTGTTCAAGGCATCGGGCGCGGGCTTGCTCTTGGCTGGGGAGGTGCGCTGGTAATGTGGCCATTCCGGAAGAAAACCACCGACATGGAACAGCGCGCGGCCTTCCCCAGCGTGACGGCGGAATACCTGTCCGCGCGGCGGGACGGGCTGCGGAGTGATGGCAGCGCGGCGCTGTCCGCCACCATCGGCACGGCGGCCTCCTACTGGTCGCGGGCCTTCGCCATGCTCGACCCCACGCCGGACGCGGGGCCGCTCCGGGCGGACGTGCTGGCGGCAATCGGGCTGGACCTGTGCCTGCGGGGCGAAAGCGTGTGGCACATCCGCGTGGAGGCAAACGACCTGACCCTGCATCGGGCCGCCTACTGGGATGAGCTGGGGCGGGGCCGGTATCATCTGCATATCGCGCGGCCTGCGGAGACAGAGAGCGTGCGCGCCATTGAGGGCGAGGTGCTGCGGCTGACCATCAACAGCGATGCGGCCCAGCCGTGGCGCGGTCGCAGTCCCTTCCTGCTGATGGGTGGCAGCCCCCGGCTGATGGCCGAGATTGAGGGCGCAATTTCCAGCGCCACGGAATGGCTGGGCAAGGGCGTGCTACCCTTCCCGGATACCGTGCCGGAGGAGCAACAGGCGGCTGCCCTGCGGGGCCTCAAGGGGGGCGGCACGCTGGCGGCAATCAAGTCCAGGGCGGATTTTGCCATGAACACGGGGCAGCCGCGCGGCAATGAGTTTCGGCGCGTTGAGCTTGGCCCCGATCTACGGCAGGCGGACCTCAACCCGGCAGTGGACAGCCTGCACGCCCGTGTGCTGGCGGCGGCGGGCATTCCCCCGGCTCTGACCACGGCCAGCGGCAATGCTGGCGCCATGCGGGAAGCCTACAGGCTTTTCGTGCTGCAGACGGTGGAGCCGATGGCGCGGCAGCTTCTGCCCGAGTTTGCCAAGGTGGGTGTCACCAAGCTGTCCAATGCCAGCATGATGTCGGCGGACGTTGCCGGGCGCGCGCGGGCCGTAGGCGTTCTGACCGGCGCCGGGGTGCCGCTTGAGCGGGCCATGCGGCTGGTGGGCTGGGGGGACGAGGCATGACCCAGATTGCGGACACCTTCCTGCGGGCCGCGAAACAGTCCGCCCTGTGGCGGGTGCACTTGCTGTACCTAAAGGTCGAGCTGGACCCGGACCCTGCACAGGACGGGCGCTTTGCCGCCGCCTGCAAGCGGGTTGTCTTTGACTGGGCGGCGTCCTGCTATGGCACTTTGCGGTGGGCGGACGCCGGGGGCGACGGCACCACAGACCGGGGCGTGCTGACGCTTATGCAGGTACCGGACGGGGTGGTGCCCGATCTGGTGCAAGCCCCGGACGGCACGTGGCTCACGGTGCGGGAAGCCCTCGGGGCGGACACGCTGGGCCTCACACAGAAATTCCGCGTGCAGCGCCGCACCGGCTCCGCGCCAGAGTTGAGGGAAACAGCCCCATGACACCCAAGGAGATGCTTCTAGCCGTGGCCAATGTGTACGGTATTCGTGATGAGGTGGCGGAACTGGTTGCGGACAAGCCGGACGCCTACACACCGGACAGCCTGTCGAACCTGTTGCGCACGTCACGCGAGGCGATGGGCCTGCAGCGGGAAACCATCCATTTCCGTGGCGGGCTGAGCCGGTCCCAGATTTCCTACTACGAAAATAAGCATAGCAAGAACCCCGGCCTGCGGAGCCTGACCGCTTTGGCAGACGGCTATGGCCTGCCGCTGTGGTTGGTGCTGTGCACGGCGCTGGGGGACATCCGCCCTCTGAGAGACCCCGCACCGGGTGCGGAACGAAAACCCGTACAACCGCCTGTAAGGAAACGAAAAAGGCCTGCCGGATTTTCAGGTTCGACGGACCGGCCCAAGGCCGCCTAAAGTAAAAGCCCCCATCCCGAAAAGGGCTGGGGGCTTCCTTGGGGGCACCACCCCCCAGAGGCTAGAAGTCAATCGCACGAGCAAGCACGAAGGACGACCACAGCATGACAAACGGCGTTCGCAGGCGCAAGCGGTCCACGCCCCTTGACGGTTTATACTCCACTGAGCCGGACTTCTCCGCCTGTGTGAGCCGGAACCACGAGGCGCTGTGCCGTCTGGTCTGGCAGTCCATGCAAGAGCATGGGCACGACTGGGACGGGTTCACATGGGCGGAGCCGCTGCCACAGCCCGAGTGGGCCGCCCGTGCCGGTGTGAGTGTCAGCACACTGCGGCGCCTCCAAAAGAAGCCCCCGCTCCAGTTTGCCACCCGAGGGTTCAAAGGGGACAAGGTGGCTTTGCTGCGGGTGGGCGCCCCGGACCCGGATGCGGCGCGCAAGGCCGAGGAAAAGCACGTGGCCAATATCATGGCCAAGACGTTCCGCACGGTCATGACCAAGATTGAGAGCGCGGGCCTGCCCGAGGCAGAGCGGGCGCAGGTGGTGGCGCGGTGGAAGGTGCTGCCCCGTGAGGACTATGGGCGCATCCGGGGCATGATGGAGGATTGGCGCGGCATGCCGCAGGCGGAGGTGTTCCATCACGCTGTCACCAACTGGCCCGAGTTCATGGACAGGGTGAAAGCGGATTTGGACGTTGCATGGCACCTGCGGCAGGCGGGCGTAGTGGTCGGCCTTGCGGAGGCGCTAGAGGGAAGCCACGAGTTGATGACGGCCTATCTCCTCAGGGACGCGGACCTGTTGCAGTACCAGCGCGTGGCCAAGCGCGTGAAGGTGAAGGACCCGCGCACCGGCATCACGCGGATAGAGCGCAAGGCGGGGCTTCCGGGCCGGACGCACAACTGGTGGACATGGCGCAAGCCGCACTTGTCTCTCCTGCGGCGTTACGCCCACGTGGCCCTGCGCATGTACCTTGAAAATAGGGGGCTTCCTGATGCTGCGTGAAGAAATGACCGAATTATCTTCTCTGAGTATCTCTCTTGGTAGTAGTTACTCCTCTTCTTATGATTCCAGAGAAGATGTTAATTCGGTCAAAAGAGGTGGAGCTACTACCGCAGCGCCGCGCCGGGGGCGCGTCACTGCCTTGCTTGCCGGACCTTTGCCATGGGCAGAGGGGATTCCCTTTCCCATCTCCCTACAGAAGGCCAAGGGCGCGGGCTTGCCCTATGGACAGACCAAGGGGCCGCAGGCCCCATATGCCTATGAGCGCCAGAGAGCGCCCTACAGGGGCCTTTCGCTACATTTGGTAGGCTACCCCACCCGAGACCCCAAAAGGCCCTCCTGCGGGCCTCTCCGTGGCGCCGAGCTTAGTCGAAGTAGACTTCTTCAGGGGAAAAGGTGCTGTCGAGATTATTGGCTTCCGACGGGGCGTCCGCTTCGATTGCTTCGAACGTCTTGTCATTGAAACGGCCTGAAATGCGCGTGTATTCGAGGACGAACACCAACTCCATGCGCTTATTGTGATAGCCACCAAACTTGTCTTCGAGCTTATAGAAGGCCATGTCTTCGTAGTTTTCGGCCTTCCAGAGTTTGTCTAGATGGCTTGTCACCGACCCGGCAAACTCTGCGTCGATCCAATATGCCTCTGCAAAGGGGTCTTCGCCGTGTTCTTCGCGCACACTCACTTCATGAAAGATTGGCGCGAGGCGGTGCATGTGGGCGAACGCGAGCGCGTCGTCGAAACGGTCTGGGTTGGCGATGTAACCTTGGAGGAAGGTTTGTCGCTTGATCTCGTAGAGTGCCTTAATACTCATGGCTTTCACCTTTCATCGAAACAGGATGTCTCAACAAAACACTATTCAACTCATGGTAAAAATCCAGCGTGACGTTTGTGGGAAACATTGTGGGGATGACCCGCCACAGGCCCAATACAACGCTTTGATAAATAACGCATTAATTGAGATTTGTGGTGCCCGGGGGCGGAATCGAACCACCGACACGAGGATTTTCAATCCACTGCTCTACCCCTGAGCTACCCGGGCACGGGTCAAGGCCTGTCCTCTCTCAGAGGGCACCGCCTTCGGGTGGAGGCGGTTTAGTCGAGGCCGAAACCGGTGTCCAGCGGAAAATCGACGCTTTTTTCCAACAGGCCGCAGCCTCTTCCCTCGCGGCGCGTGCAAGGCTAAATCGCGGGGATGAAACTCTCTCCGAAAACCCTTCCCGAGTTGCTGGATCACGGCTTCGACACGGTCATCGATGTGCGCAGCCCGGCGGAATTTGCCGAGGACCACGTGCCCGGCGCCATCAACCTGCCGGTCCTCGACAATGAGGAGCGGGCGCGCGTCGGCACGATGTACAAGCAGGAGAGCCCGTTCAAGGCCCGCAAGATCGGCGCCGCGCTGGTGTTCGAGAACGCCGCCCGCCATCTGCGCACCTCGCTGTCGCACCACGAGGGCAACTGGCGGCCGCTGGTCTATTGCTGGCGTGGCGGGCAGCGCTCGGGCAGTTTCGCGTGGATGCTGGGCGAGATCGGCTGGCGGCCCGGGCTGATCGATGGCGGCTACCGGACCTTTCGCCGGCTGGTGAGCGGATACCTTTACGACAACACCCTGCCGCATCGGTTCATCCAGCTCGGCGGCTACACCGGCAGCGCCAAGACCGAACTCCTGCACCGGCTGGGGCGGCGCGGGGTGCAAGTGCTTGACCTCGAGGGGCTGGCGAACCACCGCGGCTCGCTTCTGGGCGGCATGGCCGGCGGGCAGCCCAGCCAGAAGGCGTTCGAGACGGAACTGGCACAGCGGCTTCTGGCGCTGTCGCCGGACCGCCCGGTAATCGTCGAGGCCGAAAGCAGCAAGATCGGCGACATCAACCTGCCGCCGTCGCTGTGGGAGGGGATGAAGGCCGCGCCGTGGCTGGAGGTCGAGATCCCGGTGGAAGTGCGCGCCCGTTACCTGGCGGAGGCCTACGCCGACATCCTGGCCGATGGCGCGGCGCTGATGGAGAAACTCGCGCCCCTGCGTTACCACCGGGGCCACGCGCTGGTCGACCACTGGGGGGAACTCGTCGGGGAAGGGCGGCTTGAAACGCTCTGCCATTCGCTCGCCGCCGACCACTATGACCCGGCCTACCGCAAGTCCATGTCGGCGCTGACGCGCCGCGTGCTGGAGGTCTTCCATGCCGATGCGCTGACCGAGGCGGCGCAGGACGACCTCGCGGATCGCATCGCGGAGCGGCTTCAGACGATCGAGATCTGACCGACGCGGTCGGTGATCCGCCCGATCTCGGCCACGGGATAGCCGGCCTCGCGCAGCCGGGCGAGGACGCCGCGTTCCGCTTCGGGGACGGCGGCCATCAGGCCCCCGGCGGTCTGCGGATCGAACAGCAGATCGGCGCGCGGACCGGAAGGCGCGTCGGGCAGAAGCGCGCGATTCTCGGCGAAGAGCGAGGCGCGCAGGTCGGTTTGCGCCAGTTCCAGCGCACCCTCCAGCAGGGGCACATCGTCGAGCCGCAGCTCTGCCCCCACGGCGGAGTTCAGGCAGATGTTGCGCAGGTGCCCGGCAAGGCCGAAGCCCGTGACATCCGTCATCGCATGCGCCACGCGCAGGAGGCGGGAGGCCGCGCCCTGGGACCGGGTCATCTGACGCAGCGCGCCGACCACCCAATCGCCTTCGGCCAGCCCCTGCATCTCTGCCGCCATGATCAGGCCCGAGCCGATGGGCTTCGTCAGCACAAGGATGTCGCCGGGGAGGGCGCCGTCCAGCGTGATCGGCGTCCCGGGCGCGCGGCCGAGGATCGTGAAGCCGATGGTCATCTCGGCCCCCTGCGAGGTGTGGCCGCCGACGATGGTCGCGCCGGCCTCGGCCATGACCTCATGCGCCGCCGACATGATTTCGCGCAGGGTGCGGCCCGCGAGGCGCGGTGCCATCTGCGGCAGGACGATGTTGGCTGTCGCGCTTTGCGGTTCCGCCCCCATGGCCCAGATGTCGCCGAGGGCGTGATGCGCGGCGAGGCGGGTCATGACCTCCGGATCGCGCACCATCTCGCGCAGGTGGTCCGTGCTCAGCACCATGCGTTCCGCGCCCATGGTCAAGACGGCCGCATCGTCGCCGGGCAGGGCGGTGCCGCCGGTCTCTGCCAGCGCGGCCATCAGCGCCTCCTGTCCGACCTTGGCGCCGCAGCCGCCGCACAGCGGTTTGCCGGCGAGCAGATCGGCCAGACCATCCGCATGGTCGCGCGGCAGCGCCGGCTGCGTCATGGCGGGCAGGTTGCGGAACTTGTCCATGAACGTACGGTCGATAAGGTCCTTCCACCGCCAGACCCACTTGCCCTGGAAGGTCATCCCGAAGCGGTCGCCAAGAGCCGCCTTCTCCCCCAGCGAGATCAACTTCAGGTAGTCGCGCTGCGGGCGGTAGCGTTTCAGCCGATCCTGACCGGACAGCCGCGCGCGCAGGTTGTGCAGCAGCACGGGCGCCTGCCGCACGGCATAAACGCCCGCCTTGGGCCGGGGCGACGCGGTCATGTGGGCGCAATCTCCGGTTGCAAATGTCCCGGTGACGGAAGTTTCCAAAGTCGGCCCCACCGCGACGAAACCGTCGTGAAGGGCCAGCCCGGTCTCGTTGAGCCAGGCCTGGGGGCGCGCGCCCGCGGCGCCACAGACAAAACCCGCCTCCAGCAGACGGTCGCCGATCATGACGCCGTCTTCGGTCACTGCGCTGACGTCGGCGCCTTCGTGCACCGTCACGCCCATGCCCGCGAAGGCCGTCCGCAGGCGGGCAGCACTGCGCGGGGGCAGGGCAGAGAGCGCCGTGTCGCGTTCAATCAGGTGGACTTCCGCGCTGCGCCCGCGGGCGCCGAGGGCATGCGCCATGGCCAGCGCGATCTCCGCGCCCGCGACACCGCCGCCGATCACAGCCACTTTCGCGGGGCCGTTGCCCTCCAGGTATCGCCCCCAGGCCGAGGCAAAGGGGCCGAGCGGCTTTGCCGGTACGGCGTTGGCGGCGAAGCCGGGCAGGGCCGGCATGTCGCTCGTGATGCCCACGTCGACCGACGCCACGTCGAAAGCGATCTGCCGCCCGTCTTCCAGCTTGGCCACCCGCGCGTCCGTATCGAGGCCCGTCACCCGGCCGACGATCACCCGTGCTCCGGCGAACCGCCCCAATTGCACGAGGTCGATGTCCAGTGCGCGGCGGTCGTAGTGCCCTGCCAGATGCCCCGGCAACATGCCCGAGTAGGGCGCGGTGGGCTCCGGGTTGATCACCGTCACCCTGGCGCCGGGCAGGGCCGACATGCCCCACATGCGCAGCACGAGGGCATGAGTGTGGCCGCCGCCGATCAGCAGCAGGTCGCGGGTATAGGGCAGGGGTTTGTCCTGCATCGCTTGGCCTTCCGGATCTGCGCCACCGCTGCCGCGACCCGAGGGGGCCGTTCAGGCTACCGGCGCGCGCGCCCCTTGCCGCGATCCGGCCGGGCTTCGTCGTCCGGGCCTGCCTAGCAGATCGCGCAGGGGACGAACATGCGGCCATTGCAGCCCCACACCCTTCTCAGAAAAGCGTGATGTCGTCCTTGACAGGGCGCGGGACCGGTGCGGGCTTTTCCACCGGCAGCGGCTCCACGTCGGCACTGACAAGCAATTGGCGCACCCGCCCGTCCGTCGGCCAGAAGCGGATCCGCCGCGCCGAGGTGCCGCCGGTGCTTTCTGCCGTGATCGGTATGTCCTCGTCCTTGAGGAACTTCCGGGCAAAGGCCGCGTTGGAGGCGCCGATGTCGCGCAGGTTGCCCATCATGCTGGCCCCGCCGAACATCTTCGCCTGAAGGCGCGACCGGTCCGCGCCGCGTTTGAGGAGGCCGTTGATCAGAAGCTCCATCGCGTAGGCCCCGTAACGCACGTTCGCCCCCTCAAGCCCTTCGCGGCTTGGCAGGAGAAAGTGGTTCATGCCGCCGATCTTGCGGACAGGATCAACGAAACAGACCGCGATGCAGGACCCGAGCACCGTCGTCAGCACCGCGTCGGAGTCCTCCGATATCACGTAGTCGCCTTGGATGACGTTGATCAGCTTCTCCGGTTTCGCCATCATCGCATGACCTCCCTGCGTTCCTGTCTTGTGCCCGCCGCGTACTGCAGCAAAGCCGGTCCGATCTTGTCGAGCGGCATGATACGCACCGCGGCGTCAATCTCTGCCGCGGCGCGCGGCATGCCGTAGACGACCGCTGTTGCCTGATCCTGCGCGACGGTCATTGCGCCCGCATCGCGCAACGCCTTGAGCCCGGCGGCGCCGTCCCGCCCCATGCCTGTCAGCAGGGCGGCGGCAATGCAGGGCGCGAGCGGCACCGCCGAATGAAACAGCGCGTCGACCGACGGCACATGGCCGGAGACCGGGGCCTCGTCGCCCAAGCCGCAGGTGCGGGCCGCTGCATCCTCGATGACGAGGTGCCTGCGGACTCCGGCTCCGACCGTAATGACCCCGGGCCGCAGCGGACGGCTGCCTGTCGCCAGTTCGACGTGGGCACGACATTGCCGGTCCAGCAGGCTGACAAGGCTTTCGCCGAAGCCTGAACCGGTGTGCTGCACGATCAAGGTGGGCGGGCAATCGGACGGGAAACTGTCCAGCACGCTCAGCAAGGCGTCCACGCCGCCCGTGCTGGCGCCGATCAGGATCAGCGGACTGCCCTGTCCTCTGGGCACGCCGGGTTGCGGCCGCCTCGGCAGGTCCGGGGGCGGCGTTCTAGCTGTCGGGCGTGGTGCTGGAGGCGGTATATGGACCGGCTTCTTGGCTGCGGGCCGTCTGGAGGCCGCGGTGCGCGTCAGGCTTTTCAGCTGTTCGATGACCGTGTCCGCCGGTGAATCCATGGGGATCGAGAACAGGTCGGCACTGCTGCGCCGCGGCTTGTGCGCGCGCGCGAGGTTCGCGCTGGCGGCGCCCCGCCCGGTGATCACCAGCCAGCGTATGTCCAGAGTCGAGAACAGCGCGTGCATCACCTCGAACTCCGGCAGGTTCGCAAGCACTTCGGCGATCAGAACGGCGTTGGGCAGCCGTTCTTCCACCTCGTTGTAGGTGTTCATGAGATCGCTCGTACAGGCGATCACTTCGAACTCCGGCGCAGTGTCGACGATCCGCGCCAGACGGTTGCGCTGAAGTCCGTCGGGTGTCGCAACGATGACGCTGTGGGTAACCATTCCTCGACCTCTGCAAGCCGGCGGAGATGCCGGCGCTGGCGTTACGTGTAGGCGGCGGCGCTCAGAACAGTTCCGCGTGGCCGCTGACCGGCTCGGCCTTCGTCTTGCCGCCGAGCCTGACCGCCATGTCCCTGAGCGGCACCGACCTCAGCGCCTCTTCAGGGTTGACGAGACCGCACTCGTCCGTATCCCTCGCCAGGTGCACGAGGAAATCGGCAAGCGCGCCCAGCGATTGCCGGAGCATGTCCAGTTCCTGAAGCATGCTGATCGTCTGGCCGTCGAGGGCTTCGGTGGTGTGCATGAACACCATGTCCAGCCCGTACTCCAGCCGTTCGAGCCGGTCATACAACGCTTCAAGCTCGGCCGACACGCGTTCAGCCGCCAGTCTGAGGGGCAGGGGGGGCGGCTCCATGCGCATCACAACCGTCCCACGACACTTTCGATGCACTGCTTCATGGTGTCCGAGGTGAAAGGCTTCTTGATCATGTTGTTCAGGCCAAGCTGTTTCGCCTGTGCAACGATCTCGGGTGTGGGGCGTCCGGTCACGAGGATGAACCCGATCTTCTGCGTGGCGGCAGAGCTGCGCACCGCCTTGAGCAGTCCCAGACCGTCGAGCCCGGGCATGTTGTAGTCCGACAGGACCAGATGGACCGGGTTGGCGCCGAGGCGCTCCAGTGCCTTGCGCCCGTCGTTTTCGGTGATGTAATTCTTGATGCCGATGTCGTCCAAGGCTTGGGTAATGAGCCCACGGCTGGTGGCCATGTCGTCGACCACCATGATTCTCAGCGAGTCCTTCAAGCTCATCTCAGTCTCCTGTTATGATGCGTGCCGACCGGTGCACCCGGTCTTGCGATAGCTGGTGATGCCGGTTGCCGCCAGTTGCTGGGTGGCGGGCCCGGTGACCCGTTCCGAATGGCCGATGCAGAACAGTGCGTCCGGTGCGAGCTTTTCCGCGAAACGGGACCAGAGGCGCTGCTGCGTCTCCTGGTTGAAATAGATGGCGACGTTGCGGCAGAAGATCGCGTCGAACGGCCCCTGGAAAGGCCATTCGCTCATCAGGTTCAGTTCCGCAAAGGTGATCAGCGAGCGTATCTCGTTCGACATTCGGATCTCGTTCGGCGGGGTCTTTTGCGTCCACTTCTGAAGGAAAGCGGGCGGTATGCCCGTGCCTTCCCTTTCCGGGTACTGTCCGTTGCGGGCACGCTCCACGATCTTCGGATCGATGTCGGTGGCGAGGATCTTCACGTTCTGACTGGCCGCGTCCGGGATCTTGTCTAGGATGGTCATGGCGATCGAGTAAGGCTCCTGGCCGGACGAACAACCTGCCGACCAGATGCGTATGCGTTCGCCCGCCCTGATCTTTTCGATCATCGCCGGCACGCGTTCGTCGCGCAGCATGTCGAAATGGTGCTTCTCGCGGAAGAAACTGGTGACGTTGGTCGTAAGGGCCGAGATCAGCTCCAGCCGTTCGTCGTTCTCTTCCTTGCGTTCCAGCAGTGCCAGGTAAAGCGGAAAGCTCGGCACGTCGCGTGCCTTCAACCGCTTGGAAAGGCGGGAATAGACCAGCGGCTTTTTGCTTTCGGCAAGGTTGAGACCGAACTCCGCCAGGGCCAGATCCGCGATTGCCCGGAAGTCGGCATCGCTGAACGGGATCTCCCTGAGTGTGCTGCCAACTTCCGCTTGTGTCATGAGGTGACGCCCTTGCCCGATTCCAGCACGGCTTCGAGGTTGACGACCCGGACCATGGTGTCGTCGACGGAGATCATCCCGAGGATGCTGTGCCGCGTCGCTTCGGACTTGATGTCCGGCGTCTCCTGGATGGCGCTTTTCTCCACCGAGAGGATTTCCGAGACTGATTCCACCAGCAGGCCGATGGTCGTGCCTTCCATGGCGGCCACGATCACCACGTTGCGTTCGTTTGCGGGCGTCGATCCCAGGCCGAACCGTGCCGCCAGGTCGAAGATGGGAATGACCGCCCCCCGCAGGTTCATCACGCCCAGCACGTCCTTGGGGGTGTGGGGCAGGGCGGTCACCGGGGTCCAGCGCCGGATCTCCCGGATCTGCGTGATCTCCAGGCAGTAGTTCTGACCGCCGGCCGAGAAGGTGATGAATTCGAACTGCGTATCCGCGCGCATTTCTGCTGGTTCAGACATGACGAAGCTCCATTCTGGTGTGCTGAGCAAAAAGGTCTGGTCCGGAAGAATGGCCAAGCCTGATGATTTCTTCCGGGTCGAGGATCAGGGCAATCTTGCCGTCGCCGAGAATGGTGGCTGCCGAGACACCCGGGATCGCCGCATAGTTGCTTTCGAGACTCTTGATGACGACCTGACGCTGATCGTGGATGGCCGTGACCCGGAGCGCGGTCAGCCCCTGCATCTCGGTCGTGACCAGCAGCAGGATGCCGGTGTTGTTGCGCGCGCCGGCGTGTTCGAGGCCGAGGCTCTCGGCGACATCGACAATCGGCACGTAGGAGCCGCGCACGCTGACGACCTCGCTGTCCGTTCCGACGGTGTGAATGTCGCGCGGATTGGGGCGGATCGTCTCCAGGATCGAGGAGATCGGGATGACCATCGTCTGGTCCGAGACGGAGATGACGAACCCGTCCATCACGGCCAGCGTCAGGGGCAGGACGATGGTGAACGTGGTGCCCTTTCCTTGGGTCGAGGTGATGGAGACCCGGCCGCCAAGCGCCTGGACAGCGTTCTTGACCACGTCCATCCCGACGCCGCGGCCCGAGAGGCTCGACACCTGGCCCGCGGTCGAAAAACCGGGCAGGAACAGAAGGTTGTCGATCTCCGGGTCGGAAAGCTCCGCCTCCGGCGCGACGAGGTTCTTCTCGATCGCCTTTTCGAGGATGCGTTCGCGGTTCAGGCCGGCGCCGTCGTCGGAGATCTCGATGAAGACGCTGCCGGAGCGATGCGCAGCCGAAAGGCGGATCGTGCCGACCACGTCCTTTCCCGCAGCTTCGCGCACATCTGGCTTTTCGAGCCCGTGGTCCACGGCGTTGCGGATCATGTGCGTCAACGGATCGGCGAGCCGTTCGATCACCGTCTTGTCGACCTCGGTCGAGTCGCCCACCGTCACCAGTTTCGACTTCTTGCCAGTGGCATCGGACGCTTCGCGGACGATGCGCGACATGCGTTGGAAGAGGGGTTTCACCGGCTGGGCGCGGATCGCCATGACGCCTTCCTGGATGTCGCGCGCCAGAAGCTTGTAGGCCTCCAGTTCGTTGGTCAGGTGCGCCACGGTCGGCAGATCCAGTTCCTCGATCCGCTGCGAGATCATGGCCTGATTGATGATCAGCTCGCCCACCGTGTTGATCAGCCGGTCCACCCGGTCGAGATCGACGCGCAGCGTGGGCTTCGGGCCGCGCGCTTCCTTGGAGGCCGACGCAGAGGGCGTCTTTGCGCTGCTGGACGGGGCGTGTACCTCGTCGTGGTCGTCGTCATGCAAGTCATCCGCTATAGGGGCGGAGGCGGCTGGCGGTGGGGCGGCCACCATGACCGGGGGGGCCGCGCCTTCCTCCACGCTGACGTCCAGTTCGCACAGCCCTTCGACGAACTCGAAGACCTCGTGCAGGGTCGTCTCGCTTTCCCCGGTCGTGAGCGTCAGCGTCCAGGAGATCACCGCGTCGTTCGGATCGAAGGCGTCGAAGGCCGGCAGGCCGGACAGGTCGGCCGTCACGCTGAGCGTGCCGAACTCTGCCAGGGCATCGAAGATCAGCAGCGGCTCGTGGCCGTTTTCATAGAGCGCCTTCATCGGCTTGAACCGGATGGAGAACACCCGCTGCCCGGTTGCCTCGGCCTCTTCCACGGCGGCGGTCGCGCCGCCCCCGCCGAAGTCCAGCGTCAGCGCGTCGAAGGAGAACTCCTCGGCATCGGCGCTGCCGCCGAGGTAGCTTTCCAGCTCCTTCTTGAGTTCGTCTTCCGCCGCCTCGTCCAGCGGGCTGTCGTCGCGGGCGGAGGCCACGAGATCCGACAGCTGGTCTCCGGAGCGGTGCGCCACCGACATCAGCTTCTCGTCGATGCCGAGTTCCTTGTCGCGGACCTTGTCGAGCACCGTCTCGAAGGCGTGGGCGAAGCTGACCAGCCGTTCGAGACCGAAGGCCCCCGCGCCGCCCTTGATCGAATGCACCGCGCGGAAGACCGCGTTGATGATTTCCATGTCGTCCGGGCTCTCCTCCATGGAGGCCAGACCTTCCACCAGCGCTTCGAGAAGCTCTTCGCATTCCTCGAAGAAGGTGTCCCTGATCGAATTCCCGCTCATCAGCCCATGTGTCCCGTCAGTCGGCGCAGCACCGAGACCAGCGATGCGTCATCGAAAGGTTTCACGATCCATCCGGTCGCGCCGGCATTGCGGGCGCGCGCCTTCAGATCGTCCGAACTCTCCGTGGTGAGGACCAGAATCGGCACGTTTGTCCGGTTCGGTCCGCCCCGCAGCGTGTCGATCACGCCGAAGCCGTCCATCTTCGGCATGTTGATGTCGGTGATCACGACGTCCGGATCGACCTCGGGAAAGATGTCCACTCCTTCCTGACCGTCGCAGGCGGAGTGAAACTCGAACCCGGCCCCCTCCAGGGAGACGCGAAGCAGGTTGCGGATGGTACGCGAATCGTCGATCGCCAGGACCTTGGTCGTCATTGGGGCAACTCCCTGTCGAAATGGTCGGATGTGAGCCCAAGCCGTTCGAGCCCTTCGCGGAAGGAGGGCGACATCTCGGTGACTTCGAACTTCACCGCGTCGGCCTCCCACTGTTTCTGCGCCACCAGAAGCAGTTGCAGCCGGTGGGAATCGAGCCGCGCCACGTCGCGCGCCGATACCGTCACCGGGGCCTTCCGCGCGTTCAGCAGAAACGAAACGAGCGGGTCTTCACCGGAACGGGCGCGGTGTGGCCCGAGCGCATGGAAATTTATGTCTGGCATCGCGAACAGCATCCCTCGTGGCACTTCGTGCGCCTGTCGTGCGGCGCGTTTGACGCTCAGCAGGAATACGCACGCTGTCTTAACAAAGAGTTCCGAGTTTCATGGAAAGGACGCCACATTGCGCTGCGAGGCGCCGGAATGTGCGGATGATCTCACGCGCACCGGCGCGCCGCTATGCGGATAGTCAGGAAAACAAGGGGCCTGGCCGCACCGAAGCCAGTTCGGGCGAATGCGAGAAGTTTCAATTTGAGGAAGTGCGCGACGGGCAGCCGTGGATGCTGGGGTCAGGCCGGGCGGGGCTGCACAGTGGGCCGGCAAAGGCCGCGCGTCTGGCGCTTGATCTCGTCCGCGACACTGCGTGCAACGCTGCGCGTCTCGGCATCGCTTGGCAGGTACATCAGCGCATCGCGCACGCCGTCCCACAGCCCCAGGCGCAGCCGCACGCGCATCACCATACGCCAGCTTTCCATATCCTGCGGCATGTGCTCGGCCGCGCGTGAAAAGGCCGCCTCCGCCTCCTCCAGGTTGTCAGCGGCGAGCCGCAGGCGCCCCAGTTCGAACCACGCCTTGCCATGCGCCGGATCGCGCGCCAGCGCGCGGCGCAACCAGTCCTCGCGGGAGGCATGTTTCTCCTGCTTTTCCAGAACCTTGGCCAGATTGTAACAGACCGGCGCGGTGGCTTCTTCCTCGGCTGCGGCAGACCGCAGGAGACGCTCGGCCTCGGGCCAGTCCTCGGTGGCCAGGAGCGCGGGCAAAGGGGTGAGATCGACCATCTGACAGCCCTCTTCGGGAAAGTGTGCGCACGCACAGGGTGTGCACATTACAGGTTAACAGCAGCGTTGCGACGATCCCAGCCTCCAGGCAGAGGCAAACCGGAGAGGTGCAAAACACATCCGTCGGCGTTGCTTCACGGCATCGTGACACATGAGCCGCGATGAAAAAACAGTCTTTCTGAGGAAGTTGGCGGACCGATTGGGCACGACCGCCGCACGTGTCCCGAACTTGCGCTGCGCTGCAGCATGCAAGTGAGAACCGATGCTAGGCTCATCGCGGCGCCAGTGGGAGGACGCCGCAGACCGAACCAGAAACGGAGTTGCCTCCCATGTGCCTGACCACCGAAGCGCTTGTCCTTTTCCTGAACCTGCTGCCCTTCGACATCGTGACCACCGCGCCCGACCGAATCGTGATCGGGGCCGATGCCCGTGCGGCGCATTGGGTGGAGACCGGCGGCCGCTGGTGCACGCTGGCCCCGCAGATCGACCGGGCCGAACGTTTCGCCGCGCTGCACGCCGACTGACGGGCAGGGGCGCCACGCGAAAATCGCCCGCGCCCCGGTTGCAGGGCGCGGGCGGGAACACGCATCAAGCGGCGTCGGCCTGCGTTCCGAAACGGCCGTAGAAGCTCTGGCCCTTGGACGCCATGTCGCGCAGCAGGTCCGGGCAGTGGAACCGGGGACCGTAGGCCTCTTCCAGGCCGTCGCAGCGTTCGGCCGCATAGGCCGCGCCCAGCATGTCGAGCCAGCTCAGCGGGCCGCCCGACCAGGGCGCAAAGCCCCAGCCGAGGATCGCGCCCACGTCGCCCTCGCGGATGTCCATCAGCACGCCGTCTTCCAGCGCGCGGACGGCCTCGAGCGACTGCACGAACAGCAGACGATGCTGGACGTCGGTCAGGGAAGGCTGGTCCTCCGCCTCAGGGTACTTCGCCTTCACGGTCTCCGACAGGCCCTGCCGCTTGCCCGAGTCGTCGTAGTCGTAGAACCCGGCCTTGGCCTTGCGGCCCAGACGGCCCTGTTCCTCCATCCAGAAGATGACCTCGTCGACTTCGCCATCGGGATAGGCGTCGCCCATCGCCGCCCGCGTCGCCCGCGCGATCTTGGCACCGAGGTCGATGGAGGTCTCGTCCACCAGTTGCAGCGGCCCCAGAGGCATGCCCACCAGCTTCGCGGCATTCTCGATCAGGGCAGGGGAGACACCCTCCTTCACCATCCGGATGCCCTCGTTGATGTAGGGGATGATGCAGCGGTTGGCGTAGAAGAAGCGTGCGTCGTTCACGACGATCGGCGTCTTGCGGATCTGGCGAACGTAGTCCAGCGCCTTGGCCACGGCGCGGTCGCCGGTTTCCTTGCCCCGGATGATCTCCACCAGCATCATCTTCTCCACCGGAGAGAAGAAGTGGATGCCGATGAACTGCTCCGGGTTCTTCGACGCCTTCGCCAACTCCGAGATCGGCAGGGTCGAGGTGTTGGTGGCAAAGATGCAGTCATCGGAGGTCACCGCATCGACCGCCTTCGTCACCTCGGCCTTGACCTTCGGGTCCTCGAAGACCGCTTCGATGATCAGGTCGGCATCGGCCAAAGCGGAATAATCCGTGGTCGCGGTGATCCGGCCCAGCACCTCTTCCTTCTTCTCGGGCGTCGCCTTCTTCTTCGCGATGCCCTTGTCCATGAAGCTCTCGGTGTAGGCCTTGCCGCGGTCGGCGGCCTCCTGCTTCTGGTCGATCAGCACCACCTCGATACCTGCCTGCGCGCTGACCAGCGCGATGCCCGCGCCCATCATGCCCGCGCCCAGCACGCCGACCTTCTTCACCCGCTGGTCCGGCACGCCCTCGGGACGCACCGCGCCCTTCTCAAGCGCTTCCTTGTTGATGAAGAGCGACCGGATCATCGCGCCCGAGGACGGGTTCATCAGGACGTTGGTGAACCAGCGCGCCTCGATCTTCAGCGCGGTGTCGAATGGCACCAGCGCGCCTTCGTAGACCGCCGACAGCAGCGCCTTGGCCGCCGGGTAGACGCCCTTGGTCTTGCCGTTCACCATGGCCGAGGCACCGACGAAGGTCATGAAGCCCGCCGGGTGATAGGGCGCGCCGCCGGGCATCTTGTAGCCCTTCGCGTCCCAGGGCTTCAGGATGTCGGCGTCCTTGGCGTTCAGCACCCACTCTTTCGCCGCGGCCAGCGGATCCTCGACCACCTCGTCGATGATGCCTGCCGATTTCGCCTTGGCCGGGGCGGACAGCTTGCCCTCCAGCAGGAAGGGAGAGGCCGCCATCGCGCCCATCTTGCGGACCAGCCGCGTCGTGCCGCCCGCGCCGGGGAAGATGCCGACCATGATCTCCGGCAGGCCGATCTTGGCCTTCGGGTTGTCGGCGGCAAAGATCCGGTGCGTGGCGAGCGGCAGTTCGAGCCCGATCCCCAGCGCCGTGCCGGGCAGGGCGGCCGCGATCGGCTTGCCGCCCTTGTTGGTCTTCGCCTCCATGCCCGCGCGTTCGATCTTGCGCAGCACGCCATGCATCCGCATCACGCCCTCGAAAAGGCCCTTGGCCGGGTCGTCGCCCACCATGTCCTTCATCTTGGCAATGATGTTGAGGTCCATGCCGCCGGCAAAGGTGTCCTTGCCGGAGGTGATGACGATGCCCTTCACGGCCTCGTCGGCGAGGGCGGCATCCACCAGCCCGTCAAGTTCCTCCAGCCCTTCAAGGCTCAGCACGTTCATCGACTTGCCGGGCACGTCCCATGTGATGACCGCGACGCCGTCGGCGTCCGTCGCACTGGTGAAATCGGTCATGTTGTCTCCGCCTCTTGTCTAGTCAGTGTAGGGACCGGGCCGGGCAGGACGCCCGCGCCTTCAGTCCAGTTCGAATTTCAGGTTCTCGCGGATCCGGGACTGTCCCCGGGTCCAGCTGATGTGTCCGAGCGAGCTGATGATCCGCGCGATCCGCCAGCCGGGACCGTGCTTCTCCAGCCGGAAGGTGGTCACGAAGGGCTCCACGATCTCTTCCGTACCGCTCACAAAGTGCATCTCCGCCTCGACCACCTTGCTTTCCGGATCGGGCCGCAGGATGCGGACCACGTCGCGCCGGATGTCGTCGATGCCCTGCTCCTTGACCGCCGCGTGGTAGAGGTCGAAATCCTGTCGCAGCTCCGCCTCCGTGCTCAGCGTGTAAGGGTCGCCCGCACGCGGGTAGACGCTCAGCGGCAGGTGGAAGACCGTCTTGTACAGCTCGAAATCCCCGGTCAGCAGCGCCTTGGTCAGCCGCCTGCCCAGCTCGGCGAAGATCTCTCCCTTCACCGGCTGCGGGGTGCCCGCATCCTGCCCGAGCGACGACCCGTCGCGACGGGTGAAACGCATCTGGCCGTCCGTGACCTCGACCTTCAGATCGACGTCCGTATACCAGCCGGTCTCCCGCTCCGTCCGGGTGCCGATCACGAGGAAGGCCGCCTCGCTGTCCGAACGGTTCACCAGGTGATGGCCGTTCTCGACCCCGGCGGGGAAGGCGCAGCAGTCGCCCGGATGCAACACCGTCTCGCCGTTGTCCTCGACCAGCACCAGCTCGCCCTCGGTCATCATCATGAACTCGTCCTGGCGGACGTGCCAGTGACGCAGCGAGGACATCGACCCGGGCGCCAGCCGCACGAGGTTCGCGCCGAACTGCGACAGGCCGCCGGCATCGCCCAGCCGCTGCACGCTGCGGCCGGCCACCTGCGCGTCGTAGGGCGCGGGATACCCCGACCCGGTCCGCGCAGGAACGCTCTCCAAGTTGATCTTCGGCATTCTGCCTTCCTTCTTCCAGTCTTGCCGTCCCGCCTGTGCCGGCGGGACATCCTGCAGCCGTCATACACGGCCCGGTGGCGCAACGGAAACCCGGTTCGCGCAAAGCGAAGCGATCACACCCGTTCGATGATCGTCGCCGCCCCCATGCCCGAGGCGATGCACAGCGTGGCCAGCCCGGTGCCCTTGCCGGTGCGCTCGAGCTCGTCCAGCAGGGTGCCCAGAATGATCGCCCCGGTCGCGCCCAGCGGGTGGCCCATGGCGATGGAGCCGCCGTTCACGTTCACCTTGTCGTCCGACACGTCGAACGCCTGCATGAAGCGCAGCACCACGCTGGCGAAGGCCTCGTTCACCTCGAAGAGGTCGATGTCGCCGATCGACATGCCCGCGTCCTTGAGGATCTTCTCCGTCGCCGGAACCGGGCCGGTCAGCATGATGGTCGGATCGGTGCCGATCTTGCAGGTCGCCCGGATCTTTGCCCGCGGCTTCAGCCCGTACTGTTCGCCGAACGCCTTGTTGCCGATCAGAATTGCGGCCGAGCCGTCGACGATCCCCGAGGAGTTGCCCGCGTGGTGGATGTGGTTGATCCGCTCCAGGTGCGGGTACTTCATCAGCGCAACCGCGTCGAAGCCGGGCATGACCTCGCCCATGTCCTTGAACGACGGCTTCAGCGCGCCGAGGCTCTGCATGTCGGTGCCGGGGCGCATGTACTCGTCCCGGTCGAGGATCGGCAGGCCGTTGACGTCGCGCACCGTCACCACGGACTTTTCGAAGCGATTGTCCTCCCAGGCCGCCGCCGCGCGCCGCTGGCTTTCCACCGCCAGCGCATCGGCGTCGTCGCGCGAGAAGCCGTATTCCGTCGCGATGATGTCGGCACTGATGCCCTGCGGGACGAAGTAGCGGTCCATGGCAAGGCTGGGATCGACGGCAATCGCCGCCCCGTCCGAGCCCATGGCCACGCGGCCCATCATCTCCACGCCGCCGGCGATATAGGCCGAACCCGCGCCTCCCTTGACCTGGTTGGCGGCGAGGTTCACCGCCTCCAGCCCGCTGGCGCAGAAGCGGTTGATGGCGAGGCCGGGGATCGACTCGTCAAGATCGGAGGCCAGCACCGCCGAGCGTGCGAGGCAACCGCCCTGTTCGCCGACCTGCGTGACGTTGCCCCAGATCACGTCCTCAACGGCATGGCCGTCGAGCCCGTTGCGCTCCTTCACCGCGTTCAGCACTTGCGCGGAAAGACGCAGCGAGGTCACCTCGTGCAGCGCGCCGTCCTTGCGTCCCTTGCCGCGCGGCGTGCGCACGGCGTCATAGATATAGGCTTCGGTCATGAGACCCGTCCTTTCATCGTCGTGTATTTCGAATTTCGTGCCACCAGGGCGGCCGGCGGCGTCAGGCAGGTCCTGCCCGTACAGACCGGGAGATCCCGGCCCGCACGGCCCTGCCGGCCTGCCATCCCCGCCGCCCGGCGCATCGCTCAGGCCCGGTCCGCCGGAGAACCCGGCATCAGGTCGTAAGGCGCCTTCCAGCCGTCGAGGCCCTGGATGTTGCCCAGCCAGCGGTCGATCTCCGGCCAGTCGCCCCGGTCGAAGCCGAAGGGCTCCGGGTAATAGAGGTAACCGCAGCAGGTGAGGTCCGCATTGGTCGGCCCGTCGCCCGCGATCCAGTCACGCCCCTTCAGATGCGCGTCGAGGATGCCATAGGCCGACTTGAGCCGCCCCTGGTTGAAGGCGATCACCTCCGCCGGGCGCTTGTCCTCGGGCAGGAAGTTCATCAGGAACCGCGTCATCCCGGCCATGGAGGACAGCTTGTGGTTGTCCCACAAGACCCACCGCAGCACCTCGCGCTTCTCCTCCGGCGTCGTGCCGCCGAAATGCCCGTAGGTGTCCGAGAGATACTGCTGGATCACCCCCGACTGGCTCAGCTTCACGTCGCCGTCCACCAGCACCGGGCATTCGCCCATCTCGTTGACCTCGGCGCGGTAGGCCGCCCCGCGCGTCTCGCCGCCAAAAAAATCGACCTGCTGCGGCCGCCAGTCCAGCCCCGCCAGCTGCAGCGCCAGCGCCGCCTTGTAGGAATGGCCCGACTCGCCAAAGCAGTAGAGTGTCATCGTCATATCGCAGCACCTCCCAAAGCGCCTGTGTCCCTTGCAGGACCGGGGGTTTCACACCCCCGGACCCCCGTGGAGTATTTTCGAAGCAAAGAAGCACAAGGGCGCTTCCCTGGTAAGCGGGCGTTAACTCCGATGCCCGATCCTCATGTGGCGGTACAGGCTGGAGAGCCGATGACCGCAAGCGGAGAAGCCCTGCATCTCGCCAAAGGCGCAGGCAAGGCAGGAAGGTCGACCGCCGCCCCGGAGCGGGGTTCCGATGTGCGACCTTCCTGTTTCTCTGCTTTCCAAATACTCGAATTCCTCCCTCGCCACGCGCCCCTCCGTCAGAGGGCGCGCGCGATCAGTTCCTTCATGATCTCGTTCGTGCCGCCGTAGATGCGCTGCACCCGGGCGTCCGTCCACATCTCGGCCACCGCGTATTCCTGCATGTAGCCGTAGCCGCCGTGCAGTTGCAGGCATTCGTCCAGCACCTCGCCCTGCGTGTCCGACAGCCAGTATTTCGCCATGGCAGCCGTTTCGACCGTCAGTTCGCCCTTCAGGTGCTGGGCCATGCAGCTGTCGAGGAAGGCGCGCGCCACCTTCGTCTTGGTGGCGCATTCCGCCAGCTTGAAGCGGGTGTTCTGGAACTGGGTCAGCGGGCCGCCGAAGGCCTCGCGTTCCTTGCAGTAGGCGATGGTACGGGCCACCGCGCCCTCCATCGCGCCCACCGCGCCGCAGCCGATGATCAGCCGCTCCTGCGGGAGCTGCTTCATCATCTGGTAGAACCCCTGGCCTTCTTCGTCGCCCAGCAGGTTCTCGGGTGGCAGTTCCACGTCGTCGAAGAACAGCTCCGAGGTGTCCGCCGCATGGCAGCCGATCTTCTCGAGGTTGCGGCCGCGGGTGAAGCCCTCCGCGCCATCGGTCTCCACCACCATCAGCGAGGTGCCCTTCGACCCCTGCGACGGGTCGGTCTTGGCCGCCACCACGATCAGGTTGGCGTGCTGGCCGTTGGTGATGAAGGTCTTCTGCCCCGACAGCCGGTAGGCGTTGCCGTCGCGCACCGCCCGCGTCTTCAGGTTCTGCACGTCCGAGCCGCCCGAGGGTTCGGTCATCGCCAGCGCGCCCACCAGCTCGCCGGTCACCATCTTCGGCAGCCAGCGCGCCTTCTGCTCTTCCGTGCCGTATGCGAGGATGTAATGCGCCACGATGCCCGAGTGGATGCCATGCCCCCAGGAGGCGAGGTTGGCGCGCGCCGCCTCGATCAGGATCACCGCCTCGTGGCCGAAGTCGCCGCCCGCGCCGCCGTATTCCTCCGGCACCGAGGGGCAGAGCAGGCCAAGCTCGCCCGCCTGCGTCCAGGTCTCGCGGTCCATCTGGCCCTGTTTGCGCCACTTGTCGTACAGCGGCTGCCACTCGGTCTCGATGAACTTTCGCGTCATCTCCGCCAGCATGGCGTGTTCGTCGGTCATCCAGGTCATCAGCAGTCTTCCATCCTGTTCAGGCGGTGCGGCGCGGTCCGCGGACGGGCCGCCCGCCAAGGCACGGACGCCGCGCGGGGCTCATCGCTTGCGGGCCTCCAGCTCGGCGTTGAACAGGCGCAGGCGATGGGCCAGCGCATGTTCGTCCGTGACGCTCTCGAAGTGTTCGAAGAGAAAGGACAGCGCCTCTCCCTCATCCAGCCCGGCCTCCTGCGCGATGGCCCTCAGCTTGCGGTAGCCGTCTTCCGTCATGGCCACCGGGAAGCGTCGGGTCAGGCGAAAGCGTTTGGGCACGGGCTCCTCCGGAGTAGGGTGGGGTTATACCCCACCTTCCTCTCAAAAGGCGTCCGCCTCAAGCGCCATCACCGGGTCCGCGCCGCTCTCGATCCGCTTCAGGTGCGTCGCGGTCATCGGCAGCTGCCGCGCCATGTAGTAGCGACCCGTGTCGATCTTCGCCTTGAGGAATTCGGCATCCCCGGCGCCCGAGGCCAGCACCTCGGTCGCGGCCTCCGCCATCTTCGCCCACATCAGACCAAGGCAGACATGCCCGAAGAGGTGCATGAAGTCATAGGACCCCGACAGCGCAGCGTTCGGGTTCTTCATGCCGTTCTGCATGAAGTACATCCCCGCACCCTGCAGGTCCTTCGAGGCGGCCTTCAGCGGCTCCAGGAAGGCCTTGTCGAAGGCCTCGTCCTTGCCCTTCGCCTCGGCGATGTAGGACTTCACCATGTCGAAGAAGGCCATGACGTGCTTGCCGCCGTCCTGCGCCAGCTTGCGGCCCACGAGGTCCAGCGCCTGCACGCCGTTCGCACCTTCGTAGATCATCGCGATCCGGGCGTCGCGGGCGAACTGCGACATGCCCCATTCCTCGATGTAGCCGTGGCCGCCGTAGACCTGCTGCGCCTGGATGCACATGTCGAAGCCGCGGTCGGTCAGGAAGCCCTTGATGACCGGCGTCATCAGCGAGATCAGCCCGTCCGCGTCCTTGTCCGAGTTGCGGTGCGCGCGGTCGATCATCGACGCGCCCCAGTAGACGAAGGCGCGCGCGCCCTCGACAAAGGACTTCTGGTCCATCAGCGAACGCCGGATGTCGGGGTGCACGATCAGCGGATCGGCGGGGCCGTCCGGGTTCTTTGCCCCCGTCACGTCGCGGCCCTGAAGCCGGTCCTTGGCGTACTCCAGCGCGTTCTGGTAGGCCACGTCGGCCTGCGCATAGCCCTGCAGGCCCACGCCCATCCGCGCCTCGTTCATCATGGTGAACATGGCGCGCATCCCCTTGTGCGCCTCACCCAGCAGGTAGCCCGTCGCGCCGTCGTAGTTCATGACGCAGGTGGAGTTGCCGTGGATGCCCATCTTCTCCTCGATCTTGCCGACCGAGACCTCGTTGCGGTCGCCGAGGCTGCCGTCGTCGTTCACGAGGAACTTCGGCACGATGAACAGCGACACGCCCTTGATGCCGTCGGGGCCGCCGGGGATCTTCGCCAGCACGAGGTGCACGACGTTGTCGGACATGTCGTGGTCGCCGGCAGAGATGAAGATCTTCTGCCCGGTGATCCTGTAGGTGCCGTCGTCCTCCGGTTCCGCCTTGGTGCGCATCAGGCCGAGGTCGGTGCCGCAATGCGGCTCCGTCAGGTTCATGGTGCCTGTCCATTCACAGGTCACCATGCGCGGCAGGAACGTGGCTTTCTGGTCGTCGGTCCCGTGAGTGTGGATGGCCGAATAGGCGCCGTGAGTGAGCCCCTGGTACATGTTGAAAGCCATGTTCGCGGCCGAGAACTGCTCGCCCACTGCCGTGGCGACCACGTAGGGCAGGCCCTGGCCACCGAATTCCGGATCGCAGTCGAGCGCCGTCCAGCCGCCCTCCCGCACCTGGTCGAACGCGTCCTTGAAACCCTTCGGCGTGCGCACCACGCCGTTTTCGAGGACGCATCCTTCTGTATCGCCGACCACGTTCAGCGGAGCCAGCACGTCGCGTGCGACCTTTCCCGCCTCGTCCAGGATCGCTTGGACAGTATCCCTGTCCAGGTCCTCGTATCCCGGTATGTCCGCCGTGCCGATCTTCAGGACGTCGTTCAGAACGAACATCTGGTCCTTCACGGGGGCATTGTATGTCGGCATGTCTCTCTCCCTTGATCCTGCGCGCGTGCCGGCGCGCCGGTGGTTCAGCGGGACATCTACTCTGCCGCCGCCTTCTTCTCTTCCATGGAGCCGAGCATCTTCTCGCCCCACTTCATCTGTTCCTTCAGCTCGACGATCGCGCTGTCGAGGTCGTCGCGTTGCCGGATCATCTCGTCCAGCCGCGCTTCGGCAATTTCGTAGGCCTTTTCCAGCTGCGTGCGCTGCTGGTCGCCCAGTTCGTACAGGTCCAGGAGCTGGCGAATGTCCTCAAGGCTGAATCCGAAGCGCTTGCCGCGCAGAATCAGCACAAGGCGTGCCCGTTCGCGTTTCGTGTAGAGCCGCTTCTGTCCTTCCCGGATGGGGGCCAGAAGCTCTTTCTGCTCATAGAAACGCAGGGTCCGGGGGGTCACCTCGTAGGCGTCGCACATCTCCCTAATGGTCATCAGTTTGTCTTCGGTCATGTCCGCTTTCCTCGGTTTCTCATAGAAGAGACGCCCGAGGTGCGGATTTCGATCCATTCTTACAATGGGAAATTTCGGTGACGTAACTCATACGCTGCGTCACATGGTAACTGACGTAACTTCCTGCACGGGCCCGGCGTACACATAGCAATTTTGTTACATGGATCACGCGGACGTTGGGTAAGGTAAACCTTACCCGCATAAGAAGAACGCTCAAAGCGCCCGGACAAAGGAGTTTGTCACGAATCGAGCGACTGCGCAGTTTCGTCCCGAAGCGCTTTGAGTTCGGTGAGCGCTTCCTCGATCTGCTGTTTCTGCTCTTCGAGTTCCTTGAGCTGCTTGTCCGCCAGTACAACCCATGCGCGCATCTGCGCCTGGTTTCCGTCCTGCTCGTAGATGGTCAGCCACTGCCGGATGTCCTCCAGCGGGAAGCCGAACTTGCGCCCGCGCAGGATCAGCGTCATGCGGGCGATTTCCCGCGCACCGTAGAAACGCGAGCGCCCTTCGCGCTCCGGCGAGAGCAGTTCGATGTACTCGTAATACCGCAGGGTACGCGGCGTGACATCGAACTTCGCGCACATCTCCTTGAAGCTCAATCGCACGTTGCCCATCCCACTCTCTCCAGCTCGTACCGGGAAAAGCTATGCCGCAGCGTTGCGTCTGGCAAGATTGGCCCGCCGATTGACCCTTTTTGAGCGGCATGGCACCGTCCGCCCCAACCCGCCGCAGGAGTCCCAGCATGACCGTCGACAAGGCCCGCATCGCGCGGCAATTCATCGAGACGATCCCCCATTCGAAGGCGCTCGGCATGCATATCGTCGACATCGGCGAAGGCGTCGCGGTGATCGAGATGCCCTACGACAGCCGCTTCATCGGCGATCCGGAAAGCGGGGTGATCCACGGCGGGGCGGTCTCGGCGCTGATGGACACCTGCTCGGGCGCCGCCGTCATGAGCCATCCGCGCGCCCCCGCGGGCACCGCCACGATCAGCCTGCGCATCGACTACATGCGCCCCGCGACCCCGGGCCAGACCATCACAGCGCGGGCCGAGTGTTACCATATCACGCGCTCCGTCGCCTTCATCCGCGCCACCGCCTGCGACGACGACACCGACCGCCCGGTGGCCGCCGCCACGGGGACCTTCACCGTCGAACAGGCGCCCAACACCAAAGACCGCGGAGACATGACATGAACCGTGCCGCCCCCGAACCCGTCCAGGTGGTCAAGCAGCGCCGCGACGCAGCCCTTTCTGCGCTGGTCTCCGGCGTGCCCTACATCGCCTACCTCGGCGTCACCTTCGACCGCCGCGGCGACGAGCTGACCGCCGTGCTGCCCTTCCGCGAGGACCTGATCGGCAACCCCTTCCTGCAGGCGATCCACGGCGGCGTGACGGCGGCCTTCCTCGAAGTCACCGCCATGGTCACGCTCAACTGGACCTGGCTCTGGGGCGACCTCGAATCCGGCGCGCTGGACCTCGACGCCATGGCCTCGGGCCAGTTGCCGCGCCTGCCCAAGACCATCGACTTCACCGTCGATTACCTGCGCTCGGGCCTGCCGCGCGACGCCTACGGCCGCGCCCGCGTCACCCGCTCCGGCCGGCGCTACGCCTCTGTCCAGGCCGAGGCATGGCAGGACAACCGCGACCGGCCCTTCGCGCAGGCCACCGCGCATTTCCTGATGCCGCGCGGCCAGCAGGGCTGACCCGCGCGCCCCGGCACGCGCCCCCCACCGCCTTGACCTCCCGGCGGCATCGTTTCAAACAGCGGTGCAAGTCCCGAAGGAACACGGCATGACCTCACCCGCTTTTGCACCGATCACCAATGGGCGGGTCCTGAAGATTGCCCTGCCGATCCTTCTGGCCAACGTCACCGTGCCGCTGCTGGGCGCGGTCGACACCGGCGTCGTCGGGCAGATCCCGTCGCCCGAACCGATCGCCGCCGTGGGTGTCGGCAGCGTCGTCCTGACCGCCATCTACTGGCTCTTCGGCTTCCTCCGGATGGGCACCGCCGGGCTGACCGCGCAGGCCGCCGGAGAGGGCAACCGCGCCGAGGTCGCCGCCCTCCTGACCCGCGCCCTGATGATCGGCCTCGCCGGGGGGCTCGCGCTGATCGTGCTGCAGGCGCTGGTCTACCGGGTGGCCTTCGCCGTCTCGCCCGCCAGCGCCGAGGTCGAGGCGCTTGCCCGCGACTACATGAGCATCCGCATCTGGTCCGCGCCCGCCGCCATCGCCATTTACGGTATCAACGGCTGGTTGATCGCGCAGGAGCGGACCCGCGACGTCTTCCTGCTGCAGCTCTGGATGAACGGCATCAACGTCGCCCTCGATCTGTGGTTCGTGCTGTCTCTGGGCTGGGGCGTCACCGGCGTGGCCACCGCGACCTTCATCGCCGAATGGTCCGGTCTCGCAATGGGACTTTTCCTCTGCCGCGCCGCCTTCCGGGTGCCGTCATGGCGCGACTGGGACCGCGTCTTCGATCGCGTGAAGCTGAAGCGCATGGCGGTGGTCAACACCGACATCCTGATCCGCTCGCTGATGCTGGAATCGATCTTCGTCTCCTTCCTGTTGCTGGGCGGGCGCTTCGGCGACGTGACGCTCGCCGCCAATCAGGTGCTGCTGCAGTTCCTGCACATCATGGCCTATGCGCTCGACGGCTTTGCCTTCGCGGCCGAGGCGCTGGTGGGGCAGGCGGTGGGCGCCCGGGCCATCGACCGCGTCCGCCGCGCCGCGCTGATGACCAGCCTCTGGGGGCTGATCTGCAACGTCATCTTCGCCTTGGGCTTCGCGCTGCTCGGCGGGTTCATCATCGACGCCATGGCCGCGGACCCCGCGGTGCGCGAGGCCGCGCGCTCCTACCTGCCGTGGATGGTCGCCGCGCCGCTGGTCGGTCTGGCGTCCTGGATGCTCGACGGGATCTTCATCGGTGCCACCCGCACCGGCGACATGCGCAACATGATGGTGATCTCGGCGGCATGCTATTTCGCCAGCGTCTTCCTCCTGATCGGACCGATGGAGAATCACGGGCTGTGGCTGTCGCTGCTCGTGGCCTTTGCCGCTCGGGGGCTGACCCTCGGACTGCGCTATCCGGCGCTGGAAAGGGCCGCCGCGCGCGCCTGACCGCTCTCGCCAAGGCCGTCCAAATGCCCTATTCAGCCCATGCACACACATGAGGAGAGGCGTTATGGACGATCTCGTTAACAGTTTCATGACCGGCCCGGACGAGAAGGGCCGCTTCGGCATCTTCGGCGGGCGCTTCGTGTCGGAAACGCTTATGCCGCTCATCCTCTCGCTTGAGGAAGAGTACGAGAAGGCCAAGACCGACGACAGCTTCTGGTCCGAGATGGACTTCCTCTGGAAGCATTACGTCGGCCGTCCGTCGCCTCTCTACTTCGCGGAACGGATGACCGAGCGTCTTGGCGGCGCCAAGGTCTACATGAAGCGCGACGAGCTGAACCACACCGGCGCGCATAAGATCAACAACGTGCTGGGTCAGATCATCCTTGCCCGCCGCATGGGCAAGACCCGGATCATCGCGGAAACCGGGGCAGGGCAGCACGGCGTGGCCACCGCCACCGTCTGCGCCAAGTTCGGTCTGAAATGCGTGGTCTACATGGGCGCGCATGACGTCGAACGCCAGCAGCCCAACGTCTTCCGGATGAAGTTGCTGGGCGCCGAGGTGATTCCCGTGACCTCCGGCCGCGGCACGCTGAAGGACGCGATGAACGACGCGCTGCGCGACTGGGTGACCAACGTGCGCGACACCTTCTACTGCATCGGCACCGTGGCCGGCCCGCACCCGTATCCGGCGATGGTCCGCGACTTCCAGGCGATCATCGGCAAGGAAGCCAAGGAACAGATGATGGAGGCCGAGGGCCGTCTGCCCGACACCATCATCGCCGCCATCGGCGGCGGCTCCAACGCCATGGGGCTGTTCTACCCGTTCCTCGACGACAAGGAGGTCTCGATCATCGGGGTCGAGGCCGGCGGCAAGGGCGTGAACGACAAGATGGAGCACTGCGCCTCCCTGACGGGCGGACGTCCGGGCGTTCTGCACGGCAACCGCACCTACCTGCTTCAGGACGACGACGGGCAGATCCTCGAAGGGTTCTCGATCTCCGCGGGTCTCGATTACCCGGGCATCGGGCCGGAACACGCCTGGCTGCACGAGATCGGCCGCGCGCAATACGTCGCGATCACCGACAAGGAGGCGCTGGAGGCGTTCCAGCTGTGCTGCGAGACGGAGGGAATCATCCCCGCGCTCGAACCGTCCCACGCCTTGGCCCATGTGATGAAGATCGCGCCGGAGCTTCCTAAGGATCACATCATCTGCATGAACCTCTGTGGCCGCGGCGACAAGGACATCTTCACCGTCGCCAAGCATCTTGGCGTTGATATGGGATAACACTTTGCGAAGCCTTTCGGAAAAGCGGTGCTAAACTCAGGTTTATGCCGCTTTTCCGGGAGTTTATTGCCATTCCGCCCGCTCTGTTCCATGTCGGATGCAGATACGGCGGGGCGCATGTTGTCTTATCGTGACGCGAAGTAATGTCCCCAACACCTGCTCCGCGTGCGGCAAGCTCGGTAAGATGGCAGTGTTTGCGGCGCCCCGCCGTGTCGACTTTCAGAACATCCGCGATGTCGGCGCAGACATGTCCGTCCGTACCGACACGGACTGCAATTTCTGGAGACCGTTCGTGAAACGCCTCGTCCTCGCCCCGCTCATCGCCGCCATGCTCCTGTCCGGCACGGCGGCACTGGCCCAGTCGGCGGTCGATCAGATCGTCGAGCGCCTGCGCGCCGAGAACTACGGGGAAATCCGCGTCCAGCGCACGCTGCTCGGGCGGATCAGGGTGACCGCCACGGGCAAGTCCGGCGACCGGGAAATCGTGCTGAACCCCTCCACCGGGGCGATCCTGCGCGACTACCACAGCGGCCGCGAAGACAGCGCCGCGCCGAAGTCCCGCACCACCACGCCGCAGGCCGCCAACAATTCATCGGGTGCCGGCAGCTCGTCCTCCGCCAGCGGCGGATCGGGCAACAGCTCCGGCAAATCCTCCAACTCTTCCGGCAACAACAACTCCGGCGGGAATTCTTCCGGCGGCAATTCGTCTGGCGGGTCCGGAAACGGCAAGGACAAGTCCGACAAGGGGAATTCGTCCGGCAAATCCAACGGCGGCGGCAAAGACGATCAGTCTTCTCTCGACCATTCGACGAGCAAGCGCCAAACTGCGTGAATGCTCATACACGCATTCCGCGCCTCGTGAAGGTCTGGCCCGTCTTCGCTCTGCTCCTGCTGCTGCAACTCGTTTGCGGCAGCTTTCTGCTGTGGGACGTGCTCGCCTCGCTCCTCGGCCTGCAGTACAACCCCGTCTCCTGGGCACTCATGGAGCTGATCGAGATCGGCGCCATTCTCGGCCTGCTGCTCGGGGTGATCGCCAGCGGTGTGCTCCTGCGCAGCGCGATGCTGCGCCAGGCCGACGCGGAATCGCGGCTCAGGCTGGCCTCGGGCGCGCTCATGGAAGTGATCGAGGAACGCTTCACCGAATGGTCGCTCTCTCCGGCAGAGCGTGACGTTGCGATGTTCCTGATCAAGGGGCTGTCGACCGGGGAAATCGCCGCGATGCGCCAGACGTCCGAGGGCACCGTAAAGGCGCAGACCAATGCGATCTACCGCAAGGCCTCCGTGTCGGGCAGGGCGCAGCTCCTCAGCCTGTTCATCGAGGAGCTTTTCGTGGAACAGACACCGAAAGCCGCCTGAGCATACCCTGTGGGTAACTCTGGGGATTGATCGTGTATACGACAGGACGGCCCCGGGGAATGACGAGACCGGCCCCGATAACATCGCCAAAAAGCAAGATCTTCAGGTCAACGCCGCGGCACACCCGTCGAAACCAAGGCTTCCCACAGCAATGCCAAGGGGTTGAGAGGTTATCCTCAACCCTTTTCCGGACCATCGGTGCGGTGCGCTTCCAGCACGTCCAGCGGCACGATGTCCAGTGCGCGGGCGTGTGTAGCGGCCAGGTTGACCTTCGGCGCGCAACCCTCGTCATGGGCTTGCAAGAACCGCCCCGCGCAGAGGCACCAGGCGTCGCCGGGCTTCAGGCCCGCAAAGCGGAATTCGGGGCGCGGGGTAGACAGGTCGTTGCCCACGTATTTCGAATAGGCGAGGAATTCCGCCGTCATCACGGCGCAGACGGTGTGGCTGCCGCGGTCCTCCGCGCAGGTGTTGCAGTGCCCGTCACGGAAGAAGCCGGTCAGCGGTTCGTTGGAGCAGGCCGCCAGAGGCTCCCCCAGTACGTTGATTTCCTTGTCTTTCTGAATCATCTCGTCCCTCCCGCGATTTGTCGGAACATGGCCAGCGCGTCGTCGAAGGCATCGGCGTCGCGAAAATTCCTGTCGGCGGCGTTGATGGCCACGACGGTCAGGCTCTGACGGTCGACATAGACGTATTGGCCGTAAACGCCACGCGCCATGAATTCACCTTTGCGTGCGTCCGCCGGGATCCACCACTGATAGCCGTAGCGCAGCTTGCCTGCCTCGGTCGGGGCAGAGGGGGCCGTGCTCTCCTCGACCCAATCCTGCGGCACGATCTGACGGCCCTGCAGGGCGCCGCCAAGGCGGAACATCTCGCCCATGCGGGCGTAGTCGCGGGTGGTGACGTTCAGGCCACCCAACGCGAAGGCCACGCCGTAACCGTCCGTCAGGTAAAAAGGCGTGCCGTACGTCCCCATCGGCACCAGCAGCTTTTCCGCCATCAGGTCGGGCAGAGACCGCCCCGTCGCGCCGCGCACCACCATGCCCAGCACATGGGTGTCGATCGACACGTAGTGCCATCGCTCGCCTGCGGGGCCGTCACGCTCCGACAACCCGGCGGCAAAATCGTCCATCGAGCCGCCAAGCGCAAGAACGCGCCCCATCTTGTTGATGTCGCTCCAGAAATCGAGGTAATCCTCGTCGAAGGTCACGCCGGAGGTCATCTGCAACACGTTGCGGATCGTCACGCCCTCATAGGCGCTGCCCTCCAGTTCGGGCACGTAGCGCGTCACGAGGTCGTCCAGGCTGTCCACATGACCCTCGGCCAGCAGGATGCCGAAAAGCCCGGACAAATAGGATTTGGCCACAGACCAGGAAATGCGCTGGTCCGACTGCTGCGTGCCCAGCCGGTAGTCCTCGTGCACACGCTTGCCGTCCTTCAGCACCACGACGCCGGTCACGGCACGGCGCGCCAGCCAGTCGTCCCAGTCGGCAGGCATGGTCAGCGCAGGGCCGCGCGGCAGGGGCTCCGGCGGGGCAGGGACCGGCATGGGGGTGCTTTCGAAAAGCGCATCCATGTGGCTGAAATTATGGACGATCCTGTCCTCGTCGAAGAGCGTGGTGACCGCGCGCAGACGTTTGATCTCTTCGTGTTTCCACGCCACGAGGGCGGCGAGGATCAGCAGCAGCACCGCCAGGATCTGCCCGGTGCGTCTGATGACCCGGCGCATCACCGGAACTTGTCGGCCAGCCGCTGCAGGGGGCTGCGCGCGTCGGGTTTTTCCGTGTCGGGATCGGGCTTTGCGGCGGGCGCTTCATCCTTCTTGGCGGCACCCCCGGAGGACCGCGGCGGCGCCGTCCTGAGCGCCACGGCGTTCTGGAACTTGCCCGCGTCGCCATCGGCCAGTTGCGGCGCCCCGTCCGAGATGCCGCGCAGCAGGTCGTCCAGCCACTCCTGGTCGGCCTTGTGGAAATCGTGCAGCACGTAGGCGGCGACCAGCTCCTTGCGGCCCGGGTGCCCGATGCCCAGCCGGACGCGGCGGTAGGCCTCGCCGATATGGCCGTGGATCGAGCGCAGGCCGTTGTGCCCGGCATGACCGCCCGCCATCTTAACCCGGCATTTACCAGGGGCGAGGTCCAGTTCGTCGTGGAACACCGTGATGTCGCCCGGTTCCAGCTTGTAGAACCGCATGGCCTCGCCCACCGACTGGCCGGAGAGGTTCATGAAGGTCTCGGGCTTCAGCAGGATCACCTTGTCGCCGCCCAGCCGCCCTTCGGCGATCTGGCCCTGAAACTTCGACTTCCACGGGCCGAAGCCATGGTCCCCGGCGATCCGGTCCATCGCCATGAAGCCGATGTTGTGCCGGTTGGCGGCGTATTTCGCCCCGGGGTTGCCGAGGCCAACGAAAATCTGCACGTGCCCCTCCGCAGGCTGGTTCGCTGACCCTATCTAGACCAATGAGCGTTGAATTACCAAGGGGTTGAGCGATGTATCTGACGATGAACCGGTTCAAGGTCGTGCCCGCGCAGGCCGCGGCGTTCGAGGAGATGTGGACCAGCCGCGACAGCCATCTGAAGGAGGTGCCGGGTTTCCGGAGCTTCGCGCTGATGAAGGGGCCGGAGCGGGAGGACCATGTCCTCTATGCCTCGCACACGGTGTGGGAGGACGAGGCGAGCTTTGTGGCGTGGACGAAGTCGGAGGCCTTCCGCAAGGCGCACGGCGGGGCGAAGGCGTCGACGGGGATGTACCTCGGGCCGCCGGAGCTGGAGATCTTCGAGGCGGTGCAGGTGCTGGAATAGGCACGAAAAAGCCCCCGCTTGCGGGCGGGGGCTCTGGCGTTCGGGTTCGCGGCGAAACGGGTCGCCGCGGGGCCGGTGTCAGGCTTCGGCTTCTTCGGTCTCTTCGGCCGCTTCATCCGCGTCGTCGGAGGCCTTGAGGCCCGACGGTGCCGAGATGTTGGCGATGACGAAGTTCCGGTCGATGGTGGCCTTCGTGCCTTCGGGGAGGGTGACGTCGTTGATGTGAACGATGTCGCCGATCTGCATGCCGCCGAGGTCGACCACGACCTTCTCCGGGATCTCGCCGGCGGTCACGACCAGCTCGACTTCCGGACGCACGACGGTCAGAACGCCGCCCTTGCGGATGCCGGGGGCGGTCTCTTCGTTGAGGAACTCGACGGGAATGAAGAGGTTCACCTTCGAGGTGCGGCGCAGGCGCATGAAGTCGACGTGGGTCGGAAGGTCCTTCACGATATCGCGCTGCACGTCGCGGCAGATGACGCGGACGTCCTCGTGGCCTTCGACCTGAAGGTTGAAGAGGGTCGACTTGAAGCGGCCCTGACGCAGGCGCTTCAGCAGCACGTTGAAGGGGATGTTGATCGGCAGGGGCTCTTTGTCGCCACCAAACACGATGCCAGGAACCATGCCGTCACGGCGTGCGGCGCGAGCGGCGCCCTTGCCCGTCCCCGTGCGTTCCTGGGCCTGAAGATCCGGAATCTCACCAGCCATTTGTTTCTCCATAAGTTAGGGCGGGGTGCCTCCAAGGCTGTCACCCCGCGTGAGGTCGTGCGGGTAGCGCGGATCGGGGGATTTGGCAAGGCTTATCTGGAGCCCACGGGGCCCCGGATGAAGGCTCGGTGCCGGGAGGGAGGTTTCGCGGCGAAACCTCCCTTTGTTAACAATGGGTTGTTGCTTGTTCATTCATGTGGAGATTGAGATTTGGTGCAAATGGCGGACGGTGGCGGGAATGATGATGTACAGTACTGGCCAGCCTCTACGAACTGATCCCAAGGATGTCATCAATTGACCTTTCTTTTTGACGTCTATCATTTTCGAGCCTGTCGAAAATTTCGGCGGCCTCCTTGTAGTATTTTTCCACTTCCGGTTTTCTTGCTTTGAGATCCTCGCTGAAGAAGCTTTGTAGTTTGGCGCGGAATTTTTTGGTATCTTCCTTGGAGAAGTTTGTTGAGCCTGTATTTCTAATGCTAAAGGAGTATCCTTTGGGTTTAATATTGACGACGACTTTTAGCTCTTCTTCATCCCCTCTTTTCATTCGAGTGTTTTGTGCTGCCCTTCGGGTGCTATGAAGCATCGCATCAAAAATCCAACTCGTTGGATTTTCGTCCCAAGGTTTTCCAGAAACTCGTCTGGCGAGGTCAACAGTTCTGGCGAATTCGTTGTGACATTCATTTGACTGCATTCGCGCGCTAAAGGCGTATAGCCCATGATCCTCTGAATTTCTAAAGTTCACTTGGCAAGACTCGCAAAGCCAAAAATCTTTATCGCCTCCCCCGCTGGACTGGTCTAGAAATCCGCTAGATCTTGCTGACTTTATCGAACGTTCAAAGAACTTATCAAAAACAAGTTCTGGATGGATTTCATAGCACATCGCGAATACTGAGTCTCGATCTCTTCTGGAAAAAGTTTCAAGAAAGTCCTCCGCTTTTCCAGAAATGACTTGCATCGCGCATTCCGCTGCAAAGTACTCTTGGAAAGATCGATGTACAAATATGTACTTTAATCCATCTTTCTGCATTAGATTTGCGGATTCACAGATGTCATTTAAAACGTCGTCAATCTCAACTGAGAGGCTATGGTAGGCCAGTGCCTTCTTTAAATAGTCTCGGAAACTATGTTCGTCAAATTCGTAGTTTTGCTCGTAATAAGTAATCAAACAAAATGTGGCGAAGACTCGCCGAAAGTTGTCGACAGATAAAGCCCTGTCTCGTTCGAAAGAGTCTTTCGTTGCGTCGTGCCATGTAAGGAGAGTCTGGAAGGCGCTTTTGTAGAACTCAGTGAGTTTGCTGGGTATGACGGCGTTTTCATTGAAAGTCATTAACATCATTATCGCCAGTAGGGGGCTGGAAAGAAAACTACGATGTTGATTGTAGAATTCCTCTTTTAGGGTTTCTAGAAACTTTTTCTTAACTTTCTTGTCGAATGGAACTTTTTCAATCAATTCTCTAACGTCTGTGTAGTTCATCGGTGACACCGAGAAAATCTCAAAATCACTCCACGAAGAGAAGCGGTCGTCCTCCCGTCCGGAAACCAATATACAGCAGTCACGATATTTCTCGGATATGAGGATGATTTGTCGCTCAATTGCCTTTCTAGAGCTTTTGTTGACTTCGTCAAATCCGTCGAAAATAAACTCAAATCTCCCTGCTTCGCATAGTTTTTCAAACACCCCTTTCCCAAATGACATATCGGATTGCAGTTCGTTTCGGCAAAAGGAAATTAGGTCGATGCTTTGAAGGTCGTTGAGTCTCCGAAGTTCAATTAGGATTGGTATTTTCCCATCTATATTTAGAAATCTAGAAATCCAAAGGTATTTTAGGAATACGGTTTTTCCAGAGCCGCCGTTGCCTTTGATGATGATTCTTCGTCCCGAAGCAAATCTGTTTATTATGTCATTGTCGCTAAATTCTCTGGGTCCCTGTAGAAAACGAGTTTTGACATATACTTCCTCAAGCGGAACGGCTTTGTTCTTCGAGTAAAGCGTGCGTACTAGGCTGCTACGATTGTGAACTAATCCGCAATATGATGAGAACTTTTCTATAAATTGGCCCTGCTTGACGGATAAGTAGCCTGATATCGGAGCATATGCGGCCGCTAAGGTATCTTTTATAAGCTGTGTGGCTACGTGCGCGGCAACTTCTGTGCTTGCGTCGTTCATTCTTTACCTCGTTTCGAAAGCTCGCAGGAAGTTTGATAAATTTGAAGTATTATTGCAATGCTGTACTTATTGTTCAACTTGAACTTTGGCTTGAGCAGCCGCCAAAGCTCACCAAAACTCGCACGTCGCGAGAGATGACTGGCGCTCGGGCATTGTTCCTAGTGGCCGTTCATGTTGGTTTCGTGTTCGGACTCGGTTTCATCGTCGAACGGGTCCTCTCCAAGTCGCCTGCGGACTTCCAATAGAACATTCGGCACGACTTGAATTTGAGCTCGTTCGAACGTCGATGGTGGCGCCCAAAACGATCCTTGGACGCTTTTACTCGTCGCCGTCACATCGCCTCCCATTGTAATCTAGACTCGGAGCCTTATCTGTAGAAGGCTACGTTATTCCGACCGCACCTGTCTCCTTCACCGGCCTCAGTCTGCTTCTCGATCTGACCGGCCGGGCTGTCGCATTCTGCGGGCAGCACACATGAAGGAGACCCACGATGGCCAAAGGCACCGTGAAATGGTTCAATGCAAACAAGGGCTTCGGCTTCATCCAGCCTGAGGGCGGGAGCAAGGACGTGTTCCTGCACATCTCGGCGCTCGAACGGGCGGGGCTGCGGACCGTGGAAGACGGCCAGGCTCTGACGTTCGAGATCGAGGAGGGTCGCGACGGTCGCGAATCCGCCAAGGACGTGGAACTGGCGTGAAGCCGACGTTCGGAGACATGATGAAGGCGCGCGCGGAAACGGCCGACGCGCGCCGCACACGTCTTGAATCGGCGTTCAAGGCGGTGAAGCCGCATCCGAAGACCGCGATGGAGAAGACCTCGGAGGTCGCCAAGGAGCTGATCGACACGGAGACGCGGAAGCGGGACGAGAAGACCGCCGCGCTGCGGGCCGCGCGCCTTGCCCAGGAGAGCGATGGCGGAACGGACGGCACGGGCGGCAAGGGCTGATCCGGGGCCCGCGTTCGCGGGCGGATGCGTCAGGGGGCACGTGCCCCGGCCGGAGCGTTGCGGCGCTGGCCGGGGTTTTTTCGTTTGCGGGTCCGTGTTGGGGGCGGGGGTGTTGCGCCGCCCCGGGCCGCGCGGCGGTCAGACGAGGTCCATCTCCGCTTCGGGTTCGGGCTCTTCTTCGACGGGGGCGTCCTCTTCCTCGTCGCCGGTGCTGAGCGCGGCGATCAGGCTCAGGCCCTCGGCGCCGGGGTCTTCGGTATCGAAGGCGCCGGAATCGACCAGGGCGTCGTAGTCCTCGAGCACGTCGTCGACGCTGGTCCAGCCGTCCTCGGGGGCGGGGAGCTCTCCGACCTGGACCGCCCAGCCTTCGGGGCTGGTGGTGAAGAAGCGGATGGTTTCGAGGGACTCCACGTCGTAGCCCTCGACCTCCTCGTCGAAGAAGGCGAGGTAGTTGTCGAAGGTGGGCTCGGTCCCCTCGGGGAGCTGGATGCCGTAGGCCGGATCGTCGAGCGCGGTGAGGGTGATGCCGTCGATCACGTTGCCGGATTCGTCGACCTCGGTGCCGAAGAGGACCTTGTCGAAGGTCGGCTCATCGGGGTCCTCGGGCTCTTCCGGTTCCTCCGGATCGCCGGAGACGGCCTTGATGGAGCCGGCGTCGGTCGTGGTGGAGGTGGCGCGGATGCCGAAGATGTCGATGTCGTCGAGGCTGTCGGCGTCGAGTTCGAGGGTCAGCGTGTCACCGGCGTGGATGTAGCTTTCCTTCTCGTCGGCGTCGGGCCCGAGGCCGGGGTCGCTGACGTAGGAGGCGCCGTCCCACTGCACCTTCTCGCCGTCGTACTGGGCGCCGTTCATGTTGAGCGGGCCGCCAAGCGATGTGCTGGAGCCGGAATAGTCGTCGTCACCGAAGTAGACGGCGTTCACGTCCATCGAGCCTTCGAGCATCTCGATGTCGGCGAGGATCTTTCCGTCCTCTTCGTAGACGGTGACCGAATAGGACAGGCCGTCCATCGTGTAGTTGAATACCTTGGGGTCTGGCATTGAAGTCTCCCTGAAATATGGCCGGAATGGGCACATTCTGGCGAAAGCGCGGCTAGATGCGGCTCGCGCAGGGGAGAATACGGCAGCAATTCGGCAATTACGTCAGATTGAGGCAAAACCAAGGCGGCGCATTTGGAAACGGATTGTTTCGATGCCAACTTCGGCGGTTAACGATGTTCCGCCGCGGGACTGGTGTGAGGCGGGAAACAATGGCCGGGGCGGCGCGCCCGTGACGCGCCGCCGCCGCAGACCAAAGGTCAGGCCCAGTCGCCGGAGAAGCCGCGCGGCACCATGAGGATGTCGCGGTCGACGGTGTTGATGTCGCGGTGCCCGCAGAGCGCCATGGAGGTGTCGAGTTCCTTGTGGATGACCTCCAGCGCCTTGGTGACGCCGGCCTGGCCCATGGCGCCGAGCCCATAGACGTAGGCGCGGCCGATCCAGCAGCCCTTGGCGCCCATGGCCACTGCCTTCAGCACGTCCTGGCCGGAGCGGACACCTGAATCGAGATGCACCTCGATCCGGTCGCCCACGGCGTCGAGGATCGGTTCCAGCGCGCGGATGGAGGAGAGCGCGCCGTCAAGCTGCCGGCCGCCGTGGTTCGACACCACGATGGCGTCGGCCCCGACGTTGCAGGCCTCCAGCGCATCGCGCGGGTCGATGATGCCCTTGATGATGAGCGGCCCGTCCCACATCTTGCGGAATTCGCGGATACGGTCCCAGTTCAGCGACTGGTCGAAGCTTTCGGCGGTCCAGGTGGTCAGCGACGAGGGATCGGTGACCCCCTTGGCGTGGCCCACGATGTTGCCGAAGAAGCGGCGCTTGGTCTGGAGCATTTCCAGCCCCCACGGCACCTTGGTCATCATGTTGGCCACGGACTTCGGCGTCAGCTTCGGCGGGGCCGAGAGGCCGTTCTTCAGGTCCTTGTGGCGCTGGCCCAGAAGCTGCAGGTCGACGGTGATGACGGCGGCCGAACATTTCGCCGCCTTCGCCCGGTCGAAGAGCCGCTGCATGTAGTCGTCGTCCTTCAGGGTGTAGACCTGCATCCAGAAGGGTTTCGAGGTGTGCGAGGCCACGTCCTCGATGGAACAGATCGACATGGTGGACAGGCAGTAGGGCACCCCGAAGGCCTCGGCGGCGCGGGCCGCCTTGATCTCGCCGTCGGCGTTCTGCATGCCGGTCAGCCCGACCGGGGCGAGCGCCACGGGCATCGCCACGTCCTGCCCGATCATCTGCGTCTTTGTCGAACGGTTGGCCATGTCGATGGCGACGCGCTGGCGCAGGTAGATGTCGTCGAAGTCCGAGACGTTCTCGCGGAAGGTCTGTTCCGACCACGACCCGGATTCGCAGTAGTCATAGAACATCTTCGGCACGCGGCGGCGGTAGACGCGCTTGAGGTCCTCGATGTTGGTGATGACGGGCATGGGGACCTCTTTTCCGCTGATTTTGGTAAGAGTTGGTTACCAATCGGGGAATTGCGTGGCAAGGGGCTTAAGCCCGTCTTCACCGGCCGCAGCTAGGCTCCGCCCGCGTGATGCCGGGAGGATCGGATGAAGGGGATCGTGTTCACGGAACTGCTGGCCATGGCAGAGGGCGTCGTCGGAGAGGCGGCGGTGGACGAGGTTCTGGACGAACTGGCGCTCGCCTCGGGCGGGGCCTACAGCCGCGTGGGCAACTACCCCTGTTCGGAGCTTCTGGCGATCGTCACGGCGCTGTCGGGGCGGACGGGTCTTGCGGCGGAGGACCTCCAGCGGCGTTTCGGGGCGTGGATGCACACCCGCTTCACGGAGCTTTATCCCGACGTCTTCGCGGCGAAGGACGGCCCGCTGGACCTGCTTCAGTCAGTGGAGACGGAGGTGCACGTCGAGGTGCGCAAGCTATACCCGGACGCGGAACTGCCGCGGTTCGAAACTACCTGGCAGGGGGAGGGGCTGCGGATGCGCTACGTCTCGCCGCGCCCGCTGGTGGCCTTCTGCGAGGGGATGATCCACGCCTGCGGGGCGCATTACGGCACACCGCTGAGGGTCGGCGTGGCGCGGGTCTCGGACGGCGAGGCGGTGTTCGACGTGGCGGTGGAGCGGTAGCTTGGGGGAGCCGTCATCCCTGCCGGGCGACATGGTGTCCCGCGCCCGCTACGAACGCGCGCTGAAGGCCCGCGCAGAGGCCGAAGCCCTGCTGGAAGAGAAGAGCCGCGCCCTGTGGGAGGCCAACAAGGCGCTGCGCGAACAGGCGGAGGCGCTGGAGGAGGCGGTCCGCAGCCGGACGGAGGAACTGGAACGCGCCCGGGCGGAGGCGGAGGCGGCCAACGACGCCAAAAGCGGCTTTCTCGCGGTCATCAGCCACGAGATCCGCACGCCGATGAACGCGATCCTCGGCATGGCCGCCGGGCTGGAGGAAAGCGCGCTGCCGCCGGAACAGCACGAGATGGCGCAGGTGATCCTGTCGTCGGGCCGGGTGCTGCTGGACCTGCTGAACGACCTGCTCGACCTGTCGAAGATCGAGGCGGGCCGGATGGAGGTGGAGATGCGCCCCTTCGACCTGCGCGCCTTCGCGGCGGACGAGCGGGCCCTCTTTGCAGAGACGGCGGCCTCGCGCGGGCTGGCGTTCACGGTGGAGGTGACGGCGGAGCAGGCGCTGGTGGTCAGCGATCCGACCCGGCTGCGGCAGGTGCTGTCGAACCTCCTGTCGAACGCCTTCAAGTTCACCCGGGAGGGCGCGGTCTCTGCCCGGCTGACGGTGCGGGACGGCCGGCTGGAGATGCGGGTGACCGACAGCGGGCCCGGCGTGTCGGAGGCGCAGCGCCGCAGGCTGTTCCATCCCTTCACGCAGGGCGACCCGAGCGTGTCGCGCACCCATGGCGGCACGGGGCTGGGGCTTGCGATCTCGCGCCGCTTCTGCCGGCTGCTGGGGGGCGACCTCGTGCACGAACACGCCCCCGGCGGCGGCGCGTGCTTCGTGGCAACCGTGGCACTTGGCGCGGCGCCCGTGGCCGACCGGCGGGTCGACCGGTCCGAGGGGTACGAGGCCGAGCAGATCCTGCACGCCCGGCGCTGGCGGGTTCTCGTGGCGGAGGACAGCCAGACCAACCAGAAGGTGCTGCGGCTGGTGCTGAAGCCCTTCGACCTCGACCTGCGGATGGTGACCGACGGCGCACAGGCGGTGGCGCTTTGCAGGGCGCGGCCCTTCGACCTCGTCCTGATGGACGTGAACATGCCGGTGATGGACGGCCTCGCCGCCGCCGCCGAGATCCGCGCGTGGGAGGCGGGGGCGGGGCGGCCGCGCGTGCCGATCATGGCGCTGACCGCCAACGTGATGACGCACCAGGTTTCCGACTATGCCGCGCAGGGCATCGACGCCCATGTGGGCAAACCCTTCCGTCGCGAGGAACTGGTGCAGGAAATGGCCCGCCTCCTGCGCAGCCCCTCCTGACCCCGGGCTCGGCCGTCCCCCTCACAGGCCATTCCTCCGACCCGGCCAGCGGCATCCCGACCCGTCCTACTTCCCGATCGGACCCGTCGTCACGTCGCCCCCTTTCATCTTGGCAACAATACCTCGGGGGTCCGGGGGCGGCGCCCCCGGTCGTGCGGAGCACGACAATCGACGGATCCTTCAGGCGCAGCCGGGACGACACCTGTGGCGAAACCGGGAACTGTCCGGGAGGGACCGTCAGGCGCTGTGTGCGCCGTCGGACAGCGTCTTCACGAAGGACAGCACCTCCGCCGTGGACTTGCCCTCGGCGATCTGGCCGACGATGGCGGTGCCGACGACGCAGCCGTCGGCGACCTCGGCGATGGCCTTGGCGCGTTCCGGCGTGCGGATGCCGAAGCCCACGATCACCGGCAGGTCGCTCACCGCCTTGATGCGGGCGACCTCGGGGCCCACGTCGCCCGCCTCGGCGGCGGCGGCGCCGGTGATCCCGGTGATCGACACGTAATACACGAAGCCGGAGGTGTTCTGCATGACCTTCGGCAGGCGCTTGTCGTCGGTGGTGGGCGTGGCAAGGCGGATGAAGTTCAGGCCCGCCGCCTGCGCGGGCAGGCAGAGCTCCTCGTCCTCCTCGGGCGGCAGGTCGACGATGATCAGCCCGTCGATCCCGGCCTCCTTCGCCTCTGCAAGAAAGCGGTCCACCCCGCGCGAATAGATCGGGTTGTAGTAGCCCATGAGCACGATCGGCGTGGTGTTGTCGCCCGCGCGGAAGGCGCGCACCATGTCGAGCGTCTTCACCAGCGTCATCCCGCCTTCGAGCGCGCGCTGCCCGGCAAGCTGGATCGTCTCGCCGTCGGCCATGGGGTCGGTGAAGGGCAGACCCAGCTCGATCACGTCGACCCCGGCCTCGGGCAGGCCCTTCATCACCGCCAGCGAGCTGTCCACATCCGGATCGCCCGCCATGATGTAGGCGACAAAGGCTTTCTTTCCTTCCTCGCGAAGTTGGGCGAACTTGGATTCGATGCGGGTCATGGTTCTCTCCGGTCAGCGTTCTAGGTCTGTTGCCGGAACGGGCGGGGAAAATCAATGGCCCCGCCATCGCGACAGGACTGCAAGGGAGGCAACATGCGTATTCTGTTCACCGGCGGAGCGGGCAAGGCGGGGCGGCACGTGGTGCCCTACCTCGTGAAACAGGGGCACCGGGTCCTGAACCTCGACCTCGTGCCGCTCGAGGCGGAGGGCGTGGACAACATGATCTGCGACCTGACCGATCCGGGGCAGGTGTTCTCTGCCATGCAGAGCTATGCCGACCTCGACGAACTGGAACCCGGCACCGGGCTGCCGTCCTTCGACGCCGTGGTGCATTTCGCGGCGATCCCGCGCATCCTCATCAAGCCCGACTGCGAGACCTTCCGCGTCAACACGCTGTCGACCTACAACGTGCTGGAGGCGGCGATGAAGGCGGGCGTTCCCAAGGTGATCTTTGCCTCGTCGGAGACGACCTACGGCGTCTGCTTTGCCGATGGCGAGGTGAAGCCGGAGTACGTGCCGGTCGACGAGGAACATCCCACCGTGCCGCAGGACGCCTATGCCTGTTCGAAGGTCTGCAACGAGGCGACGGGGCGCAGCTTTCACGCGCGCTGGGGCCGCGACATCTATGGGCTCAGGATCAACAACGTGATCGAGCCGCACGAATACGCCGAGATGTTCCCGTCCTTCGTGGCGGACCCGTCGCTCCGGCGGCGCAACATCTTTGCCTATATCGACGTGCGGGATCTGGGCCAGATGGTGGAGTGCTGCCTGAAGACCGACGGGTTGGGCTACGAGGTGTTCAACGTCTCGAACGACGATCTGTCCGTGGCACTGAGCAACGCAGAGGTGCGCAAACGCTTCTACGACGGTGTGCCGGTCAAGCGCGAGATGGGCGAGCGGGAGACTTTCTATTCGAACCGCAAGGCCAAGGAGATGCTGGGCTACCAGCCCGCGCATTCCTGGCGGGACGTTCTGACCGAGGTTTGAGTGGGACGGCCGGTCGGTCAGGCGACGGTGGCGAGCCAGCCCATGATGGGCTGCGCGCGGATCATGACGTCGCGGACGCCCGTGCCTATGTCGCCGGTCAGCGCGTCGTCGAGGCCGTCCGCCCAGGCCACCAGCCCCTTGTGCCGCAGAAGATCGGCGCGGGGGTGGTCGGCGGGGTAGGGCGCGGGTACACGTTTCAGCGCCGGGGGATCGATGCGCCAGCCCTGGGCGAGCAGGTCTTCCAGCGTCTCGCCTTCGGGGCCGGCTATGGCGGTGCGGAAGCGGTCGGCCTGCGCCGGGCCGAAGGCCATGATGCCCACGCCCATCGTGGCATAGTCGGGCGCGATGCCCAGCATCCACGCCCGCCCGTCGCGCAGCGACCACATCATGTGCAGGTGCGTGTGGTAGGGCGTCTTGTCCGGCGAGAAGCGCACGTCGCGGTAGGGGCGGAAGAGCTTGGTGCGGGGCTGCTGCCCGGTCTCGGCCTCGAGCCACGCGGCGGTTTCGGCCAGCAGCTTCTCGGAGGGGCGCTTCAGCTCCGTGTCGTAGCGGGTTTTCTGGATCTGGAACCACTCACGCGAGTTGGACTGCGCCAGCTCCCCGAGAAAGGCGCGCGCATCCTGAAAGAGGTGATCGAGGTCAATCGGATCGGCCATTCGGGTGTCAATGCGAGGAGTAATTTCCGCTACGTTAACACACAATTCTCATATCCGCACCTGGAGCGTGCGGAAACACATGCTTGCGGCGGGACGAATGCCCACGTAATCGCCACATCATGACCCGGACGGTGATGACATATCCTCAGCACGCGAAAGCGTTGCTGAGCCTTGGCCTGCCGCTTGTCGGCGGGCACCTTGCGCAATTCGCCATCGGGCTGACCGATACGGTGGTGCTGGGCTGGTACGGCGTGCCGGAACTGGCGGCGCTGACGCTGGCGACCTCGCTGTTCTTCACGCTGTTCCTGTTCGGCGCCGGTTTCGCCTGGGCGATCCTGCCGATGGTTGCGACCTTCGCCGCCAAGGGCGACGAGGTGATGATCCGCCGGTCCACGCGCATGGCGCTGTGGATCTCGACCATGTACTTCGTGCTGGTCATGCCGCTCCTGTGGTTCTCGGACCCGTTGCTGCGGGCGATGGGGCAGGCGGAGGAGATCGCGCGGCTGGCGCAGGACTACCTGCGGATCGCGGGCTGGGGCATGCTGCCGGCGCTTGGCGTGATGGTGCTGAAGAACTACCTCGCCGGGCTGGAGCGGACGCGCGTCGTGCTCTGGGTCACGGTGGCGGCGGCGGTGGCCAACGGCGTGGCCAACTACGCGCTGGTCTTCGGCAAGTGGGGCCTGCCCGAGCTGGGCATCGCGGGTGCGGCCATCGCCTCGCTCGGCGTGCAGATTCTGTCGCTGGTGCTGATCGTGATCTACGCCGTGCGGGTGCTGCCGGAGCACACGCTGTTCGTGCGGATGTGGCGCCCCGACCGCGAGATGTTCTTCCGCGTCTTCGCGCTGGGATGGCCCATCGGGCTGACCACGCTGGCCGAAGTGGCGCTGTTTGCCGGGTCCTCGGTGCTGATGGGCTGGCTGGGCGCCGTGGCGCTGGCGGCGCATGGTATTGCGCTGCAGATCTCGACCGCGACCTTCATGGTGCAGCTTGGCCTGTCGAACGCCGCGACGGTGCGCGCGGGCAATGCGCTTGGCCGGGGCGACAGCGACCACCTGATGCGCGGCGCCAAGGTGGCGCTGTGGATGGGGCTGGTCGCGGTGGCGCTGTCGGTGCTGCTGTTCGTGTCGGTGCCGAACCTGCTGCTGAGCGCCTTCATCGACCCGCTGTCCCCGCTGCGCGACGAGATCCTGCGCGTGGGCCGCCTGCTGCTGCTGATGGCGGCGCTGTTCCAGCTGATGGACGCGCTGCAGGTGATCCACGTGGGCCTTCTGCGCGGGTTGCACGACACGCGCGTGCCGATGATCATGGCGACGCTGGCCTACTGGGGCGTGGGCATGCCCGCCGCCCTGGTCTTCGGCTTCTCGCTGGGCCTCGGCGCCGTGGGCGTCTGGCTGGGGCTGGTCTGCGGGCTGGCGGTGGCGGCGGTGCTGTTGATGACGCGCTTCTGGACCCGGGGCCGCGGACTGATCGCCATGCCGGTCTGAGGCCCGGGTGGGGGTATTTCACCATTGATCGAAAACCCCTGCCGGTGATTTACTGGGGGAAGGCCCCCGCGCGGGCGCCGGAAACGCGAAACACTTACAAGAATATGCATTTACAGGAGACAGATTGATGGACACCACCATGGCGCATGCCCCGGCGGGGGGCGGCAACTACCGCGAGGACGTGGCTTTCGGCGAGGCGCTGAGCCGGTTCTTCAAGAATTACATCAACTTCGAGGGCCGCTCGAACCGCGGCGAATTCTGGAAGGCGTGGCTGGCCTGCTTCGTCGTGTCGATCGTGGCGAACATCATCGACGCGATCATCGGCGTGCCGATCCTTGGCGGCCTGTGGTCGCTGGCCATCATCGTGCCGCAGATCGCCATCGGTGCCCGCCGTCTGCACGACATCGACCGGTCCGGCTGGTGGCAGCTGCTGGTGTTCATCCCGCTCATCGGTTTCATCATCCTGATCGTCTGGTTCGCCAAGGCACCGGAGAACGCGCCGAACCGTTTCGGCTGAGACCTTTCAAGGGACATGACCGGAGGCGCGGGGCAGGTGTCCCGCGCCTTTTGCGTCTGCGTCAGCCCTGCGGCGCTTCGGCCATGACCATCCAGCGGATGCCGAAGGCGTCGGTGAGCGTGCCGAAGGCGGGGGTCCAGAACGTCTCGGCCAGAGGCATGCGAATCTCGCCGCCTTCGGCGAGCGCGTCGAAGATGCGGTTGGCTTCCTGCGCGGTTGCGACCGTCAGGTTGACGGAGCAGCCGGCCATCGGCTGGACATCCGGGCCGATGTCGTCGGAGCCCATCAGCGCGCCCGAGGGCAGCATGAGCATGGCGTGCATCACCGCGTCCTCGGGCGCACCGGCCATGTTCGCCTTGTCCGCCTCCGGCAACTGGGAGAAGTCCATGATCTGCGGCGCGGGCAGGTCGAGGATTTCCGCGTAGCGGGTAAAGGCCGCGCGGCAGTTGCCCTTGAAGAACAGGTACGGGGTGATCTGCATGGTCGTCTCCTTCATTAATTTGATATCAACGTAATCGGTGGAGGGCCTCCGGGTCAATGCCTCGCCTTGCGTTTGGGCGACGCTCTGCCTAGAAGGCCCCGGACCCTTGGCTTGGAGCGATGTGATGGGATTTCGGATGGGGATCGTTGGACTGCCGAACGTGGGCAAGTCCACGCTGTTCAACGCGTTGACGAAGACCGCCGCGGCGCAGGCGGCGAACTTTCCCTTCTGCACGATCGAACCCAACGTGGGCGACGTGGCGGTGCCGGACCCGCGGCTGGACAAGCTGGCCGGGATCGCCGGGTCCAAGCAGATCATCCCGACGCGGATGACCTTCGTGGACATCGCGGGCCTCGTGAAGGGCGCGTCGAAGGGGGAGGGCCTGGGCAACCAGTTCCTTGCCAACATCCGCGAGGTCGACGCCATTGCGCATGTGCTGCGCTGCTTCGAGGACGATGACGTGACCCACGTCGACGGCCGGGTCGATCCGGTGTCCGACGCGGAGACCATCGAGACCGAGCTGATCATCGCCGACATGGAATCGCTGGAGAAGCGCCTGCAGAACATCGTCCGCAAGGTGCGCGGCGGCGACAAGGAGGCGGTCCAGCAGGAGCGCCTGATGAAGATGGCGCTGGAGGTGCTGGAGCAGGGCAAGCCCGCGCGCGTGGTCGAGGTCGACGCCGAGGACATGAAGGCGTGGCGGATGATGCAGCTTCTGACCGCGAAGCCGGTGCTTTACGTCTGCAATGTCGACGAGGGCGACGCCTCGGAAGGCAACGCCCTGTCGGCCAAGGTCTTCGAGATGGCGGCGGCGCAGGGCAATTCGGCGGTGGTGATCTCGGCCAAGATCGAGGAAGAGATCAGCCAGCTCGACGCCGAGGAAGCGCAGGAATTCCTGGGCGAGCTGGGTCTGGAAGAGGCCGGTCTCGACCGTCTCATCAAGGCGGGCTACGAGCTTCTGGGCCTGCAGACCTACTTTACCGTGGGGCCGAAGGAGGCGCGCGCCTGGACGATCCGCAAGGGCACCGGCGCACCGCAGGCCGCGGGCGTGATCCACGGCGATTTCGAGAAGGGCTTCATCCGGGCCGAGACCATCGCCTACGACGATTACGTTGCGCTCGGCGGAGAAGGTCCGGCGAAAGAGGCCGGCAAGATGCGGGCCGAGGGCAAGGGTTACGTGGTGCAGGACGGCGACGTGCTGCATTTCCTCTTCAACACCTGACGCCGCGCGGTGGCCGCCGCCCCTCGACCTCCCTACACGAAGAGGTCGTAGTCGTAGGCAGAGACGATGCCGCTGCCCGCGAAGGCGAAGTAGTCGACGGTTTCGTTGCCGTGGGCGGTTTCGCTGTCGAGGCTCTTGTCCTCCTCGACGCGCACGTTGAAGGTCGTGCCGTCGAGGCCCGGGCCGCCCGCCCAGGCCGGGTCGCTGCCGCCGTAGGTCGAGAGGCCCGCCAGCACGCCGTCCGCCGCCAGCGACAAAGGCGCCGCGGTGACGGAGCCCTGCACGCCGGAAAGGCGCCCTGCCTCCCACGAGAAGCCTCCGAATTGGCCTGTGCCCGCCTCGATCGCGACCCAGCCGATCGTCTCTGCGTTGTGCACGCCGTCGGTCGAGGCCTCCTCCTCCTGCATCGCCACCTCGAAGCCGTCCACGGTCGAGCCCTGCTGCCGCGTGGTGACGAAGGAGGGGCCGTTGGTGCCCTGCACCTGGCTCAGCACAACCGGCGCCGCGTCGAAGTCGGCGGCGAAGCTGACCTGCTCGAACCCGTCCGCCGTGAGATTGGCGGTGTTCAGCGTGCCGGCCTCGATCACCGTGCCGTCGGGCAGGACCCAAGTGCCCGCCTCGACCACCATGTAATGCACCCGCTCGCCCACAGGATGCAGGCCGTCGAGGTAGTCGGGCTCCTGCACGCGCAGGGTCACGCTGTTGCCGGTGACCTGCGTGATGCGCGCATTGACCTCTTGCAGGCCGTTGTCGGTCTCGACGTAGGCCAGCGCCACCGGGTTGTCGTAGGTGCGGCCGAGGGTCAGGGTCGTCTGCTGGTGGGTGAGGGTCGCGCTGTCGGTTTCCAGGATCTCCTGACGCGGTGCGGCGGCCAGTGTCTGTGATCCGGAGAAGGCAAAGTAATCAACGGTTTCCGGGCCGTGCGCCGTCTCGCCGTCGGCGCTCTTGTCCTCCTCGACCCGGACGTTGAAGGTGGTGCCGTTCAGCCCGGTGCCGCCGGCCCAGGCCGGGTCGCTGCCGCCGTAGCTCGACAGCCCCGCGACCACGACGCCCGCCGCGAACGAGAGCTGTGCCGCGGTGTTCGACGCCTGCACGGCGGAGACCTGTCCGGCCTCCCATGTGAACCCCGCGACGGAGCCGCTGCCGCCCTCGATGGCGATCCAGCCGATCTTCTCTGCGTTGTGCACGCCGTCTGTCGCGGCCTCCTCCTCCTGCATGCTCACGCCGAAGCCCTCGGCGCTTGTGCCGTTCTGCCGGGTGGTGACGAAGGCCGGGCCGTTGGTCGTCTGGACCTGGCTGATGACCACCGGCGCGCTGTCGAACTCGCTGTCGAAGGCGACCTGGTCGAAGCCCGCCTCCGCGAGCGTGCCGGAGGTCAGCGTCCCGGCCTCGATGAGCGTGCCGTCGGGCAGGATCCAGCTTCCGGACTCGACCACCATGTAATGCACCGTTTCGCCCGTAGGGTGTATCCCGTCGAGGTAATCGGGCTCCTGCACGAACATCCGCAGCGTGTTGCCGGAGACCTGCTGGATGCGCGCGTTGACCTCATGCGCGCCGGTGTCGGAGGCGACGAAGGCGATCACCACCGGGTCGATGTAGGTGCGCTGCAGGGTCAGGGTGGTCTTCTGGTGGGTCAGCACGACCGTCCCGGTCTCGCCGAAGGCGCCGCTTGCAAGCGTGCTGACGTTCACGATGCCGTCTGCGAATTCCAGCCTCTCGACCCGTTGCAGCACATCGCGACCTTCGTCGCCGTCGTCGGGGTTCAGGTCCTCGACGAACACGGTCCCGTCCCGCGTCACCGACACCGCGAAATCCCCCCGCGCCCCGGCATAGACCGCTGTATCCGTGGCCGCGCCGCCATCTATCGTGTCGTCGCCGAGCCCGCCGATCAGGCGGTCCTCACCGCCCCGGCCGTCGATCTCGTCGTTGTCGGCGCCGCCGTCGATCGTGTCCGAACCGGACTCCGAGCCCCTCAGGGTGTCGTTGCCTGCGTCACCGCTCAGATTGTCGCTGATGCTGGACACCAGCTCGAAGTCGCTGTCGATCACGTCATCGCCGTCGCCGCCGCTGATCGTCTGTGAATTGAAGCCAGCCAGGATGGTATCGTTGCCGCCACGGCCTTCGATTGAGACGTCTGCGGCGTACATCAGGAAATCGTCGCCCTGGTCGGTGCCGATGTAGTGTTCTACCCTGATCATTTCGGTGGATTGGGCCGGGTCGTCGAGGGACGACACGTTCGTGTCGAGGCTGAAACCGGGCCGGTTGACCTTCATGCCGGTGCCGGTGACGCCGCTCATGTCGAGCGTGTCGTTGCCGGGGCCGCCGTTGACGATGTCGCCGACGCCGTCACCGATGGGAAGCCCGTCGAGCAGGATGAAGAGATCGTCGTCGTCTCCGCCCGAGTAGGACCCGCCGCCGCCGAGCTCGATCGTGTCGTCGCCGCCCAGGGCGTCGATCGTGTCCTCGCCGCCCTGGGTCCGGATGTTGTCGCCCAGAGCCGTCCCGGTCACGCTTTCGGCGTCGTCATCGCCAAAGATGGAGAAGCCGGTGCCGTCCGCGTCTGACATGGTCGAGATCGAGACGGCCGAGAGATCGAGCGCCGTGGTGTCCTCCATGTAGATATGGAGGTCGAGGCCGACGAGATCGCTACCGATCTTGAGGACCTCGACCGTGTTGATCGTGCTGATCTGCGCTGCCGTCATTGAAATGCGGGTCGGCGCGCCGGGATACCCGAAATTCTGATCGACCGTAATGACTTCGAAGCCGACCACGGTGTCATCGCGCAGGTTGAAGCTGCTGTAGGGAAGATTACCGTCGAAGAACAACGTGTCGGTGTCCGGACCGCCATCTAAGCTCTGCCCCGACTGGCCGTCGCCATATATGAAATTGATGGTGTCGTTCCCGGACCCGCCGAGAAGGGTGTCGCGTCCCGGGCCATTTGTCAGGTGATCGTTGCCGCCGAGTGCGCTGACGAACATATCGCCGGAATCGCCGAAAAACACGTCGCCGGAACCGGTCAGGATGAAGCGTTCGATGCTTGTGAAATTGTCGAGGTCCCCGAGGGAATGTTGGCTCTCGCCGGAGTTGGCATCCACGATCACAGAGCCGGACAGAGCGGAGTAGTCGAGCGTATCGGTGTCGGCACCGCCATCGATCATGTCGGAGCCCGTCCCGCCGATGATCAGGTCGTCACCGGCGCCGCCGGCCACGCTGTCGTCGTCGCCGCCGCCGTCCAGGGTGTCTGCGCCTTCTCCGCCGGTCAGGGTGTCGTCGCCGCTTCCCCCGACGAGGTGATCCTTCTGGTCTATGCCGAGGTCCGTGCCGACCAGAGTGTCGCTGCCGCCGGTGCCGGCCTGGAAGCCTATGCCCTCGTAGACGGAAAAGCGGGCTTCGTCGTACGTCAGTCCGATGTCGCTCAGCGCCGCCACGACCGTCCGCGCGCCGTCGGCGGTGATGGCGACCGACGGGCCAAGCTCGCTGCCGGTACCGTCGAAGCCGCGGGTGGTGTCGGCGGTCCCGTCGGCCGCATACATCTTGACGGTGACGTTCTGGGTGGTGAAACCGTCAAAGGCGAGGACGAAGCGTCCGTCGTCACTGACGTCGATATCGGTGTTCGGCAGCGGCAGTTGTGTCGACGTGACGAAGACCTGGCTTGCGTCCACGGCGGTCCCGTTCGATTCGAAGCGCCGATAGAAGACCTGACCTCCGGTCGCGCCGTCGGTGGAGCCGAAGGCCACGTAGATCCGCCCGTCCGCGTCCACGGCGACGGCAGAGTTGCCCTCCGACCGGTTCGTGACGGTGTTCACGGTCGTGTTGCCGAGAAGCGTCCCGTCGAAATCGTACCGGTAGAGCGAGACATCGTTGGGCGACCCGGTGTTGTCCACCTCTTCCTGTGTCAGGGTCACCGCGAAGGCAAAGCTGCCGTCGCCCGTGTCCTTGCTGGCGAGCGCGGCGATGTCCGGATCAGACTGGTCGGACGCTGCCGTGGAGACGTACTGCGACGCAGCCTTTGCCGTGTCGTCGGCATTGAACAGGCGCAGGCGGACATCCTTGTCGGTGCTGGAGAACGCGTTCTGGTACACCACCGCGTAATCGCCGTTGTCGAATACCGCGATCTTGCCGTTCGACTGGTCCTTGTTGGCCACCGTCGCCGCGTCGCTTTCCACCTGGATCGCGGATCCGATGCGGGTGCCGGTGGTTGTGACCCGCTGGACGAAGACGTTCTCGATACCGCTCGTCACCGAGCTGTAGACGACAAGGACCGTTCCGTCAGGGGCATAGGCGATGTCGGTGACCGTTTCGGCACCCGCGCTGTCGGCGACCGTATGAGCCACCCCCTTGGGCGTACCGTCGGCGTTGTATTCCTGGAACACGACGTCGGAATCCGACGCGGAATAAATGTAGGACCACGCCACGACGAAATCGCCATTGTCGTTCACGGCGACGACCTGGGAGACATCGTCTCCGATCCGGTTGACTGTATCGAAGGTGGTTCCGGCCTCGAGCATGGTCTGGAAATCGATCGGGGCCGGGGGGGTGGTGTACGCCATGCTGAAATGAACCTTCCGGTGGAGGGTGCGGGTAAATGCTCAAGTTGCCCGGTTGCGGGAAACAGACGGAATTCAAGGCTGTTCTGAAATGCCTCGGCAGGGGCGAGGCGGGATTTTATTCTCGTGAAAAGGTTATCAGCTTTATTGTGAATGCGTTAATTAATGTTTCGTTTTCATATCGGGGTATTATGTCGTCCCGCTGCCGCGGAAGACGTTCCTTGCGGCGCTGCCCGGCGGTACGTCGACCTGCGTGGCGGAGGCGTGGATTCGCGGGGTGGCGGTCTGCACCGCGCGGAAAGCGGGTGGGGCGGAGCGGGCGAAACGCTCCGCCCCGTGGCGTTCAGGCCGTCGGGGCAGCGGCCCGCTGGCCGGGCGCGGGCATGTCTGCGGGCTGCGTCCAGCCGTCCATCCGGTAGGCGCTGTCCCAGAACCGCCATTCGTGCCAGCACGCCCGTTCGAAGGCCTCCGACATGCGCGCCCGGGCGGGGCCGTCCGCCTCTGCGCCCAGCCGGTCGGTCAGGGCCATCATCCGGGCGACGCTTTCGTCGAAGGCCTCGCCGGAATAGGTGTCGATCCACGCCGCATAGGGATTGTCCGGCGCGCTGCGGGTCGCGATGTCGCGGCCCACGTCGCGATAGATCCAGAAGCAGGGCAGGAGGGCGGCCACCGCCTCCGCAAAGGGGCCGAGGGCCGCTGTTCTCAGCAGGAAGGACACGTAGTGGTCGCAGGCGGCAGAGGGGGCCATCCGGGCCAGCATCGCCTCTGTCACGCCGAAACGGTCCATGTAATGCGTGTGGAGTTCGCGCTCCACCGCGATGGCACCGGCGGCGGACCCGGCAAGCTGCGCGACGGCGGCGGAGTCGGGCGCCTTGGCGGCGGCAAGCGACAGCGCCCGGGCGAACCCTTCGAGGTAGAGCGCGTCCTGCACGATGTAGCCCTGAAAGACATCCCGGCGCAGGTGTCCGGTCGCCATTTCCGTGTTGAAGGGCATGTCGTGGATCTGCTGCCGGAGCGAGAGGGTCTGTGCGGCAAGGTCGTCTGTGAAGGTCATTTCGAGGTATCCATATGGTAGAAGTGATTGACCGGCCCGTGGCCGGAGCCGACGCGCAGCCTGTCCGCCGCAGCGATGGCCGCGCCGATGTAGCGCTTGGCCCGGTCCACCGCCCGGTCGAGCGGCAGGCCCGCGCCAAGCGCCGTGGCCAGCGCGGAGGCGTAGGTGCAGCCGGTGCCGTGGGTGTTGCGGGTCGGGCTGCGCGGGGCGTCGAACCAGGTCTCCCCCTCGCGGGTGGCCAGCAGGTCCGGGCTGGTGTCGCCGGGCAGGTGGCCGCCCTTCAGCAGCACGGCGCGCGGCCCGAGGTCGAGGAGGGCGCGGGCGTGTGCGACCATCTCCGCGCGGGTCGTGGCCTCCGGCCAGTCGAGGAGGTCGGCGGCCTCCGGCAGGTTCGGGGTGATGACCGTGGCGCAGGGCAGCATGGCGCACAGCGCCTTGACCGCCGGTTCCTGCAGCAGCCGGTCGCCGCCCTTGGCGACCATCACCGGGTCCAGCACCACGGGGCAGTCGAGCCCGTCGATGCCCTTGGTCACCGTCTCGATGATGGCGGCGTCGCCGAGCATCCCGATCTTGACGGCGTGGATGTGGATGTCCGCGCGGATGGCGGCGATCTGGGCGGCGATCAGCCCCGTGTCGCAGAGGCTGACGCCGGTGACGCCCCTTGTGTTCTGCACGGTCAGCGCGGTGATCGCGGTCATGGCATAGCCGCCCATGGCGGAGATCGCCTTGATGTCGGCCTGTATGCCCGCGCCGCCGGAGGGGTCAGAGCCCGCGATGGAGAGGATGTTGGGGATCATGTCGTCCTCCATGCGTCGCAGAGGGCGCGGGCCGCGCCGGTCATGTCGGCGGCCCGCGATATGGCGGAGACGACGGCCATGCCGTGCCCGCCCGCCGCCTTCAGCGCGGCGGCGTCTCGGGCGGTCAGGCCGCCGATGGCGATGCAGGGCAGCGCGGTGCGGGCGGCGATGGCTGCAAAGCCGTCGATGCCGATGGGGGTGGCGTGATCGGGCTTCGACCCGGTGGCGTAGACCGGCCCGACGCCGAGGTAATCGACGCACTCCGGAACGGCCGCCAGTTGGTCCGCGTGCTCGACCGACAGCCCGAGGATCATGTCCGGCCCGATGCGCGCCCGGATGGCGGCGGGGTCGCCGTCGCCCTGACCGATGTGCAGGCCGTGGGCGCCGGCGGCGACGGCCACCTCCACCCGGTCGTTGACGATCAGCCGGGCGCCGAGGGGCAGGAGTGCCGCCTTCAGCTCACGGGCGAGCGGCAGGAGATCGGCGTCGGACCGGGTCTTGTCGCGGAGCTGGATCCAGCCCGCGCCGCCCTGTGCCGCCGCGATTGCCTGCGCTGGGACTGGGGCAGGGGCCGTGGCGTCGGTGACGAAACAGAGCGGCGGGATCATGGCCGGATGATCCGCGCGCCGCGCGCCAGGTCCTGCCCGTCGAGCGTGTAGAGCGCGTCGAGGAAGGCCACCTGGAACGATCCCGGGCCTTTCGCCTTTTCGCCCGCCCTCTCTCCGGCGAGGCCGTAGTAGGCCAGCGCGGCCACCGTCGCCTCGAACGGGTCCTGACCGGCGATGAAGGCGCCGACGATGCCGGTCAGGGAACATCCCAGCGCGGTGATGCGCGGCATGAGCGGGTGGCCGTTCTCGACCTCTGCAAAGCGGGTGCCGTCGGTCACGAGGTCCGCAGCCCCCGTCACGGCCACCACGCCCCCGGTCCGGCGCGCGAGGCGGACGGCTGCGTCCGAGGCCTGCGAGACCGCGTCGCCCGCATCCACCCCCTTGCCGGAGGCGCCCTCACCGGCGAGGGCGATGATCTCGGAGGCGTTGCCGCGGATGACGGTGGGGTTCAGGGCGAGGAGCTTTGCGCCGACCTCCCGCCGGTAGGTGGTTGCGCCGACGGCGACAGGATCGAGCACCCATGGTTTGCCACGGTCGTTGGCGGCCTTGGCGGCGGTCTGCATGGCGTCTGTCCATGCGGGCGACAGTGTCCCGATGTTGACGGTCAGGGCGCTGGCGATGGCGGCGAATTCGGCCGCCTCCTCCTGTGCGTGCACCATGGCGGGCGACGCGCCGGCGGCGAGCATGACGTTCGCCATGACGTTCATCGCGACGAAGTTGGTGATGTTCTGCACCAGCGGTGCGGTGGCGCGCATGTGGTCGAGGTATGTGTCCGGTGTCTGCATCGTGTCCTCCTTTGCCGGACGGCATGGAAGACATCGGACGAAGGACAGGGCAGAGCCCGGACGTTCCGCTGCGCCTCCCTCCGCCGGCATTATCCGGTTCAGGTTCGAAGGGTACGTCTCAGCCCGGTTTCCCGAGCGCCCCTGTCGCTAGTGCGGGGACACTTGCATCCGTCACGGTGCGCGTCAATCGCCCGGATCGGATTTTCTGCGGGTGGCAGGGGAAGGAGGCATCCGGGCGGGGCCGGAAAAACAGAACCGGGCGCAGCAGGGCCGCGCCCGGTCCGGGGATCAGCTTTGCGTCAGAGCGTGCCGCGCGACATCTCGGCGGCGATGTGATCCGCCTGCCGGATCGCCAGCGCCACGATCGTCAGCGTCGGGTTTTCTGCCGCGCCGGTGGTGAACTGCGAGCCGTCCGAGATGAACAGGTTCGCGATGTCGTGGGTCTGACCGTGCTTGTTCACCACGCCGTCACGCGGGTTCTCGGACATCCGGTTGGTGCCGAGGTTGTGCGTGGACGGGTAGGGCGGCGTCGGGAACACGCGGGTCGCGCCCACGGCCTCGTACATGGCGATGCCCTGCTTGTAAGCATGGGCGCGCATCGCCTTGTCGTTGGCGTGGTCGCTGAAGTGGACGTTGGCCACCGGCAGACCGTGCTGGTCGGTGACATCGTGGTTCAGGGTGACGCGGTTGGTCTCCTGCGGCATGTCCTCGCCGACGATCCACATCCCGGCCATGTTCTCGTAGCTGTCGAGGGCCGAGGTGAACTCCCGCCCCCAGGCGCCGGGGTCGAGGAAGGCGGCCATGAACGGAATGCCGAGCGACAGGGTTTCCAGCTCGTAGCCGCCGACGAAGCCGCGCGACGGATCGTGCCGCGCCTCGTCCTGCACGATGCCCGCCATGGTGGTGCCGCGCCACATGCGCACCGGCTTGTCGAAGGTCGCATAGACCGATCCGGTCATGTGCCGCATGTAGTTGCGCCCCACCTGGCCAGAGCTGTTGGCGAGGCCGTCCGGGAACATCGACGAGGCGGAGTTCAGCAGCAGGCGCGGGCTTTCGAAGGAGTTGCCCGCGACGCAGACGATCCGTGCCTTCTGCATCTGCAGGTTGCCGTCCGCGTCGAAGTACTCGACGCCCGTCACCTTGCCGCTGTCGTCGTGCAGAATGCGGGCCACATGGGCGCGCTCGCGCACTTCGAGGTTGCCGGTGTCCTCGCCTGCCGGGACCTCGGTGTAGGCCGTCGACCACTTGGCGCCCCACTTGCAGCCCTGAAAGCAGAAGCCGGTCTGCTGGCAGGGGATGCGGTCGCCGTCGTCACGGGTCTGGATCGCCATGCGGCCGGTGTGGACCTCGGTGTAGCCAAGCGCCCTGGCGCCCGCCTCGAACACCTTGTAGTTGTTGTTGCCGGGTAGGCCGGGGCGGTTGCCCGTGCGGGTCACGCCCATCTTCTCCTCGGCCTTGTCGTACCACGGCGCCATTTCGGCGGCGTCGATCGGCCAGTCGAGCAGGTTGGCGCCGGTCACGTCGCCGTAGGTGGTCCTGGCCTTCCACTCGTGATCCTGGAACCGCAGCGAGGCGCCGGCCCAGTGGGTCGTCGTGCCGCCCACGGCCTTGACGATCCACGCGGGCAGGCCGCTGAAGTCCTTCGCCACGCGCCAGTCGCCGGACGTGGTGCGCGGATCGGTCCAGGCGAGTTGGCCGAAGCTTTCCCACTCGTCGTTGACATAGTCCTCGGGCAGGTAGCGGCCGCCCGCTTCCAGCGCGACGACGCTGATGCCCTTCTGGGCCAGTTCGTTGGCCAGCGTGCCGCCACCGGCCCCCGTGCCGATGATGACGACAACGCTATCGTCGTTGAGATCAAAGGGTGCAGTCATGTTCATTCTCCTCCCGGAGCCGGCCTCTCGTCTCGCTTCTGCATCCGTCGAAGGGGCCCTGCGCATCTGGCACGGCGTTCGGCGGGAGAGGCGGGGCGGGAGGATGGCCGCCGATTACAACCAGTTGATGTCGTCGAAGCCGCGGTCGATGTAGCCACCCTGCGAGTAGCTCTCCCCCTCGTAGCCAAAGATCGGCCAGACCGATTTCTGGTTGTAGAGCCCGGTCACGAGCCCACCCCGGACCTGCTGGAAGAACGCGCTCTCCTCCATGCCGCGCAGGATATCCACGCGGTCGCGTTCCCAGCCGGTGTCGATGTAGGACGCAAAGCCCTTGCCCCGGGCGGCCGCATCCAGCGCCGCGATGCCCGCCGTGATCGCCACCGCGGTTTCCGGCGTGTCATAGCCCTTCACCGCCTCGACGTAGTTGGCGTCGGGGATGCGGTCGTGCGGGTAGATGTCGCGCGCCATCTGCACCAGCGTCGCGAAGACCTGGGAGTCGAGATGCGTGGTCTCGTAGGCCCAGGCCGCGTCCGGCGCGGCGATGAAGCCCGCCCCCGCGACAAAGGCGGCACCGGCGGCGCTGGCGCGGGACAGCAACTGCCGGCGTGTGAGCCCCCTGGGGCTGCTGTTGGTGTTCATGTGGTCTCCTCCCTTGAAAAAATCTGGGTCAGTGCGTCACTTGAAGCGCCCCGAGCGTTCGAGCACTTCGATCTGGTAGCCGTCGGGATCGGCGACAAAGAAGAAGCGGCCGACCAGTTCACCGGCGGGCGCGAATTCGACAAGCTTGCGGGGGGCGAGGCCCTCGGCCTCGAAACGGGCATGTTCGGCATCGAGATCGTCGACCGACACGGCGAGGTGGCCGTAGCCGTCGCCGAGGTCGTAGGGCTCTGTCCGGCCCTTGTTGACGGTGAGTTCGACCTCGAAGCCGGTTTCGTCGTTGCTCAGGTAGACGAGCGTGAACTCCGGGAAATCCAGCCGGTCGGCGATTTCCAGCCCGAAGGCCTTGCGGTAGAACGTGACGGAGCGGTCCTCGTCGAGGACGCGGATCATGCTGTGGATGGCTTTGGCCAACGGGGCCTCCTGAATCGGTTCGAATTATTGACCAATTCAGGATGAAGGATATTCGGCGCGTGCGGGTAGTAGGGACGTACTACATGCACGTTTTGTGATCTGACCGCCTATTCGGCCGCCATCGGTGTGGTTCTGTCGTGGTGGGCGGTCTTGCCCGACTGGCCCACGAAGACGAGGCATGCAGTGCGCAGAAGCGACGTGAAATTGACGGGTTCGCCCCGGGTTTCAAGCACTTCCGAGTGCAGACGCGAGACGAAGGCCGGTGTCGACATGTCGTCGGCCTCGGCGATCTGGTCGAGAATGTCCCAGAAGGCATTTTCAAGCCGGATGCTGGTGCTTTGCCCGTTCAGCCGCAAACGCCGCGTCGTCGAGGTGTATCGCGCAGGATCCTGGCCGGCAAAAACTTGGCACATCGTGCTCTCCTTTCATCGGTGTCCGACAGGATAGAGAAGGAGGCCCGCGACCGTCCATAATGAAAAAGTATCGGAGAGGTATGATCTGCGTCATCGGGTGTCTGCGGATCGGGGCCGAATGGCCCCGGGGGGACAGAGGACCGCTTGTCACCCGCTGGCCCCGAAAGCCGGAGTTGCGGGCAGCGATGCCGGAAATGCGGCGCCATTTGATCTGGATCGTGTGACGGTTCGACCGGCCCGCTATGATTGCTGCAGTTGCACATCGGTTCAGGGGGCCCTTCTTCGCATGGCGGTACATCCGGATCACGGTCGCATCCTCGCCATCCGCGGGGCGCTTCTGGACATCGTCTTCCGGGCGGAGGACCTGCCGGCGATCCATGACGCGGTCGAGGTAGACGGCACGGAGGGCGAGGCCTTTGTCGCCGAGGTCCAGTCGCATCTGGATGCCACGACCGTGCGCGCCATCGCGCTGAAGCCCACCAACGGGTTGCGGCGCGGCATGGCCGTGCGGCGCACCGGCGGCCCGGTCCGGGTGCCGGTGGGGGAGGCCGTGCTCGGTCGGCTTCTGGATGTCACCGGGGTGGCGCGGGACCGGGGCGCGCCGTTGCCCGAAGACATGCCCCGTCGGCCGATCCACAACGCGCCGCCGCCGCTGTCGGAGCAGGCGGGCCGTCACGACGTGTTCCGTACCGGGATCAAGGTTGTGGACCTGCTGGCCCCGCTGTCGCGCGGCGGCAAGGCGGCGATGTTCGGCGGTGCCGGTGTCGGCAAGACGGTCCTCGTCATGGAGCTGATCCAGGCCATGGTCGCGCATTACGAGGGGATCTCGGTCTTCTGCGGCGTGGGGGAGCGGTCGCGCGAGGGCCACGAGATGCTGTCGGACATGACCCGCGCGGGCGTGCTTGGCCGGACGGTGCTGGTCTATGGCCAGATGAACGAACCGCCGGGCGCGCGCTGGCGGGTGCCGCTGGCCGCCATGGCCATTGCCGAGCACTTCCGGGACGATCGGCACCGCAACGTGCTTCTGCTGATGGACAACGTGTTCCGTTTCGTCCAGGCGGGGGCGGAGGTGTCGGGCGTGCTGGGCCGCATGTCCAGCCGCGTCGGCTACCAGCCCACATTGGCGACCGAGGTGGCCGAGTTGCAGGAGCGGATCGCGGCACGCGGGTCGGCGTCGGTCACGGCCATCCAGGCGGTCTACGTGCCGGCGGACGACTTCACCGATCCTGCCGTCACCACCATCGCGTCGCATGTGGACAGCACGGTGGTGCTGAGCCGGGCGATGGCGGCGGAGGGCATGTACCCGGCGGTTGATCCCATCGCGTCGACCTCTGTCCTGCTCGACCCGCTGGTGCTGGGCGAAGACCATGTCGCCACGGCCAACCGGGTCCGCCGCACCATCGAGCATTACCGGGAACTGCAGGACGTGATCTCGCTGCTGGGGGTGGAGGAACTGGGGCGGGAGGACCGCGATGCGGTGGCCAGGGCGCGGCGCCTGCAACGGTTCCTGACGCAGCCCTTCACGGTGACGGAGGCCTTCACCGGCATCGAGGGGCGGTCGGTCGACATCGGCGACACAATCGCCGGGTGCAAGGCGATCCTCGCCGGTGAGGCGGACGACTGGGACGAAGGGTCGCTCTACATGGTGGGCACCTTCGAGGAGGCCCGCGCCAAGGAGGAGGCCGGGCGCGGGGCCCGGGCGGTCGCATGAGGGGGGCGCTGCACCTGACGATCACCACGCCGATGGCGGTGCTGGTCGATGCGGCGGACGTGCGGTCCGTCCGGGCGGAGGACGAGAGCGGCCATTTCGGCATCCTGCCCGGGCATTCGGACTACCTGACGGCCTTGCCGGCCTCCGTCGTGCGCTGGCGCGACGGGGCGGGGCGGAAGGGCTACTGCGCGCTGCGGGCCGGGGTGTTGACGGTGACCGGCGGTGCGGACGTGGCGATTGCCTGCCGCGAGGGGGTTCTGGGCGACGACCTCGACGATCTGATTGCCCGGGTGGCGCGGCTGCGCCGCGAGGAGGAGGACGCAGGGCGCGGCGCGCGCGTCGAACAGACCCGGCTGCATTCGCGCGCCGTGCGGCAGATCATGCGCTACCTGCGGCCCGACCGGCCCGGCGCCTTCGACCATCCGCCCCAGGTGGGCCCCGATGACGGAGGGCGTGCCGATGGCGCCTGACCCCTCCATCCCCGACCGCACGGCAGAGGCCGCCCGCCGCTCCGCGGACCGCGAGAAGCTGGCCCGGGACGTGCCGGAACCGTCCTTCGGCAGGCGCATGGGCCAGATCGGCATCCTCGGATGGGCCATTCTCATGCCGATCCTGCTGGGCATCCTGCTGGGCCGGGCGGCGGACCGGCATTTCGAGACCGGCATCTTCTTCACCGCCCCCGCGATCCTGATCGGTGCCGCGATAGGGTTCTATTCCGCCTGGACATGGATGCATCGCCAATGACCGACCTGATCGCCGCCAACCCCGTGCCGGTCGCCATCACGGCCTTCCTGGCCGGGCTGGTGCTTGGCCTGATCCATTTCGCGACGCTGCGAAGGGTCACGGCGTTGTACCTCTCGGCGGACAACGCGCTGCGGGCGCTGACGCTGCAACTCGTGAGGCTCGCGGTGCTGGCGGGCGGGCTCGTGGCGCTTGCGCTGGCGGGGGCGCTGCCGCTTCTGGCGGGCAGTCTCGGGCTTTTTGCGGGGCGCACCATCGTCCTGCGCCGCACAAGGGGGGCGCCGTGATGGAGAACCCGCTCGACCTCGACATCCTGTTCCACCTGGGACCCGTGGGCATCAGCGCCCCGGTGGTGGTGACATGGGGGATCATGGCGGCGCTTGGCCTCTTTGCCTTCCTCGCCACCCGCAATCTCCGTTTGCGGCCCGGCCGGACACAGACCGTGCTGGAGCTTTTCGTGGGCGTCGTGGACGATCAGGTCGGCGACACGATGCGCCGCGACCCGGCGCCGTTCCGCGCGCTGATCGGGACGCTCTTCCTGTTCGTGCTGACCGCCAACTGGTCCGCGCTGATCCCGGAGGTGGAGCCGCCGACCGCACATCTCGAAACGGACGCGGCGCTGGCGGTCGTGGTGCTGGTCGCGACGGTCGTGTTCGGCATCCGCGGGCGCGGCGTGAAGGGCTATCTCGCCACCTTCGCCGAACCCTCGTGGGTGATGATCCCGCTGAACATCGTCGAGCAGATCACGCGCACCTTCTCGCTTGTCGTCCGACTGTTCGGCAACGTGATGAGCGGCGTCTTCGTGGTCGGCATCGTGCTGTCGCTAGCCGGGCTGATCGTGCCGATCCCGCTCATGGCGCTCGACCTGCTGACCGGGGCCGTGCAGGCCTACATCTTCGCGGTTCTCGCAACCGTCTTCATCGGGGCCGCGGTCGGTGAGGACCGCCCCGAACCCCGCCTCAACCCGAAGGACATTCCGCAATGACAGGCAATCTCGTCGAAATCGTCTCGATCCTCGCGGCGGCGCTCGCCGTGAGTTTCGGCGCCATCGGTCCGGCGCTGGCCGAGGGGCGCGCCGTCGCCGCCGCCATGGACGCCATCGCCCGCCAGCCCGAAGCGGCAGGCACGCTCAGCCGGACGCTCTTTGTCGGGCTGGCGATGATCGAGACGATGGCGATCTACACGCTGGTCGTCGCGCTGCTTCTGCTCTTTGCCAACCCCTTCGTCTGATCGGACAGCACCTTGGATTTCGACTGGTGGACCTTCGGCCTGCAGACGGTGAACGCGCTCGTCCTGGTCTGGCTTCTGGCGCGCTTCCTGTTCCGCCCGGTCAGCCGGATCATCGCCGAGCGGCAGGCGGCGGCGCATGCCGTGCTGGACGAGGCCGAGGCGACGCGCGCGGCGGCAGAGGCGGCGCTGGCGGAGGCTGAGGCCCGGAAGGACGCGGTGGCACGGGATCGCGCGGACCTGATCGCTGCAGCGGAGGCGGAGGCCGCGACCCGCAAGCGGCAGATGCTGGACGATGCCCGGGCCGAGGCCGAGAGGACGCAGGCCGAAGCCCGCGCCGACCTCGCCCGGCTGCACAAGGCGGAGGCGCACCGCTGGCGGGCGGAGGCGGCGGCATTGGCGGTGGACATGACCGAACGGCTGCTTGATCGCCTGCCCGATGGCGCGCGGGCGGCGGCCTTCGCCGACGGTCTGGCCGAGGCGGTGAGGACGCTGCCAGATGCGGCGCAGGCGCGGATCGGGACGGACGGTCCGGTGGTGCTGCGCGCGGCGCGCGACCTTGCGACGGGGGAGCAGGCAGAGGTGGCGGAGCGTCTGGCAGCAGTGCTGGGCCACCCTGTGAACGTGCGGGTGGAGACGGACGAGAGCCTGATCGCCGGGCTGGAGTTGCACACGCCGCACGCCGTTGTCCGCAATACGCTCCGCGCCGATCTGGACGGGATGGCGGAGAGGATCGCAGCCGATGACCACGCCTGACGCACCGTCCTACTGGCTGGCCCGCAGCCGTGCCGCCTTGGATCGCGCGCGCCTAGCGCCGGAGGCGCTGGCGGTCGGGCGGGTCGAGCGCATCGCCGACGGCATCGCGCAGGTGTCGGGCCTGCCGGACGCGGCGATAGGGGCGCTCCTGCAGTTCGAGGGCGGCGAGCTGGGCTTTGCCCACAGCCTCGGGCCGGAGGAGATCGACGTGGTGATCTGCGACGACGGCAGTCGCATAGGGGCAGGGCAGCGGGTGACGGACACCGGCGGCGTGCTCGAGGTGCCGGTGGGCGATGCGCTTCTGGGGCGGGTTGTCGATCCGCTGGGCCGGCCGCTCGACGGTGGCGACGATCCGGAGGCGGAGATGCGGCTCCCGGTAGAACGGCCGGCCCCCGCCATCATCGACCGCGCGGAGGTGACGGAACCGCTGGAGACGGGCGTCCTGGTGGTGGACAGCCTCTTCTCTCTGGGGCGGGGGCAGCGGGAGCTGATCGTCGGCGACCGCGCCACCGGCAAGACGTCCCTCGCCGTGGATGCGATCGTCAACCAGAAGGACAGCGACGTGATCTGCGTCTATGTCGCCGTGGGCCAGCCGGCCGCCGCGGTCCAGCGGGTGATCGAGGCGGTGCGCAGCCATGGCGCGCCGGAGCGCTGCATTTTCGTCGTCGGCGGAGCCTCTGCCAGCCCGGGCCTGCAGTGGATCGCGCCCTTCGCGGGCATGACCATGGCCGAGCATTTCCGCGACGCGGGCCGGCATGCGCTGATCGTGATCGACGACCTGACGCGCCATGCGGCGACCCACCGCGAACTTGCGCTCCTCACCCATGAGCCGCCGGGGCGGGAGGCCTATCCGGGCGACATCTTCTACCTGCACGCGCGGCTCCTTGAGCGGGCGGCGAAGCTGGCGCCGGAACGGGGGGGCGGGTCCCTCACCGCGCTGCCGATTGCCGAGACCGACGCGGGCAGCCTGTCGGCCTATATCCCGACCAACCTGATCTCGATCACCGACGGGCAGATCGTGCTCGACACCGCGCTGTTCGCGGCGAACCACCGGCCCGCGGTGGACGTGGGGCTGTCGGTGAGCCGGGTCGGCGGCAAGGCGCAATGGCCCGCCCTTCGGCAGGTTTCGGGCCGGGTGCGGCTGGACTACGCGCAGTTCCAGGAGCTGGAGATGTTCAGCCGTTTCGGCGGTGTAACCAACGACCGGGTGCGGCAGCAACTGGATCGCGGGCGGCGCATCCGGTCGCTGCTGACCCAGCCGAAGTTCGGGGGTCTCGGGATGGCGGTGCAGGTGGCGCTTCTTGCGGCCCACGCCGATGGCGCGCTGGACGGGATGCCGCCTGAGCGCATGGTCACGCTGCGGGCGCGTCTGCCGGGGTGGTTGCGCAGCCATGCGGCGAGCGCGATGGACAGCCTGCGCGACACCCGGCAGCTGGACGCGCAGACACGCGCGGCCCTGTCTGAGGCTGTGGTTGCATTGGTCCGCGACATGGACGGGAAGGTGGGCGCGTCATGACCGGGCGCCTCGCCGAACTGGAGGGCCGCATCGGTTCGGTCGAGAAGCTGGGGGCCGTCGTCGGTGCGATGCGCGGGATTGCCACCGCCCGGGTGCAGGAGGCGCGGGACCATGCCGCCGCCATCCGCGCCTATGCCGGGACCATCGGCGAGGCGATTGCCGAGGCGCTGGCGATGTTTCCGGTGCCGGAGGCCGACACGGCCCCTGGGCAGGACAAGCGCGGCGCCGTCATCCTCATCGCGGCAGAGCAGGGCTTTGTCGGGACCTACAACGAACAGGTCTTCGCAGCGGCGGACCCGCTGCTGACAGGCGCCAACGATCTGCTTCTCGTGGGTCACAGGGGCGCGATCCTCGCGGCGGAGGCGCACCGGCACGTGCGCTGGAGCGGCGAGATGATCGTGCATCCGGCGCAGGCGGTGGCGCTGGTCACGCGGATGACCGACGCGCTCTTTGCCATGCTGGCGGAGGCGTCCGTGGCACAGGTCCGGGTGGTCCACGCCGCCCCGGTCAGCGCCGGCGGTCTCGAAGTCGTGACGAAGCGGCTGGTGCCCTTCGACTATGCGCGCTTTGCCCATGGGGCCCGGTCCGGTGAGCCGCGGATCACGCTCCCGCCGGACAGGCTGCTGGCGTCCCTGACCGAGGAATACATCGTCGCCGAACTCATCGAGTCGGTCGTGCTTGCCTTTGCCGCCGAGAACATCGCCCGGATGCGTGCGATGGTGGCCGCACACGAGAACGTGGCCGACAAGCTGGACAGCCTGGTCGCCACGTCACGGCGGCTGCGGCAGGACGAGATCACGGAGGAGATCGCCGAACTGGCCGCTGGCCGGGCGAGGACGTGACCGGGCGCCTGTCTGCTTCGCATCGTGCCGCGAGACAAAGCCGGTTCTGCCAAGGCCAATCAATGACCCTGCGTGGTCTTCAGCCGGTGTCGAGCCCTCGAAGCCCCTCTGAAATCCTTGCCGCAACAGCCAGCAGTCTTCGGTCCTCTCCCGGCAGCCCGTCGAGTTCGAATGCCACCGGAACGCCGTGAACCTTGCGTGACATCGGCATCGTCACCCCGGGTGCGCCGAAGAATGTCGCCGGTTCGGTGTTCCGCAAGGTCTTCCAGACGGAGACCTGCTGACCATCGATGATGACGTCCTTTTCCTGACCCAAGGGCGTCGCTGCAATCGGTGTCGTGGGAAAGACGATGGCGTCCAGTCCGTTGTGCCTGAGGTGTTCGACGTACCTTTTCCGGTATTCGGGGAGGGCGGCGGAGATCACGTGCCTGTATCTTTCGCCCAGGTCGGCGTCATCGGCGCCTAGCATCGCCTCTTCGAACTCCTCCCGCACGTATGAGCCTGCAACGCCGGAGATCAATGAACGGAAGTCGACAGGCGCGCCCGACGCCTTCAGGTAGTCCTCCAGCGATCTCGGCAGCTCCCACGCGCGGATCGGACCGGCCATTTCCTTCAGCCAATGCGGGACGTAGGGCATCGCCGCATCGACGATCTCGACACCGCCGGAAACCAGCTGTGCAAGGGTTTCTTCGAATGCTGCCGCGACACCGCTTTCCAGATCGGACAGGAAATAGCCACCGGGCAGGCCGAGCCTGACGTCCTCAAGCGGGATGTCGGGAACCTCCTCTTCATCGGCCAGGACGGCATCCAGCAGCAAAAGATCTTCGGCCGAGCGGGCAAACAGGCCGGGAACGTCGCGCGTCGGAAACACCGGCATGACCCCGTCGCTGCCGTAACGGCCGGTTGAGGGGCGAAAGCCGAACACGCCGCAGCACGACGCCGGAATGCGGACCGAACCTGCCGTGTCCGTACCGACGGAGGCCGGGACGATTCCTGCCGCCACGGCCACAGCCGATCCGCTGCTGCTGCCCCCGGCAGAGCGGGACCGGTCGTGCGGGTTCAGCGCCGGGCCGGTGTGGTCGTTGTTGCCCGTGATGCCGAACGCCAGTTCGTACATGTTGGTCTTGCCGAAGACGATGGCGCCGGCCGACTGCAGGGATCGTACGACGGATGCGGTGCGGCCGACGACATGGTCCTTCAGGGCCGGTGTCGCCGCGGTCGTGGCCATGCCTGCGATGTCGATGCAGTCCTTTATGGCCACGGGTATGCCATGCAAGGCGCCCAAGTCACCACCGGCCCGTTGAAGCCTGTCCGCTTCACGCGCGGCGCGGCGAACCTCCTCCGCGTCGAACAGGGTGAAGGCATTGAGGCCGGCGTGTTCCTCGGCGTGCAGGATCAGCGTCTCGACATACTCACGGCAGGACATCCGTCCGGAACGGATCATCCCCGCTGCTGCGACAAGCAATATCTGTGTCAGGTCCATGAGCTTCCGGCCCCACGTGCAACGACAGTCTATCACGCCTGGCTGGCTGTGTCGGCGGTCCGAGATGGCGGCGATCCGCGGGACCGGGGCGCATCTGCGACCTGCCGGGGTCCCGGTCAGGCGACCGGGCGGAACAGGGTCACGACTTCTCTTCGTCGGGCCCGCGCCGGAGTTCCAGATCCCTGTAGTTGTTGGGGTCGAATTCGTCGGGGTCGAAGGCTTCTTCGTCCTCGGGTATGCCGGTGATGTGGGTGGTGCCTGTCTCTTCGTTGTAGACAAGCCCGTAGTTGGCCCGGCCATCGGACTTGAAGCGCATGTATTCGTGAACCCCCGCGTAGATGAAGGCGAGGGCGAACGGCAACACGATGATTATAGCGATCACTTGAGCTTCGATGGCGCGCTCCTTTTCGGTCTGTTCGGAGCAGGCGGACATGACCGTCGTATGGGGCGTCTCCCGGGGCCTGACCGGCTCTGCTTCTGGCTCGACGTGCACAACAGGTGGCTCAAACCGGAGAATTGTCAATCTCGACAGGGGCGCGCGGCCCGGCCCGGACAAGGCGCCTTTCGCTGTCTCCGGTACATCGAACGGTGGCAAAATGGACGGGCGGGGCGGGTCTGGCGTCCCGCCGCACCCCGGCAGAGCCGCCCGGAATGGTCACTCCGAGGTCGCGGGTCCCGTGCCGGTGAAGTGGCTGTTGCGGGTGGTCTCGGCCCGCGTCCGGTCACGGTCGGCCGCGCCTTCGCAGATCGGTCCGTAGTCGCCCGGTTCGCGGTGCAGGGTGAAGTTGAACACGTTTTCCCGCAGCTCGCGACAGCGGTCGAGGTCGATCTCCGCCACCGCCACCTCGTCGCCCCGGCCTTGCGTGCGGGCGATGATCTCTCCGGTCGGCGCGATGATGCAGGAGCCGCCGATCAGCTCGCAGCCTTCCTCCAGCCCGGCCTTGGCGGTGCCGATCACCCACGCGCCGTTGGCATAGGCGCCGTGCTGCATCGACAGGTGGTTGTGGAAGTCCTGCAGATGATCGTGTTCGGGTGCCTGCGGATAGTGCTGCGGCGTGTTGTAGCCCAGCATGATGAGTTCCGCGCCACGCAGGCCGAGCACGCGGAATGTCTCGGGCCAGCGGCGGTCGTTGCACAGGCACATGCCCATGGTGCCGCCCATCGCCTCGAACACCGGAAACCCGAGATCGCCGTGTTCGAAGTACCGCTTTTCGAGGTGCTGGAAGGCGCGCCAGTCCTCGTAGTTGTAGTGGCCGGGCAGGTGAACCTTGCGGTACTTGCCCGCGATCTGTCCATCGGGCGTCACGAAGATCGAGGTGTTGAAGCGGCGTTCCCTTTCGCCGTCGAACAGCAGTTCGGCAAAGCCCAGGTAGAATCCGATGCCCATCTCCATCGCGGCCTCGAACAGCGGCATGGTTTCGGGGCTGGGCATCTCCGTCTCGTAGAACCTGTCGAGCTCCGGCTCTTCCAGCAGCCAGCGCGGGAAGAAGGTGGTCAGCGCCAGTTCCGGGAACACCACCAGACGCGCGCCGCGGGCATGCGCTTCCCGCATCAGGGCGATCATGCGGGCGACGGCAGAGGCGCGCGGTTCGTCCCGGGCGATGGGGCCAAGCTGGGCGGTGGCGGCGACGATCTTGCGGCTCATGCGCGGGGTCCTTTCGTTTGACCCGCCCGGGCGAGGGCGACGTGGGCCAGAAGCCGTGCGCCGCGTGCCAGGTCCTCGGGCGCGGTGTATTCCTCGATGTTGTGGCTGATGCCGTCGCGGGACGGGACGAAGATCATGGCAGAAGGGCAGACCGGCGCAAACATCTGCGCGTCATGTCCCGCGCCGGAGGGCATCCGGCGGTGGCTGTAGCCCAGCCTGCCGGCTTCGGTGGCGATCTCGTCCACCAGCGCCGGGTCGAAGGCGACGGGTTCGAAGCGGGCCAGCGCGCGGCGGGTCAGGGTGCAGCCCTCGTTCTGCGCCGCGGCCTCGGCGAAGGCGAAGAGCCGCGCCTCGGCCTCGGCCAGGCGGTCCTCGTCGGTGTTGCGCATGTCGACGTTCAGCGTGGCGCGTTCGGGCACCACGTTGACGAGGTCCGGGGAGAACGACAGACGGCCCACGGTGGCCACCTGCGGCGGGCCGAAGTCGGTCGCGATGGCGCGCGCCTCCATGGCGATGGCGGCGGCCACGTGGCCCGCATCCCGGCGCATGGGCATCGGGGTCGTGCCCGCGTGCGCCGAGCGGCCCTTTACGGTGAATTCGGTCCACGAGATGCCCTGCACGCCGGTCACTACACCGATCTGCAGCCCTTCGGCTTCCAGCACCGGGCCTTGTTCGATGTGCAGTTCGAGGTAGGCCGCCGGGGACAGCGCGCCGACCGGGGCGTCGCCGCGGGCACCGATGGCGGTCAGTGCGTCGCCGACGGTCACACCGTCGATGCCACGGCTGGCCAGCATCGCGTCGAGCGGCAACGCCCCCGTCGCCACGCCTGAGCCCATCATGTCGGGGGCAAAGCGGGCGCCTTCCTCGTTGGTGAAGAAGGCGACGGCCAGCGGGTGATCGGTCTCGATGCCCGCCTCGATGGCGCTTTGGATCACTTCGAGCCCCGCCAGCACGCCGAGCGTGCCGTCATACAGCCCGCCGGTGGCGACGGTGTCGATGTGCGATCCCATGACCACGGGCGGCAGGTCGCGCAGGCCGGGACGGATGGCCCAGGTGTTGCCGATCACGTCGGTCGTCACCTCGAGCCCCAGGTCGCGGAACCATGCGGTGACCAATGCGCGACCGGCGGCGTCCTCGGGCGAGAGCGCGAGCCGCTTGCACCCTCCGCCGGGGAGGGCGCCGACCTGTCCGAGGTGTTCGATGCGCGCGAGGAGCCGGTCGAGGTCGATCATGCGGCGCCCCGGACGGCATCGGCGGGGCGGCCCACCAGTTCGGTGTATAGCGCCGGGTCGGTGTCGCCCTCCGTGCCGAAGACCAGCACGCGCGCGGTTTCGTCCAGCCCCAACGCCGTTCGGGCCGGGGCATGGGCGGCGGCGGCCATGAGCGCGGACAGCCCGGCAACCGCGCTTTCCCCGGCGACGATGGCCGGATCGCCCGGGTGCGGATCGGCGAGGCGGCGCATCAGGGCCACGGCATCGTCGTCGGCGACGGACACGGCGGCGAAGGCCAGCGGCTTCAGCACGTCCCACGCCAGAAGGGAGATCTCGCCGCAGGCCAGCCCGGCCATGAGGGTGTCGAGGTCGCCGTGCACCGGGGTCGGTTCGCCGTGGCGCAGCGTTTCCAGCCAGCAGGCGGACTTTTCCGGATCGGCGAGGATCACCTTGGGCGCCTGCGTCCCGTACCGCCGCCGGAACTGCGCTGCGACCGCCGCCGCCACGCCGCCGACGCCGGTCTGGATGAAGACGTGTGTGGGCGGCCGGGGCAGCGCCTGGGCGGCCTCGGCAGCCATGAGTTCGTAGCCCTGCATCACGTCCTTGGGGATCTCGGTATAACCGGGGTAGGAGGTGTCGGAGACAACCGTCCAACCCTCTTCGCGGGCGGTGCGGTCGGCTTCGCGCACGCTGTCGTCGTAGTTGCCGGCGCAGCGCCGGACCTCTGCCCCGTAGCCCTCGATGGCCTGCTTGCGCCCGTCCGAGACGGTGGCGTGGATGAAGATCACGCAGTGACAGCCGAAGGTCTGCGCCCCCCACGCGACGGACCGGCCATGGTTGCCGTCGGTCGCGCAGCAGACGGTGATGCCGTTCACCACGTCGTCGTGCGTGCCGGCGAGGATCTCGGCCACCGTGGCTTCCACCCCCTTTTCCTCGGCGATGGTCCGCACCAGCAGGCGCAGTACGGCATAGGCCCCGCCGAGCGCCTTGAAACTGCCGAGGCCGAAGCGCGCGCTTTCGTCCTTGTAGTGGATCGCGGCGACACCGGCCTCGGCCGCCAGACCCGGCAATGCGTGGAGCGGCGTCGGCGCATAACCGGGCCAGGCGGAAATCGTGGCCCGCGCCGTGTCGAAGGCCGCGTCGTTCAGCACCGCCTGCTGCGTGGCGCCATAGTCTGCCGCTGCGTCGAAATGCGGGTTCAGGATCAGTTCGGCAGAGGTCCCGAAAGGCGTGTCGTATTTCATGAAAGTCCTCGGTTCGCGCGCCCGGAGCGGCGGCGGATCGACTCTGCCAGCACCACGAGCGCGATGTTGCCCAGCACGATCAGCACGGCGAGGGCGTTGAGACTGGGGGAAAGGTTGAAGCGGAAGTCGGAGGCCACCAGCACCGACAGCGGTTGTTCCCGGCCGCCCAGGAAGGCGGTGAGCACGTATTCCGCCGAGGACAGCACGAAGGCGATCACCCAGGAAGCCATCAGCCCGTTGCGCATCAACGGCAGGATCACGCGGCGAAAGCTTTCGAAACGGGAGGCGCCGAGGTCCTCGGCTGCCTCGACGAGGCGCAGGTCGATGCGGATCAGGACGGAGGCGATGATGATCGTGCAGAACGGCAGCACGATGACCGATTGTCCGGCGATCACCGTCCAGAGGCCGCGTTTGAGCCCGAGTTCCTTCAGCAGGATCAACTGGCTGACCGCGAGGATCAGCTTGGGCACGAGGAACGGCAGGAGGAGGATGACCAACATCAGACCGCGGAACCGCATCGGGTAGACCGTCAGCGCCAGTGCCGCGAGCGCCCCGAAGAGGGTGGCGAGGATGGCGACGGGGAAGGCGGTCTTCAGCGTCGTCAGGAAGCCTTGACCCAGGCGCCCGTCGTGCAGGATGGCGTCGTACCACTCCATCGTGAAGCCGCGCAGCGGCAGGGCCATGATGTCCGACGCGTTGAGCGAGAACATCAGGATAACCGCGATGGGCAGGTACATGAAGCCGAAGACCAGCAGGGTCCAGCTTTGGGCGGCTCGGGTCATGTGCGGCCCTCCACGAGGCTCGACCGGCGGATCGCAAGCGCCCCGGCGGCGAAGGCCATCATCAGGATCGCGAGCATGGTCCAGGCGATGGCCGACCCGAGCGGCCAGTCGAAGGCCGTTCCGAAGAGGTCGTTGATGGCCGAGATGATGGTGATGCCCGACGCGCCGCCCAGCAGTTGCGGCGTCAGGTAGTCGCCCGCCACCATGAGGAAGACCATCAGCCCGCCGGCGATCAGTCCGGGCAGGGTCAGCGGCAGCACCACGCGGCGGAACCTGCCCCGGGCCGGGGCGCCAAGGTCGGCGGCGGCTTCGAGCCAGGCGTCGTCCAGCGCCTCGAACGCCAGCCAGAGCCCGATGACCATGAAGGGCAGGTAGTTGTAGACGAGGGCGATATGGGTGGCGAGGGGACTGAACAGCAGGCTCTGCAGCGGTGTCTCGATGATGCCGAGCCACATCAGGCTGCGGTTGATGACGCCTTCGGCCCCGAGCAGAACGCGCCATGCGAAGATGCGGACAAGGTCCCCGGAGTAGAGCGGCACAAGGAGGAGCGTGAGCAGCGTCGACTTCGCCGCGCCCACCCGCTTGGCCAGGAACCACGCCACCGGGTAGGCGATCACGGCTGTGATGACGACCACAAGCGCGGCAGAGCCGAAGGCGCGGGCGATCAGGCTGCGATAGGTCGCGGACCCGGCGATCTTGGCGTAGTTGGCCAGGGTCGGTTCGCGCGAGATGGCGACGAAATCCACCTGGTAGAAGCTGTAGACGAAAAGGATCGCCAGCGGCGCGAGGCAGAGCGCCAGAAGGGCCGCCACCACGGGGCTCGCCAATATGGTGCCCAGCCGGGTCATGCGGCGATCCACGCGCGGGACGGATCGAAGGCCAGCGCCACGGTCGCGCCGGGATCGGGAGGGGTGCCCGCATGGGTCGCCTGCACGGTCAGGTTCCCCGCGCGACACTCGATCAGCCAGTCCGCGCCGCGGAAGACGCAGTGGGTGACGGTCGCGGGGATGCCCTCGTCCGCCAGCCCCACCTGCTCGGGGCGCAGGCAGAGCACCGCGCCGCCCTTGGCCTCTGCCGCCGCCGGGCAGGTGAAGGTGCCAAGGGGGGTGTCCAGCGTAGCAGTCTCGCCGGTCCGGGCGCGGACCTCTCCGGGCACGCAGGTGGCGCCACCGATGAAATCGGCGACCCAGGCGGTGCGCGGTCGGGCATAGATGTCCTGCGGGCGGCCCTGCTGCTCGATGCGGCCATCGCGCATGACGACGATGCTGTCGGAGAGGGCGAAGGCCTCCTCCTGGTCGTGGGTCACATGCAGGAAGGTCATTCCGAGCCGCCTTTGCAGATCCTTCAGCTCGATCTGCATGTCCTTGCGCATGCGCCGGTCGAGCGCGGAGAGCGGCTCGTCCAGCAGCAGCAGGCGCGGCCGGTTGACGATGGCGCGGGCCAGCGCCACGCGCTGCTGCTGCCCGCCGGAGAGTTGCGAGGGGCGGCGCTCGGCAAACCCTTCCATCTGCACGGTCTTCAGGACGTCATGGGCGCGGGTGGCGATCTCGGCCCGCGAGAGGCCCGCGTATGCCAGACCGAAGCCCGCGTTCTCCAGCACCGTGAGATGCGGGAAAAGCGCGTAGTTCTGGAAGACGGTGTTGATCGGGCGCTTTGCGGCAGGCACTTGGTCCAGCCGCTTGCCGTCAAGGCGCAGGGCGCCGGAGCTCACGTCCTCGAACCCGCCGATCATCCGCAGGATCGACGTCTTGCCGCAGCCGGAGGGTCCCAGAAGCGTCACGTAGCTGTTTTCGGCCAGGGTGAAATCCACCCCGGCCACGGCCGTCACGCGACCGTAGGTCTTTGTCAGCGCGGACGCTTCCAGGAGGGCCGGCATCAGCTTGCCTTGACCTCGTTCCAGAGCGCGACCCACTCGTTGTAGCGCGGCGGGTTCTTCTTCCAGACGAAGCTGTCCATCACCGACAGGTCGTCGACGAAGATCTTCGACTGCTCTTCCGGGCTCAGCATGTCGCGCGCGGCGCTGGTCGATTGCGCATAGGGGCCGCCCGTGGCCAGCATCTTGCCGTACTCGGGTCCGAGCAGGTAGTTCACCAGCGCGAAGGTGGCGTCCAGCCGCTCGCCCTCGACGCCCTTCGGCACGGCGATGGTGTCGCACCAGCCGATCACGCCGGCCTCGGGCTTTGCCATTCCCATGTCGATGCCCTGCGCGCGCAGGTCGTAGTAGGGCGGCACCCAGGAGAAGGCGCAGACCACTTCGCCGGTGGCAAACAGGTTGGTCAGGTCGCCAATGGAGTTCCAGTAGGTCCGGAGCTTGGACTTCTGGATCATCAGCACGCGCTTGATCTCGGCCAGTTGGGTGTCGTCCATGTCGAACATCTCGGACTCCGGGATGCCGAGGTACATGGCCGCGATCATGATGCCTTCGAGCGCATAGTCCCGCATGGCGAGCTTGCCGTCGTACTTGTCGCCTTCGAAGAACACCGACCAGTCGGGTTCCTCGTCCATCAGGTCGGCGCGGTAGACGATGGGGTTGATGCCCCAGTAGAACGGGATGCCGTAGGTCTCGCCATCGACCTTGCCCAGCGGGGTCTGCTTGAACGTGTCGTAGAGCAGGGCTGCGTTCGGCACCTTCTCGAAGTCGATCGGCTGGAGCAGGTCGGAGGCGGTGTAGAACTCCACCTTGTCGAGCCCGGGCGTGATGAGGTCGACCGACGAGGCGCCGCCGGCGCGCAGTTTGGCGAACTGTTCGTCGTCGGTGCCGATGAAGGTCTTGGTGAGCGTCACGTCATGGGCGGACAGGAAGGGCGCGAGGTACTCGTCCTTGGCCAGGTTCTCCCATGTCATCCAGAGGATGTCGGTGGCGGCAAAGGCTCGCGTGGCGGGGGCCAGGGCGCCAAGCGCGGTGCCGGCCAGTGCGGATTGAAGGAGGGTTCGGCGGTGCATGGTCTTCCTCTCTGTTGGATCTGTCGGGCGGGTCTTTGTCATTCTTGTTGTGCAGGGCCGTGCCGGCGGGTCGGTTCCTGCCGGGAAGGGCCATGTGCCGAGGGTGACATGAAAACTGATTTTCGTATAAGTTAAAATGGTGAAAAGATAATTGCGGCCGCGGATTGCCCGGAAATGCGGCAGATCGGGCGTGCCGGCGCCCGGGAAATGGTCGTTTTCGATATGGGGAGAGGGGTCGGCATGACGGGGCAGGTGGCGGTGAAAATGAGTTTGCATGTCGATGAAAAGGGGTAAATGTCATGGGACATGAACGCTGACGCCCCTTCCGATGCGCGTGGCTCCCTGCTGCGGCGAATCCACGAGACCTATGCCAGCCTGCCCGACCGCGAGACGCGCGTGGCGGACACGATCCTGAATGCGCCCTCCGAGATGCCGGTCTGGACCGCCTCGGAACTGGCCGGGCTGGCGGGGGTGTCCAACGCGACGGTCAGCCGCTTCGTGCAACGGCTCGGCTATCGCAGTTTCGAGGACGCGCGCCAGGACGCCCGCACCCTGCGCGAGACCGGCTCTCCGCTGTTCATGAAGGGCGACATGCAGATGGCGTCGAGCCACGCCGACCTGCTGCGCGCGGAGGCAGGCGTGATCGAGGCGACGCTGGCCCAGATCGACCCGCGCATGTTGGTCGAGATCGCCGGGGCGCTGGCGGAGGCGCGTCAGGTGCGCCTTATCGGGTTCCGGAACAGCCGTTTCCTCGCCGATTACCTGACCGCCCAGCTTGCGCAGTTGCGCGCCGATGTCGCGCCCCTTGCGCTGGAAGGGCAGACGCTGGCGGAGGGCATTGCCGGGGTCGGCCCGGGCGACGTGGTCGTGGTGATCGGCCTCCGCCGCCGCCCGGCGCGGTTCGGGCACCTCGTGCGGCTGCTGGCCGGGCGCGGCGCGCGGCTTGTCCTGGTGGCGGACAAGGGGCTTCGCGAAGCGCCCGCCTTTGCCACGTGGACGCTGACCTGCGCGGTGGAGACCGCCTTGCCGCTGGACAGCTACGTGGGGGTGATGACGGTTCTGCGCCTGCTGGCCGCCGATACCGCCGAAGCCCTGGGCGACGCCGCGCTGCACCACCTCAACGAGGTCGAGACCCTGCGCGACGCCCTGTCCGAACTGGAACAGGCGCGCTGAGAGCGCCCGGTCTGCCCGATCCGGTCGAGGACTGTGCAAGAGCGGGGTCGGGGCAGGGCCATGCCCGACCGCGCTGCCATCTAGGTTCTGGAAGACCCGGCGCGCCCGGTCGTCCGGCGCTGGCTGTCCCCGCGGGCGCGGGCGCGCAGGATGTCGCAGAACTCCAGCGCGACGGGCTCCAGCGGTTCCTTGCGGCGCGTGACGAGGCCGAAGCCCGACAGCCGGATCTCCGGCCGTATGTCCAGAACGGTGAACAACCCTGCCTTCACATGCGCCTGAACCACCGCCGCGGGCAGCAGGGCCACGGCCTCGGACTCCTGCACGAGGTTCAGGATCAGCAGGATCGACGAGCATTCGATGGTGTCCCGCGGACGCCGCAGGCCCGCCCGGTCGAAGGCCGCGTCGAGCACCTGGCGTGAGGGGTTGCTTTCCGGCTGCAGTGCCCAGGCGCAGTCCTGGAGGTCGTCGAGCCGCCGCGCGCCGCTGGCCAGCCTGTGACCGGAGCGCGCCACCACGACCAGCCGTTCCTCCGCCAGCGGTTCGAAGGAGAACACGGTCCTGTGCCGTTCTGCGCTGAACCGCCCGACGGCCAAGTCGAGCCGCCCGGCCTCCAGTGCCGACAGGATGCCGTCGCTGGTCTCTCCGTGCAGAGCCACGGAGAGCTGCGGGCGGCGGGCCTTGATCTCGGCCACGGCGCGGGCCACCAGATCGGGCGCCGCCCCGGTGATGGCGCCGATGGCCAGCGTCCCGTAACCGCCGGCGCGCCGCGCGGAGAATTCCTCGGAAAACCGTTGCAGCCGCGAAAGTTGCGCCCGCGCGTTGTCCACGGCGAACTGGCCCAGCGGCGTCAGGACCATGCCGCGCGGGCTGCGCTCGAACAGGGAGGCCTGAAAGATCTCCTCGACGTCCCGCAGCATCTTGGACGCGGTCGATTGCGTCATGTTGAGCGCGTCCGCCGCGCTGTGGGTCGTGCCGTGATCGGCAAGCGCCACGATCAGCGAAAGATGCCGCACCTTGAGGTTGGCGGTGATGTCCCTGTCCAGCCTGTGCCTCCCCGGACAAGCAATCGCTTTTCGCGATCGCAGAAGTGGATTGTTTCATTGGAACGTTATCACTGCGCTGGATAGCGTCAACGGTGGAGGAGACTACGGGGGGACCACGGACAGCATCGGCGCCATGCGGACATGTGCCGCGCGGGCGTGCCGATCCACTTCCGACCCCTCGCAGATTCGCGGCGCGGGCACGTTTGCCCCGCAGCCGGAAACAGGGAAAAGAGGAGGATTACCATGAACTTCATGAAAATCGCCGCCGCCGCGGCCGTGACACTTGCCGCCGTGACCGGCGCCGCCTGGGCAGAGTACCCCGAGCGGCCGATCCAGCTGATCGTGCCGTGGGGCGCGGGCGGCGGCACCGATGCCGTCGGCCGTCTGCTGGGCGCCGAGATCCAGAAGGAGCTGGGCGTGCCGGTCAACGTGGTGAACCGCACCGGCGGCTCGGGCGTGGTGGGCCACAGCGCCATCGCGAACGCCGAGCCCGACGGCTACACCATCGGCATCATGACCATCGAGATCGACATGATGCACTGGCAGGGCCTGACCGAGCTGACCTACGAGGACTTCGACATCCTCGCCATCGTCAACGCCGATCCGGGCGGCGTCATGGTTTCGGCCGACTCGGGCTTCGACAGCGTCGAGGCGCTGCTGGAGAGCATAAAGAGCGAGCCTGCGGGCACCTACAAGGCGTCCGGCACCGGGCAGGGCGGCATCTGGCACGTAGGCCTCGCCGGGTGGCTCCTGTCCGAGGGGCTGGCGCCCGACCACGTGACCTTCGTGCCCAGCCAGGGCGCCGCGCCCGGCCTGACCGACATGGTCGCGGGCGGCGTGGACATCGTGCCGTCGTCGCTGGCCGAGGGCCGTTCGATGATCGACGCGAACCGGGTCGTGGCACTGGCCACCATGTCGGCGGAACGGCAGAACGCCTTCCCCGACGTGCCGACGCTGGCGGAATCCACCGGGTCTGACTGGACGGTCGCCGTGTGGCGCTCCGTTGCCGCGCCGGACGGTCTGCCCGACGACGTGAAGACCAAGCTGATGGACGCCATCGAAACCGCCTACAACTCGGAAGAGTACCAGACCTTCATGAAGGACCGGGGCTTCGGCCTGCGGTGGGCGCGCGGCGACGAGGCCACGCAGATCGTCGCGGACGACGATGCCGCCTTCGGCGAGGTCATGAAGAAGGCCGGTCTGGCGGCCGAGTAAGGTCCGACCGACAGCGGGGGCCGGGGGATGATGGCATCACCTCCGGCCCTTTTCCCGTCTTCCGGGACCAATCAACGAGGACAGCAGAATGCGCGTCACCGATCTGACCCTTGGGCTGTTGACCCTGCTGGGGGGCATCGCGATCTACATCTCGGCCTGGAACTTCAAGGCAATCCCCGGACAGGCCTACGGCGCAGGCACCATGCCGCGCGCCATCGCGCTGGTGACGGTGCTGACCGGGCTCTTCCTGATCGTCAAGGCGGTCATGGCGGGCGAACGGCTGCCGGGCCTGCAACTGGCAGAATGGACGGGCAACACCGCCTCGCTGATCCGCATGGCCTGCGTCCTGCTGCTGATCCTCGCCTACATCCTGCTGTCGCCGGTGCTGGGGTTCCTGCCGACGGCGCTTGCGGTGATGGTGCTGGCGATGCTCGTTCTGGGCGTGCGCCTTGTGATCGCCGTGCCGGTCGCTCTGATCGCCGCGCTGGCGATCCAGCAGAGCTTCGGCAAGCTGCTGCTGGTGCCGCTGCCGCGCAGCCCCTTCCTGCCGTTCCTTTGGTGAGGCCGTCATGTCCGTAGTCGCCGAAGCCGCCGGTCTTGTCTTTCAGCCATACGTCCTGCTGGTCATCCTTGCCGCAGCCGCCTTCGGCATGTTCGTCGGCGCGATCCCGGGGCTCACGGCCACCATGGCCACGGCGCTCCTTGTGCCCGTCACCTTCTTCATGGAGCCGGTGCCCGCCATCGCCGCCATTGTCACGGCCACCGCCATGGCGATCTTTGCAGGCGACATTCCGGGCACCTTGCTCAGGATGCCCGGCACACCCGCCAGCGCCGCCTACGTGCAGGACGCCTACGCCCTGACCAAGCAGGGCAGGCCCGAGGCGGCGCTCGGTGCGTCGCTGGTCTTTTCCTCTCTGGGCGGCATCTTCGGGACGCTGGTGCTGATCACCGCCTCGCCGGTACTGGCCGAGGTGGCGCTGAAGTTCTCGTCCTTCGAGTACTTCTGGCTGGTCGTACTGGGCCTCTCCTGCGCGGTGTTCATCTCGCCGGGCTCTCCGGCGCGCGGGCTGATCTCGCTCTTTATCGGGCTCTTCGCCGCCACGGTGGGGCTGGAGAACCCGGCCGGCGAGCCGCGCTACACTTTCGGCAACGTCGAGCTGATGGGCGGCGTGCAGTTCATTCCCGCGATGATCGGCCTGTTCGCCGTATCGGAGGTCATCCGCGCCTTCATCCACCGTGGCAGCGACGAGAAGCCGCCCCCGACCGGCAACCGCGGGATCTTCCGCGAGCAATTCAAGAACATGCGCAAGTACCCGGTGCAGGCGCTGCGCGGCAGTGCGCTTGGCACCGCCATCGGTGCATTGCCCGGTGCAGGGGCCGACATCGCCGCATGGATCAGCTACGCGGTGTCCAAGAAGTTCTCCAAGACGCCCGAGAAGTTCGGCAAGGGCCACGTGGAGGGTCTGGTAGAGGCCGGATCGGCCAACAACGGCGCCATGTCCGGGGCGTGGATCCCGGCACTGGTGTTCGGTATTCCCGGCGACTCCATCACCGCCATCGTCATCGGCGTGCTCTACATCAAGGGCATCAACCCCGGCCCGATGGTCTTCATCACCCAGCCGCAGATGATCTACGCCGTGTTCATCGTCTTCCTCGTCGCCAACCTGTTGATGCTGCCGCTGGGCTGGCTGGCGATCAAGGGCGCGCGGCAGGTGTTGTCCATCCCGCAGCGTGTGCTGATGCCGATCATCCTGATGTTCTGCATGGTTGGGTCCTTCGCCATCAACAACTCCGTCTTCGGGATCTGGCTGATGTTCGTCTTCGGCATCATCGGTTTCCTGATGGAGGAGAACGACATCCCCATCGCGCCCGCGATCCTCGGGCTGGTGCTCGGACCGATGCTGGAGCAGAACTTCGTCACCTCGATGATCAAGTCCGACGGAAGCTTCCTTGCCTTCTTTGAACGGCCCATCTCTGCCGGGCTGGGGCTGTTCACCATCGCCGTCTGGATGCTGCCGCTCGTCTTGCTGCTGCTGCGCCGCAAGGGACCCGGGACGGCGGCCACCGACACATCCAACTGACCAAAGACCGATATGACCATGACCAAACCCGATCTTCTCCTTGTTGCGAACCTCACGCCGCGCGTGGTCGACCAGCTCGACCAGGATTTCACCCTGCACCGCTATTGCGACGCAGAGGACAAGGCGGCCTTCCTTGCCGCCTTGCCTGACGGCGTCCGCTTCATCGCCACCGGCGGCGGCACGGGCTGTTCGCGCGAAATCATCGAGGCGCTGCCAGACCTGGAGATCATCTCCTCCTTCGGGGTGGGTTACGATGCGGTCGACGTCGAGGCGGCGAAGGAGCACGGCGTCCGCGTGACCAACACGCCGGACGTGCTGAACGACTGCGTGGCGGAGGTGACGCTTGCCCTGATGCTGGCGCTGGCGCACCGGGTGCCCGACAGCCACGAATACGTCCGCGCAGGCCGGTGGGAGAGCGAGGGCGCCATGCCCCTGACCGCCGAGCTGACCGGCGCGACGGTGGGGATCATCGGGCTGGGGCGGATCGGCAAGGCCATCGCCCGGCTGGCGCAGGCCTTCTCCATGCGCGTCGTCTATCACGGCCGGTCCGAACAGGCGCACCAGCCCTACCAGTATTACGCCGACCCGGTCTCCATGGCGCGGGATGTCGACTGGCTGGTGGTGATCGCCCCCAGCACGCCGCAGACGCGCGGCATCGTCAGCGCCGAGGTGCTGGAGGCACTGGGCTCCGACGGGCGGCTGGTGAACGTCGCCCGCGGCGATCTGGTGGACGAAGAGGCGCTGATCGACGCGCTGTCGAAGGGCACCATCGCGGGTGCGGCGCTCGACGTCTTTGCGCAGGAACCGCATGTGCCGGAGGCGCTCCGGACACAGGAGAACGTCGTCTTGCTGCCGCACATCGGCAGCGCCACGCACAAGACCCGCGCGGCGATGGGCGACCTCGTGGTGAAGAACCTGCGCGCCCACCTGCGCGGAGAGCCGGTCCTGACGCCGGTGGTCTGACGACGGGCGGGGCTGGCAGGACGGCCACCTCCGCCGACAAGAAAACAGCCGCCGGTCACCCGGCGGCTGCTTCATTTCCGGTTGCGTCCGCACCGTACGGGTGCGGCGACGCATGGTTTACAGCACGGCCCGCGCGATGCGGATCATCTGAAGAAGCTCGTATTCCGAGTCGTTCAACTGCACGAGCTGACCGTTCACCACGGCATAGTTCTCGTCCGCGCCAAGCTGCGGCAGGCGGTAGAGGTTGATGAGTTCCTCCTGAGTCAAAGCCGCCGTCGGTGCGATCGGCACTCCGTTCAGCAGGTCGGCCGCCTGTGCCGTCTGGTTGACCAGCAGCAGCGAGGTGTAGTCCTCTTCGCCGAGCAGCACGGGCAGGCCGTCGATCAGGGCGTACCGCTGGCCGTCCGGTGCGGGCGCGAGGTTGAAGAGCTGGGCGATCTGGTCCGACTGCAAGAGCAGCAGGTCCGGGTCCGGGTCGACGTCCACACCGCGACCAAGCCATTCGTCGCGGCGCTCAAGCCAGATTTCCTCGTAGCGGTCGCGGTCGTAGGACACCCATTCGTCATAGGTCACGCCCTTCTTGGCGAGGCCCGGCGGCACGCACGGCGGATCCTTCTTGGCCAGCCCCGGCGGGCAGTTGGTGTAGGTGATGAGTTCGTCGTCGGTCACGTCGGACCAGAGAAGCTGCGGTGTCGCAAGGACCAGCGCGGTGGCACCGATGACGCGGGTCATGTCACGGCCTGCGGGCGCCGGGGTGGAGACTATGCGCTTCACCACTTCCTCACGCTCGGCGGCGGTGTAGGCCTTGCGACCCTTGCCTGCCTTGCCGTTGCCGTTCGCAGCCTGCGCGACACCGTTTCCGTTGTTCTTCGGGCCGCCGGCATTCTCCGGCTTGCCCTTGCCGTTTCCATTGCCCTTGTTGCCCTGGGCGTTGCCCTTGCCGGGCTTGTCCTTGCCCTTGCCGTTGTCGGCCTGGGCGTTTCCGTTGCCCGGGTTACCCTTCCCGGCATTGCCGTTGCCGTTGCCCTTTTTCAGCAACTTGGCGTTGCCGCCACCATTGCCTTTGCCGTTACCGTTGCCCTGCGGTCCTTTGGCGAGCCAGACCTGCTCGCCCTGGGCGACGGTGAAACCTCCGGCGCCGCCCTTTGCATGGATCGGGGCCGCGGAAAGGGAGGTTGTCGTCAAAGCAAGCGCCACGGCGCTGCCGATCAAGAACTTGTTCATGTCAGAAGCCTTTCATTTAGTAAGTGAACGCGTCAATCATGCTTGGCGTTCCCCTCCGCCGCGGGCATAGGCGGAGCGCCTCCTATCCGGTGTCTGGTCGGCCCCGAAAGCGGCATGAGAGACTGCCGAGAAAGGCGCGAATCCCGGCATTTGTGGTTGAGGTCCGATCGGCCCCAAGGCGCGCGATGATCGACGTTTACTGCAGGATTATCACGTCCCGGTCATGCGACATGCCAACCCGCCTGACAGCCACAAAAATGGCGCCCCCACACATGGCAGTAACACGATTGCCGGGATATCTCAGACCGCTTGCAGCAGCCCTGTCTCCAGCGCGAACCAGACCAGCTGGGTGTCCGTCTCCATGCCCAGTATGCTCTTGATCTGGTAATGGTTGTTGCGGACGGTCTTCTGGCTGATCGACAGTTCCCCGGCGATGCGCTCGGCTGACCATCCCCGGGCCAGGAGGCAGAGGATCTCTGTCTGGCGCGGGCTGAGATCGGTGAGCCCGGTCCCCACGCCGGAGATGCGGTCGCGGGCGATGGCCTCGATCACGTCAGGCGAGATCACCGTCTGCCCGCGCAGCGCGCCGAAGATCGCCTCGATCAGCACCTTGGGATCGCTGCTTTTCGTGATGTAGCTGGTGGCGCCCGCCTTGATGGCCTTCAGCGCGAAGGCGGCGCTGAGGTGCATGGTGAAGACCACGATGCGCGCGGTGTCGTCGTACTGGCGGATGTGGCGGATCGCCTCGATCCCGCTGGCCCCGGGCAGGGTCACGTCCATGACCACGACGTCGGGGCGCAGGTCGCGGAAGGCCGCATAGGCAGAGCGGGCGTCCTCCGCCTCGCCCACGATCTTCAGCCCCGGCTGCAGGTCGATCAGGCGGCGGTAGCCCTCGCGCACGACCGGGTGGTCGTCGATGATGATGACGCTGTAGTCCTTCATGCCGCGCAGCGCCCCCGTGTGTCCGGGAGGGTCACGCGGATCCGCACACCGCTGCCCGTATCCTCGAGCCGCAGCGTGCCTCCCATCGCCTCCGTCCTCTCCGACATACCGATCAACCCGTGGCCAGGCGCGCGCCCGTCGATACCGCCGCCGCCGTCGTCCGCCACCGTCAGGACGATGGCGTCACCGCTGGAGTGCAGCGCGACCGCCACGTGGGACGGCGCGCCGTGCCGCATGGCATTCGTGACGCATTCCTGCACGATCCGGTAGAGGTCCAGCGCCACGGCGCCGCTCAGGCCGTCCTCGTCCAGCGTGCTGTCCAGCGTCAGCCGTGCCCCGCTTTGCGCCTGCCATCCCCCCAGCATGCCGCGCAGGCTGGCGATCAGGCCTACCTCGTCGAGGTCCGGCGGCCGAAGCCGTGCAAAGGCGCCGCGCAGGCAGGTCATCATGGCGCGGATGTTGGCGCCGATGGCATCGGCATCGCGGGCGAGCGCCGGGTTCGATGGGGGCGCGGCAAGGCTGATGGAGGCGGCCAGCGCCGCGGTCGCCGTCAGCATCTGGCCGAACTCGTCGTGCAGGTCGCGGGCAAGTTGCCGCCGCTCCACATCCTCGACCTCGATCAGCCGGCGGGTCAGGAGGCGCCGCGCTTCGGTGCCGGTCTTCAGCTGCTGCGCGAGGCGGTTGACCGCTTCGGCGATCTTGCGGAACTCCGGCGCGCCGGAGGGGGGCACGCGGGTGTCGAGGTCACCGGCGCTCAGGCGATCCAGTCCGCGGACGATCGGACCGACGGGTTCCAGCCGGGAATAGATCGCCAGCGTACCAAGGCACAGCACACCCGCCGCCATCCCAAGCGTCTGCCAGAGCGCCAGCTTCACCCGCTGCCACGCCAGCGTCGCGGCGGCCACCGGATCGAAGGTCACCTCGATCCCGAAGACGCTGTCCTGCGAGGCGCTGCCATTGCCCTTCGCCGGTTCGATCGCGCCGAAGATGCGCGTGACGGTCTTGCGGAACCGATCCGGCGCGACCGGCCCGAACATCTGCCAGCTCGAACAGAGCCGCCGCTCCGAGATCAGACGCTGTTCGAACCGGATGCAGGTGCCCGGAGCCATCAGCCCCAGTAGCTTGATCGACGTCATCTCGGCATAGAGCGGATCGCCTGCGCGCGGCTCCATGTGGTAGTTGCGTTCGAGGACGTAGCCCGCGCGCGTCAGGGTGTTGCGGGTTGCACGGTCGGCGGCGTCGTAGGCGCCCGCCGCGGCAAACCCTATGGTGATCACCCCGGCCAGCAGGGTCACCAGCCAGAGCGTCAGAACCAGCCGCAGCCTCAGACTCATGGTGTGTCCTCCCCGATCTCCCCGTTCCCGAGGATCGGGCAATCGTGCCGTCTTGTCGCGGGCAAATTGCCCGACATTCCCGGATTTCGCCGGAAAAGCTTTGTCCTTCCGCGGGTTCGTGCCTTCCTGCGCCGGCACCTATGGGAGGAGCGCATGGAAGATCTGGCACCTGCAGGCACGCTGACGGATGCGGCGCGGCGGCTGACGCAGCGCATGGAATCCGGGCTGATCGGACAGTCGACGCTGGTCGAACGGCTGGTGATCTGCCTGCTGACCGGCGGTCACATCCTGATCGAGGGGCCGCCGGGGCTGGCCAAGACGCGCTCTGTCCGGCGGCTGTCCGATGCGGTGGAGGGCAGCTTCGCCCGCATCCAGTGCACCCCCGACCTGATGCCCTCCGACGTGACGGGCACGCAGGCGTGGCGGCAGGAAACCAGCGAGATGGTCTTTCTCCCCGGGCCGGTCTTCCAGTCGCTCGTGCTGGTGGACGAGATCAACCGCGCCCCGCCCAAGGTGCAGTCCGCGCTGCTCGAGGCCATGGCGGAGGGGCAGGTGACCAGCGGCGGCATCGCGCGCGCGCTGCCGGAGCCCTTCATGGTCGTGGCGACGCAGAACCCGCTCGAACAGGAAGGCACCTTCCCCCTGCCGGAGGCGCAGCTCGACCGGTTCCTGTTCCACGTCCTGCTCGACCTGCCGGACGAGGACACCGAACTGGCGATCCTCGATCTGGTCGAGGGGGAGTTGCGCGCGCCCGCCGGGCAGGCGGTGTCCTGCCTCGACCTTCAGACGCTTGCCGCGATGAAGGCGGAGGTGGCGCAGGTGCACCTGTCCACGGCGCTCCGGCGCTACATCGTGGGGCTGGTGATGGCGACACGAACGGGCACGGATGGCCTCTCGGTCACCGACCGCATCCAGCACGCGGTCAGCCCGCGCGGAACCCTGTGGCTGGCCGCCGCGGCGCGGGCGCGGGCCTGGCTGAACGGGCGCGACTACGCGGTGCCCGAGGACGTGACGGCGCTGGCGCCGGACGTACTGTGCCACCGCATGGCACCGACATGGCGCGCCCGCGCCGCGGGCGAGACCTCGCGCGGTATCATGGCAGAGATCCTGAACGTGGTGAAGCCGCTGTGAGGGACGTGGCGGCCAAGGGGGCGGGATCGGGCGCGGTGCTGTCGCTGGAACGGCTGGTGGCGCTGGCGGGTCAGGTCGGCCCGGCGCCCGTGGCGGGCCTGTCGCACGGGCGGGTCGCGGGCCTGTCCGGTCCGCGCCGGGGCGAGGGCGGCGACCTCTACGATCTGCGGCCATTCATCGACGGGGACGACCCGCGCCTTGTCGACCCCGCCGCCAGCGCGCGCAGCGGACGCCCGCAGCTCCGCCGCCGCCACGAGGAGGTCGAGCGCAGCCTGCTGCTGGTCGTCGACTTCCGCGCGCCGATGTTCTGGGGCACGCGGGGGCGGTTCCGCTCCGTCGCCGCGGCGGAGGCGGCGGTGCTCGAAGGATGGGCCTGCGTACTGGCCGGGGGCCGGGTCGGTCTGGCGATCCTGCGCGACGACGGTATCGACCGGCTGCCCGCCCGTCCGAGGGAAGCCGCAATGCTGGAAATTGCCGGGGTCCTGGCCCGTACGCACGCGGCGACGATGGGTGCTCACCCCGAAGAGGTGGCGCCGCTGTCCGACGGACTGATCGAGATCGCCGCACGTGTACCCTCCGGCGCGGCGGTCTTGCTGGCCACTGGGATGGACACGCCCGGCGAAGACTTTGCCGACATCGCCACGGACCTGATGCGCCGCAACCGCTTCGAGATCCTGCTGGTGCAGGATGCGGTGGAAACGGCGCCGCCTCCGGGCCGGTTCACCGCGCGCATCGGCGACATCCTGTCCCGCGGATGCTTCAGCGCGTCGCCCACGGCGGCGGTCCTGTCGGAGCGCGGGATAGCGGCCCGGATCGTCCGGGCCGAGGCGGACGAGGTCCTGCCGGCATGACACCCGAAGAGCTTGTCTCCCGTCTGGCTCCGGTACGTGTCCCGGCGGACTTCGCCCGTTTCGGGCTGCAGGACGCGCTTGTCGCCGTTGCGCTGGGTCTGCTGGCGGGCGTCGTCCTTTCCGTGCTGCTGCGTGCGCTGACGGCGCCACGTGCCCGCACCGTGGAAGACGTGCGCGCCCGGATCGCAGACCTGACGCACCTGCCGCCGCAGGCGCGCGTGGCCGGGCTTGCCGGGCTTTTGCGGGACATGGGCGGGACCGTGCCATCCGCGATGAGCAACGCTCTTTACGACCCGAATGCCACAACCGATCCCGCGCCGCTGGAAGAAGCCGTTCTGGCCGCCGCCCGGAGGGCCCGCCGATGACCCTCGCTGCCCCGTGGCTGCTGATCCTGCTGCCTTTGCCGCTCGTGCTGTTGCGCCTGCTGCCGCCGCGGCGTGTGGGGGGCGGGGCGCTCTATCTTCCGCCAGCCATCGCTGCGGCGTTCCAGACCGCCGAAGCCGCGCCGGTGCGCCGCCATGCCCGGCTGATCGCGCTGGGTGTGGCGTGGATCGCTCTGGTCGCCGCGCTGGCGGGTCCGCGGCAGGAGCGGGTCCTCGACATCGTCCCCGCCTCCGGACGCGATATCGTGCTGGCGCTGGACCTCTCGGGGTCGATGGAACGCGAGGATTTCTCGATGAACGGGCAGACCGTGTCACGGCTGGCGGCGGTGCAGGGGGTCGCCGCGGATTTCGTCCGGGGCCGCGCAGGGGACCGGGTGGGGCTCGTCGTGTTCGGAGACCGGGCCTACGTCGCGGCTTCGCCGACGCATGACGTCACTTCGGTGGCGCAGGTGATCGACGGGTTGCAGATCGGGGTCTCGGGCAAGGCCACCGCGATTGCCGACGGTCTGGGCCTCGCCATCCGCCGCCTGCGTGAGCGCGACGCGAGGAGCCGGGTGATCCTGCTGCTGTCAGACGGGCAGGACACGACGGGGATGGTCGACCCGGTGGCCGCGGCGCAGGCGGCGCGGGACCTCGGGATGCGGGTCTATACCATAGCTTTGGGGCCGGCCGACCTGGCGGACGATCCGAAAGCGCGCGATGCCGTGGACGCCGAAACCCTGCGCCGTATCGCGGAGGCCGCGGGCGGCGAGACCTTCCGCGTCCGCACCACCGACGATCTGCAGGCCGTGACCGCCGCCATCGATCAACTGGAGCCGAGCCTTGCGGCCATGCCGCCGGTGCGAACGTGGCGGTCATATTGGCCGTGGCTGGCCGCCTTGGCGGCGTTGTGCCTCGGGGTCGCCATGTTCCTCCAGGCGAGGGAAACGGCGTGACCGGGCCGGAGTTCATCCTGCTTCGTCCTCTGTGGCTGATCGGTCTGCCGCTGGCGCTGGTCGCCGGTGTGCTGATCGCGCGCCGCGCGGATGGGATTGCCGCGTGGCGCGCCGTGGTCGACGCCGACCTGCTGGACGCCATGCGCGGGCGCGGCTGGGTTTCTGCCCCCCGCGTCGGCGCCGACCCCTGGCTTTTGGCGATCGCCGTGGCGTTAATCTGCGCCGGGCTGGCGGGACCGGCCAGCCGCGACAGCCAAGCGCCCGTGCTGCGCAACACCAACACGCTGATGATCCTGCTCGACCTGTCGCCGTCTGTGACCGAGGGCGGCGGCTTCGACGATGCGCAGGCTGCCCTTGCCCGCCTTGTCGACCTCGAAGGCGACCGGCCCACCGGCCTGATCGTCTATGCGGGAGAGAGCTTCCTTGCCAGCGTTCCTGCCGAGGATCCCGGTGTCGTCCGGGGCCTGATCGCGGTGGCCGACAGCGCGACGATGCCCGTGGGCGGCAGCCGCCCCGACCGCGCGCTGATCATGGCGAGGGGCGCCCTGCAGGACGCCGGGGCCATGGCGCCCGATGTGGTCATCGTCTCGGACGGCGGCGGCATGGGGCCGGAGGCCGTGGACATCGCCCGCCAGATGGCGGCCGAGCGTGTGCGCGTGTCTGGCATCTTCGTCCCGCAGGACGCGGCTCCCTACGGCATGCCCGCCGCTGCCCCCGAAACGCTCGCCGCAGTTGCAGAGGCGGGCGGGGGCCGGATGGTCGAGGCGACCGAGCTGAGCGCGCTCGGCACCCTTTTGCCCGACCGGCGCGACCCGCAACGCGATGTTCCCGACCTGCGCGCCCTGCAATACCGCGATCTCGGGCCGTGGCTGGCCGCGCTGGCGCTGGTTCCGCTGGCGCTCCTGTTCCGGCGGCGGCAGACATGAGGCTGCGCTACGCGACAGCCGCGGCCATCGCCTGCGCCCTCGCTGCCGGTCCCGGGGCCTGGGGCAAGCTCGCGTGGCGGGCAGGGTTTCCGGCGCTGGCGGTCCCGGCCATCGGCGACCCCGAGGCCCAGGCCGCCGTGCTCTATGACGCCGGACGTTTCGCGGAGGCCGATGCGGCCTTTGCAGCCATTGGGCGCAGTGCCACCTACGACCGGGGGCTGACGCTGGCGGCGACCGGGGACTACGCGCTGTCGGTGGCCTATTTCGACGCGGTGCTGTTCGGCGACCGCTACGATGCCGAGGCGCGCCACAACCGCGACACGGTGAACGCCCTGGTGCCCCCGGTCATCGGCGAGGCCATGGGGCACGGGCGGATCGAGGCGATGCTGGCGGAGGCCGGCGTCGGCACCGCGCCCTTCGATCCCGACGCACCGGACCAGTCGATCCTGAAACGCGCGGTCGATCCGCAGCGCGAGTCCAACAGGCGCCCGGTCGAAAGCGAACGCACGGCGGCCGCCGATGGCGCCTGGCTCGACACGCTCGAAGATGCCCCCGGCGCCTACCTCAAGGCCCGGCTCGCCGCCGAGATGGACCGCCGCGTGACCGAGGGCGAGGCCCACGAGGAGGAGGCCGAGAGATGGTGAGATGGCTGTTCCTGTTGCTGCTGACTGCCTTGCCCGCCTTTGCCCAGGATCGCGACGCGCCCCGGCTCGAACTGATCCTCGATCCGCGCGACACCGCCCCGTTTGAGGGTGAGATGGTCCTTGCCACCCTGCGCGGCACCTACCGGCAGAGCATCACCCGCGAAGAGGTGAAGCTGCGCCCAATGAGCGATTTCGACTGGGTGCGGCTCGGGATGGACCGATGGACCGACGAGCGCGTCGACGGGCTGACGGCGCGGGTGTTCGAGCGGCGGATCGCCTTCTACCCGCGCAGGGCGGGCGCGCTGGAGATACTGCCGATCACCCATGCTTTGCAGGTCCTCGGCGCGGATGGCGGGCGCCAGGACATCCTCGTCCGGTCAGAGCCCGTCACCCTCACGGTGCAGCCGAAACCTTCCGGTGTCGGGGATGATTGGCTGCCGCTCCGCACGCTCGAGGTGTCGGACAGCTGGGATGTCGATCCGGCGCAGCTGGCGGACGGGCAGGGGGCCACGCGCCGCGTCGTGCTGCGCGCCTTCGGCGCCACGCCGGAGATGATGCCCCCGCAGCCGACCCTCAGGCAGCCGTGGCTCATCAGCTTCACCCCGCCGGAGGAGCGCAACTTCCAGGTCACGCCGGAAGGGCCGGTGTCCACGGTCGTCTGGACATGGAAGTTGCGGCCCGTCACGGGTGAACCGGGGGTCATTCCGGCGATCAGCCTGCCGTGGTTCGATACCGGCGAGCGGACAGCGCGGTCGGCGACGATCCCCGCGTCGCCCATCGGGTACGCCAGCTTCAGCGCACATGCTGCGTCCGGCTGGCAACCCATCGGGTCACCGGGCTGGGCCTTCTGGGGACTGGCGGGCCTCGCAGCCGTGGCCACCGCTGCGGTCACATCAAGGCACCGCGCCCCGGCACGCGACATGTTCCGAAGGGTGCGCCGCCGGTGGCGCAGGCGGGTGCTGTTGTCGAGATTGCGCCGCCTCGTTCGCGCGGGAGAGACCGCAGCCGCCCGCAAGCTGGCCTCACGCCTGCTGGAGGACTTTTCGGCCCTTGGCGAAACCGAACGCCTGGCCTGCCTCATGCCCGCCGACAAGGCGCTCTTCGGGGCCGCCGGGTATGCGCCGCCGCTCCGTGCCCTGACAGAGAACGTCGTCTCAGGGATGACGGAGAGGCGGTCGTGCGAAGAGCGGGTTCCGACCACATAGCCCCTGCGATTGGGCCGGCTCGGAACGTCGTGGTGGCGGGGTGGAAGCCGCGCCAGCATCCAATGCCTGTCCGGCGCAGGCAATGCCCCGTTACGAAGCGCTCTTCCAAGTCACCGGGGTGATGTAGGCGATCTGGTCGTCGACGCTGACCATCACCTCGCCATCCTGGATGTTGACCTGGATCTTCATCGCCCGGCTGGCAAGCGCGGCCAGGGCCTTGGCTTCGGCTTCCGGGAAGGCCGTGACCTCGAGGTTGTCGAAGCGCGTGGTGCTGCCCTTGACCTTGTCCCACCAGATCTCTGCCGCGCGGCCGCCGTAGGGATAGACGACCATCCTGCCCGACTTGTTGCAGGACTGGCGGATCACCTTCTCGCTCGGCAGGCCGAGCGCCACCCAGAGGTCGATCTCGCCGCTCAGGCTCTTCTGCCAGATGTCCGGCTCATCATCTGTCGAGAGCCCCTTGGTCATCTCGAGGTGCTCATGCGCATTCAGCGCGAAGGCGACAAGGCGGAGCATCAGCCGTTCATCCGTCTCGGATGGATGGCGGGCAATGGTCAGCTTGTGGGTCTCGTAGTAGTGGCGGTCCATGTCCGACACGGACAGCTCGACTTTGTAGATGGTGGCGTTCAGCGCCATGATACCAGTGTCCCGGGTCCGTGAAGATTGGCGATGCCTACCCCGTGCCGGGGGGAATGGAAAGCACGCGGGTGGCAGCGCCTTGTGGGAGGATGCGTTGAGGGCGCCTTCTGGAACCGCTCAGCCGAAGGTGGCGGTGAAGGTCTCTGCGTACCTGCCTTCCGTCTCGGCCGGCGCGGGAGATTCACGCTCCGGACAAGCATGTCGTCGGGAATGACCTCGCGGGACAGGAGGCTGGTCGTTTCGCCGATGAACGTGTCCCGCGGCCATTTCCTCGAACCGCTCCCGTCTCGCACACCCGGCATCACGTCTGCGTCAAAACCCCGGGGTGCCCGGACGTAAGGCCGGTTCGGGGAGGAACGACGGCCTTCGGGACACGTTTTCTTTCCGAAGCTTATGCGAAAGGACACGAGATGAAAGACTCCCACAGCCCGGAGCGCACACTCACCACCACCAACCCGGCGACGGAAGAGGTCATCGAGACCTACCAGATGATGAGCAACGACGAGATGGTCGCGGCGCTGGAAGCCTGCCACGAGTCCTTCACGGACTGGCGGCTCAAGTCTCACAAGGAGCGCGCCGAGGTTCTGAAGGCCATCGGCCAGAAGCTGCGCGACCGGAAGGAAGAGTTCGCCAAGCTGATGACCCGCGAGATGGGCAAGCGCCTGACGGACAGCCACGACGAGATCGACCTCTGTGCGGCGATCTGCGACTGGACTGCCGAGAACGGCCCAGACGTGCTGGCCGACGAGGAACGCAGCCTGCAGGACGGCCGCAGGGGCATCATCACCAAGGCGCCCATCGGCGTGATTTATGGCATCCAGCCGTGGAACTTCCCGGCGTACCAGGCGGTGCGCTACACCATCGCGAACCTGATGGCCGGCAACGGCGTGCTGCTGAAACACGCCGAGATCTGCACCGGATCGGGCCTGATGCTGCGCGACATCTTCGAAGAGGCGGGCCTGCCCAAGAACCTCTTCACGGTGATGCTGATCGACCACGACCAGTCGGACGAGCTCATCGGACACAAGCTGGTGCGCGGTGTGACGATGACAGGCAGCGCCAAGTCCGGCAGCATCATCGCCGCAAAGGCCGGTGAGCACCTGAAAAAGACCGTGATGGAACTGGGGTCCAACGACGCCTACCTGGTGCTGGAAGACGCCGACATCGACCTCGCGGTGAAGACCTGTGTCGCGGGCCGGATCTACAACAACGGCCAGACCTGCGTGAACGCCAAGCGCTTTGTCGTCACGGACAAGGTCTATGACGCCTTTGTCGACGCCTACGTGAAGGCCATGGCCGACGTGACCTTGGGCGAGCCCACCGCTGAGGACACCGACCTTGGCCCGATGGCCCGCAAGGACCTGCGCGAGACGCTGCACGACCAGGTGGAGAAAAGCGTGGCCAAGGGCGCGAGGATCGCAGCAGGCGGCAAACTGCCTGAAGGCAAGGGATACTACTACCCGGCCACGGTGCTGACCGATGTCGAGCCTGGCCAGCCCGCTTATGACGAGGAGCTGTTCGGCCCGGTCGCCTCCGTGATCCGTGCGAAGGACGACGAGGACGCCATGCGGATTGCAAACGACAGCCGTTTCGGCCTCGGCGGCGGGATCTTCAGCCGTGACGAGGACCGTGCGCTGGAGCTTGCAAAGACGCGGTTCGACACCGGGATGGTGTTCATCAACCAGTTCAACCTCGCCACGCCCGAGATGCCCTTCGGCGGCGTCAAGGACAGCGGCTACGGCCGCGAGCACGGCGGCTTCGGCATGACGGAGTTCATCAATGCCAAGGCCGTGACCCTGCCGGGTTAAGGCGATGCGGGGGCCGGTTCGGCCCCCGCTTTTCGAATGCACAGTCGCATGGATGGGGCAGCCGCGACGCCCACGAAGATATTGCCCCCTTTTTTGCCTTCCGAACATCGGTGACGGCTGTCGCCTCTGACAGGCGGCGCATGTCCGGCGCGTACAGCCCTCGGCTTTCAATGGCGGGGATCAGACCGATGCCACGATACGTCGCGCCGCCATGTGGCCAAGATCGCGGGCGCGTTCCAGACCTTGCACAAAGGGATCGGTCGGCAGCAGAACCGGGATGGAGACGCAGGTGAGCGTGCCTTGACAGTCCTCAGGCAAAGTGACCGCGCAGGACACGGGGTCGAACGACAGACCGGATGCCTGCGCCGCGAGGCCGGGGAAGAGCGATACCAGATCCGCCGACTGCTGCCCGCGCGCGTCGATCACTCCGGCGACCTGCAATTTGCCCGACGCATACGTGATCTCTACACCCCGGCCATGGTCGGCCATATGGTAGTCCGCGTTCAGGCGCACCACGTCCAGCACCCCGGCTTCATGCAGGGCCATCATCCGCCGGACAGAGCGATGCGGGACCGAGGCATAACAATCGGTGAAGATCGGTGTCAGTTCCCGGTTCAGCCGCTCCCGGTCCGCTTCCGTCATGTGGGGGATGACTTCTTCCAGCACCTCGTGCGCCCTGAGCAGGGCCATGCGCCAGGGATCGGCCCTGTGCAGGCCACGGTCCGCCTCGGCGATCCCGAGGTCGAGCCGTGTGGCTTCCCAAGTATCCATGGCCATGCGATCGGCGAAGAAACGCTCTGCCAGACCGTCGAGGCAGAACAGTTGCAGCCTCTTTGCCAGCGCGCTGTCGATACTCTCCAGATCCCTGACCAGCAGCTCATGGCAGCGGTCCAGAAGCCCGTCGGCGCCAGCCGAAATGGCACGTTGCGCCGACATGCCGGACAGATGCACCAGCTCGGGCAGCGGCAGTGTGTAGTACCAGTCCGCGGGCGGCAGCAGTCCCTTGCGGGACATCATCGTCAGGTGGAACCCCTCTGCCGGGCCATTCGCCTCCCAGCGCGCGGCGCTCCCGTCCTCGACGAACCGGCCGTGAAACCCGGCCAGCGCCACCGCCGCATCTATCGCCGTCAGCGAAGTGCCGAGGATCGCGACGCTCTCCCCGATGAACCGCCGAAGATCTTCGACGGGCCAGGGCCTTTGCATCCGGATGCCCAGATCGGTAACGTCGCTTCGCCAGTGGTGGCCGGTTGCCAGCACCACATGATCGAAGGTTGCACTGTCGCGTCCGGACGGCGACTCCCAGTCTATCTCGATCTGCCGCTCCGGCCTGATATCCAGAACCCTGTGCCGCGCCCGCAAGGTCACCGCGTGGCCCTTCGACCGCGCCCGCGCCACGAGGCCTGCCAGTTGCGCGGTGAAATAGCGGCCGAGCACCACGCGCGGATAGAATGCGTCCGGCCCGATCTCGGCACGTTCGATCCCCATGGCCTGCAACGCCTCTGCGTCGCACCGGGCGAGCCAGTCGTGCAGCGGCTCCAGCAGCGGCGGCAGTTCCCGTCCGCCGATGTTCGCCAGCATCTGCGGATGGTTGATGCCTTCGCGGTACGGCATGCCCGGTCCCGCATGGCCGTCCTTCTCGAAGACATGGATATCGAAGGGCACGACGTGCTCCGACAGGACCTGCAGCGCATAGAGCGTCGTTGGCCCGCCACCCACGAGTGCGACGCTCGGGCGCCTTGCCGGCACGACCGGGACGGCATGCGCGGAGCGCAACGCCTGAAGCGGAGGAACATGGGTCATCGGAGGCTTTCTCGAAGGGCGGTTTCGCGATCCATTCGTCTCAACCATGACGACAACCGGATCAGCGCGGATTGGTTCCATGGCTCTTGGGAACAGGCTCGCCGACGGCAAGTTGCCGCCGCCCGCAAGGAACCGTCTGGTCTGCTTGCTGACAGCCATAAGGTGCGAAACGTGGGTTTTCCGGTTGGCCTCCTTGGCTCTTAGCGGAGCGCAGACGAACGACGGCTTCAAGATTCAATTACGCGTCTGGAGTAGAGCGTTCGGCGATCAAGACACTAGCGCACCGACGAAAAAGATTCGCCAAAGTACCAAGAAGCCCCTGAATTAAAGGGGGAATTTGTGTGGGTGGCGGAGACGAAGGGATTCGAACCCTCGAGACGGTTTCCCGCCTACTCCCTTAGCAGGGGAGCGCCTTCGACCACTCGGCCACGTCTCCGCCGACCCGTTTAGAGGTCCCGGGAAGGGGAAACAAGGGCTTTTTGTCTGTCTTTGGTCAGGTTCCAATTGATGCCTTAACGGTGGGGCGCCTGGGCCGTCATGCAACGGGAAAACTCCCTGGAAGCGTGGGCAAAGATGGCCCTTTGCATTTCCTCGATGGTGCGAAGCTGGCTGCCCGTCTGCATATCGGCAGTGTTTTCTTCTGACGCCACGACCAAGGCGCGCGAGAGGAACGTGGTCAAAGGCATCAAGTGTACAAGCACTGGGGGGACTGCAACTTGCCGCCTCCTTCATGTGCACCCGAGAGCGGAAGGCTCATTCCGGCAGGCAGATTTCGGCGCGGGAGATGGCCTTGATGGTGCGGAACACGAGGGCGGCAACCACCACCAGAAGCACGCACAGCAACGCTGTACCGGCCCGGTCATGCACGACCGAGCCGCTCAGGTCGGCGTAGCGCATGGTGGCGAGGGTCAGCGCGGCGACGGGGAAGCTCAGCGCCCAGAAGGACAGGGCGAAGGGTATGCGCAGCACGCCTTTCACCTGTATCAGGGCAATGGCGGCGAACCAGAGGGCGGCGTTGTAGAGGACCCGGGCGAAGGCATCGAGCACGCCTCCGTTCAATTGCAGCCAGGCGAGGAAGCCGACCGCCGGAGGTGCGATCAGGATGACCAGCGTCGGCAGCAGGCGGCCGGGCAACGGGTCGTGGAAGGTCAGCCGGTTCATGACCAGCGTCAGGAGCAGGAGCCAGAAGATCACACCGACCGAGAAGAACATCCAGGAAATCTCGGGGAAGCCCATGGGCACGCCCGCAACCGGCACCACCACGTTGCCCACCGCCGGGATGAACCAGGCCGGAGAGATGTGCATCGGCTGGAAGGGACGGCGGCCGATCCAGCCCGATATGACCGCCAGCGTCAGCGCGCCCTGAAGTGCCACGCCCGGCAGCCAGAGGGCGAGGGCCGCGGCCGGGGCCTCGGGGCGCAGGGCGGTTGCCATCAGCAGCAGGGAAATGGAAATGGCCGGGAAGAAGGCGAGCTTGACAGGGTGGTGCCACTCTTCGCCGACGGCGCCGGGATGGCGCAGGGCTTTCAGCGCATAAGCGAGGGACACGCCGATGAAGACCGCGATGGTCAGGGCGAGAGCGGCGCGGCTGGCCATGTGACCCCAGCCGAAGCGCGTCTCGGCAAGGTGCAGGGACAGCGCGACACCGGCGAGGCCCATGACACTGGCGAAGAAGGTCACGGGCAGGTTCTCGAGCCGTGTGCTGTTATGGGGCGTATCGTGCAGCTGTGGTGTGGCGTTGTCCGTCATGATCCGTCTCCCGAATATGCATTTTGCATTTGGAATATATTTCGGCGCGGCGCGTTGACGTGGATCAAGAGGCGTCCCGGGATCAGCTTTGCAAGGACGCCGCGCCTGCCGGGCCGTTCCCGCCATTCAGGTGCATTGCCAAGACGCGTGCGTTCGGGCGGCGGCTGGATTAGCGTGACTCGCGGAGAGGAGCGTCGGGACGGCACGGCTGGACCAGCGCCCGGAGCGTAGGAGATACCGGATGGCGGGACACAGGACGGCGCTGGTCGTTTCGGCGCATGCCGCGGATTTTGTCTGGCGCTGCGGGGGTGCCATCGCGCTGCATGCCGCGCAGGGCGTCGAGGTCACGGTGCTGTGCCTGTCTTTCGGGGAGCGCGGCGAAAGTGCCAAGCTTTGGAAGCAGGAGGGGATGACCCTCGACAGGGTGAAGGCGGTGCGCCGGATGGAGGCAGAGGCCGCGGCAGACGCGCTGGGGGTACATGATCTCGTCTGCCTCGACCTCGGGGACTACCCGCTCGACCTGTCGAAAGACAACAAGATGAAGATCGTCGACGTGATCCGCCGCGTGCAGCCGTCCTTCATGCTGAGCCATTCGCAATACGATCCGTACAACACCGATCACATGAACACGACGCAGGCGGTCCTGGAATGCCGGATGATCGCGCAGGCCTGGGGCCACGATCCGGGCGCAAAGGTTCTGGGAGCGCCGCAGCTTTACCTGTTCGAGCCGCACCAGACTGAGCAGATGGGCTGGAAACCGGACACCTTCCTCGACATCACGCCGGTCTGGGACAGAAAGCGCGCCGCCATCGAGTGCATGGAGGGGCAGGAACATCTGTGGGCCTACTACACGCGGGTCGCCGAGCAGCGGGCCAACCACTTCAAGCGCAACTCCGGCGGCCAGTCTGGCGGGCGGGACTGCCGCTATGCCGAAGGGTTCCAGAGCATCTTCCCGCGCTGCGTGGACAGCCTGTGACAGGAGAGACGCCCGCCATGACCATCACGCAGCCGGTGTTCGATGTTGCCCACCTAGGCCACGTCGAGATGCTGACCGACAGGTACGAGGAGAGCCTCGACTTCTTCACCCGGGTCTACGGGCTGAAGCTGTCGGGTGTGGACGCAACTTCCGCCTACCTCCGGGCATGGGACGACTACGAATTCCACTCGCTGAAACTGACCCGGGCGGAGACGACCGGCGTCGGCCATATCGGCTATCGCTGTGCCTCGCCGGAGGCGCTGGCGCGGAGGGTCGCGGCAATCGAGGCGTCCGGTTACAGGACGCAGGGCTGGGTCGAGGGCGACATGGGCCACGGGTCCGCCTTCCGCTTCGAAGATCCGTTCGGCCATGTCTTCGAGCTCTACTACGAGACGCGGCGCTACGTCCCGACGGATGACGCCGACCGTCCGGTGCTGAAGAACACCGCCAGTGCCTTCACCGGGGCCGCGCCGCGCCGCATCGACCACGTGAACCTGCTGGCCGCGGACGTGGCCGCCTTCAGGGACTTCATGCAGACCTGTCTGGGCGCCCGGGTGACGGAGTACATCCAGCTCGACAACGGCCGGATCGGCGGATGCTGGTTCACGGTGAACAACAAGACCTACGACCTTGCCTGCACGGAAGAGCACGGCGGCGGCGACGGGCGCCTGCACCACGTGACCTACGCCACCGACCAGCGGGAGGACATCCTGCGCGCCGCCGACGTCTTCCTGCAGAACGGCGTCCACATCGAGACCGGGCCGCACAAGCACGCCATACAGGGGACGTTCTTCCTGTATGTCTGGGAACCTGCGGGCAACCGGGTGGAACTGGCCAATGCGGGCGCCCGACTGATCCTCGCCCCGGACTGGGAGCCGGTGAAGTGGACCGAAGCCGACCGCAGGAAGGGGCAGGCCTGGGGTTTGAAGACCATCGACACCTTCCACACCCACGGCACCCCGCCGGTGAAGCGACAGGGGCAGTGAAGGCGGAATACGACGGGACAGCAGGGAGCGGGTGTCGTTGACCGGCATTTGCAGGGCGCGCCGGGCCGCGATGCGATACGAAGGGAGACCGCGATGAACATTGTCAGACAGAATATCGAACGCGCCTCGGCCGAGGTGATCGCGGCGCTGGGGGCGGCGGGTGTCGCGACGGTGCACGAGGCGCAGGGCCGCAAGGGGTGTCTGCGTCCGTACATGCGGCCCATCTGGCCGGGCGCGCAGATCGCGGGCTCTGCCGTCACCATCAGCGCGCCGCCGGGCGACAACTGGATGCTGCACGTGGCCATCGAACAACTGCAGGAGGGGGACGTGCTGGTGCTGGCACCCACATCACCCTGCGACAACGGCTATTTCGGGGACCTGCTGGCGACCTCGGCCATGGCGCGCGGCTGCCGGGGCCTGGTGATCGAGGCGGGCGTGCGCGACGTGCGCGACCTGGCCGCCATGGGATTTCCGGTCTGGTCGAAGGCGGTCTCGGCCGAGGGCACGGTCAAGGAGACGCTCGGTTCGGTGAACGTGCCGATCGTCTGCGCGGGGCAGGCGATCGAGGCGGGGGACGTGATCGTCGCCGATGACGACGGTGTCTGCGTCGTGCCGCGTGCCTCGGCTCCGGACGTGCTCGAAAAGGCCCGCGCCCGCCTTGCGGCGGAGGAGGACAAGCGCGCGCGGCTGGCGGCGGGGGAATGCGGGCTCGACCTCTACGACATGCGGGGGCGGCTTGCGCAGAAGGGGCTGAAATACGTCTGATGGCCAGAGCATCGCGATCCGGGCCAACGGGGCCGGCATGAGGATGGACGAAAGCCGCGGCATTCCCTGCCTGTGGATGCGGGGCGGGACGTCGAAGGGGGCGTACTTCATGGCGAAGGACCTGCCGCACGGGGCGGCTGAGAGGGACGACCTGTTGCTGCGGATCATGGGGTCGCCGGACCCGGCCCAGATCGACGGCATCGGCGGGGGCGATCCGCTGACCTCCAAGGTCGCGGTCCTGTCGCCGTCATCGCGCGCGGATGCCGATGTCGACTACCTGTTCCTGCAGGTCTTCGTGGACCGGGCGGTGGTCAGCGACGCGCAGGGCTGCGGGAACATCCTTGCGGGTGTCGGACCGGCTGCCATCGAACGCGAACTGGTTGCCGTGGCGGGAGATGAGACACCGGTCCGCATCCGCATGGTCAACACCGGCGAGACGGCGACCGCATTCGTCTCGACGCCGGGAGGGCGGGTCAGCTACGCCGGAGAGGCGCAGATCGACGGCGTGCCGGGCAGGCACGCCCCGGTCCGGCTGATGTTCGGGGATGTGGCCGGGTCGATGTGCGGGCGCCTGCTGCCCACGGGCCGCGCCGTCGACCACATAGACGGTGTGGCCTGCACGCTGATCGACAACGGGATGCCCTGTGTGATCCTGCAGGCAGAGGCACTGGGGATCACGGGGGCCGAAACACGCGCGGAACTGGACGAAAACCAAGGCCTCAAGGCGCGGCTTGAGGCGATCCGGCTGAAGGCTGGCCCCATGATGAACCTCGGTGACGTGGCATCGAAGAGCGTGCCGAAGATGACGCTGGTGTCGCCCTCGGCTGCGGGGGCCACCATAGACACGCGGTCCTTCATTCCGCACCGCTGTCATGCAAGCATCGGGGTGTTCGCGGCCCAGACCGTGGCAACGGCCTGCATGATCGCAGGCACACCGGCTCAGGCCATTGCGCGCCCTGCACCGGATGGCAGGTTCCGCATCGGCCATCCGTCCGGCGTGACGGAGGTCCTGCTGCAAGGCTCGGTCGAGGACGGGTTCCGGGGCGGCTCCGTGAGGACGGCGCGGCTCCTGTTCGACGGGCGGGTGTTTCCGCGGCCGAGGCAGGAATGACGCGGCGGAGTGCGCCGGACGCACGGCCACGGACCCTCCCGGCTATGCGCGCCGATCAGACGGGCCGGCCCCGGATCGTGCAGACTTCGTGATATATCGCCGCGTCCGGGTCCGCCTCGATCAGCGCCTGGGCTTCGGTCGCGGAGATATGCGACTTGCCCCCGGCGTCGGTGTAGAAGGCGCAGGCAAAGTCCTTGTCGAACCCGGTGCCGCCAAGCGACCTTTCGAGCGCGACAAAGAAGGAGATGTCCGTCCCGGCGTGCTGCCTGACGATCTGGGCGTGCAGTTTTTCGGGACGATAGCCGTTGGCCGCGAAGAGGTCGAAAAGAACCGGCACGCCGATCCGTGCGCCGAAGTTCAGGATCACGTCGGCAGAGGGGGCGCAGGACCGCAGACGGCGAAGCAGCGCCTCGTTCAGACCAAGACCCACGGCATTGAAAGGGAAATCCTCGAAGGCGCTCCACGGATAGTAGTGGGCGATGTGGTCGTCCTCCTGCACGTCGGCGCCGTCGGGCAGGTCGGTCTTGCTGGCCTTGCGGAAGGCGCCGAAGCGCGGGTCGCCGGGATCGGCCACCTGCGGCAGACACCCGATGACCACATCCGCCTTCTGCACCTCGCTCAGGGCGGCGGGGGCGTCGATCAGGCTGACGGCGCCCTCGATGGGATGGAACCGATGGGCCTCCTGCGGGGCAAGGCTGCCGACGTTGCGTTCGGCCAGCGCCGCCATGCGCGGGTCGAGGTCGCTGCCCGCGACGCGCTTGGCACCGCACATCCGCAACAGGAAGGCCGCGTTGACGCCGGTGCCCATGCCCACCTCGTAGACGGTCCTGTCCTCGAGCCCGGCACGCTCCAGCGCGATCTGAAAGGTCTGCGTCCACGGGTCGGACGGGTCGAAGGCGTACTCCGGTGAATGCGGTGTGACGCCGGTGTCCGTTTCCGACACCTGACGGGCGCCGGACAAGTCTGTGTCGGTCATGGGCTTTTCCGTAGCTTCGTCGTGGTGCACGGGGCCGGGACGGCGCCGCGCCGGATCATTCGAGCAAGAGAACCGTGCGGGCCGCGCCGCGCAGGCAGTGGTCCGACCGCATGGAGGCGGCGTATCCCCCGGCGTTCAGCAGCACGATCACGTCGTCCTCTTCGGGGGCGGGCATCGCATGGTCGACGGCCCATTTGTCCAGGGCCTCGTTGACGTTGCCGACCACGGTGAACCGTCCTTCGGGCGCGCTGCGCGGCGCGGCGGGCACCGGCTCGCACGGCAGGCCGTAGAAGGCCGGCTCCATGGCGAGGTTGAACCCGGCGTCGAGGCCGAGGAACTCGACCTCCTTGCGGCGTTCGCGATAGGTCACGCGGGTCAACAGGACGCCCGCGTCCTTGATCAGGAAATCGCCCGGCTCCACAGCCACGGTGAAGTCGTAGCCGCCATACGCCTCAGCGATGGTCGCGGCCCAGCGGTTCAGGTCCAGCGGGGCGTCGCCCGAGCGATGCGGCACGCCGAGGCCGCCGCCGATGTTCACCTCGGTCAGGCCGGGCAGTCGGTCGATGAAGGCGCGGCTGGCGTCGAGCACCGCGGCGAACTGCTCCATCTCCCGGTCGAGATAGCCGCAGCCCGCGTGGAAATGCAGGCGGGTGATCTGCAGGCCGTGCTCCTCTGCGATGGCGATGGCCTCGGGCAGGCGGTCGAGGTAGATGCCGAACTTCGTCGCCTCGATCCCGCTGTATTGCAGCATGTCGCTGCCGCCGTAGCCGATGCCGCGATCCGGGTTGATGCGCAGGCCGACCTTTCGTCCCGGGCAGGCGCGCGCGTACTTCCGCAGGGCCGACAGGCTGTCGAAGTTCACGTTGATCGCGTCGAAGCGGGACAGGAAGGCGATGTCCTCCGTGCCGAGCGACGTTCCGGTGAAGGAGATGTCCTCTTCACGAAAGCCGCAGGACAAGGCATGCAGCAGCTCTTCCGGCGAGCAGATGTCGGCCCCGCACAGGTCCTGCGCCGCGAGGTAGGACAGATACTGCGGGGTGCGGTTGGCTTTGATCGCGTAGTAGAAGCGGTGGCCCAGACCGGCGGGCGCAAGGGCCGCGTCCATCGCCCGGTGCAGGCTGCGCAGCTTGTCGATCACCCGCGGCGCCCGGATCACGTAGGCGGGCGTGCCGGTCTTGCGGGCCAGCGCGTCAAGGTCTGCGGTCCCGAGGTGCAGGCGCCCGTGACGGTAGGCCAGGTCTTCGCGCTGCCACCACGGGGCAGGGGGCGCCGCCGTCTTCGTGGTTGCCCCGGTCGCGGGTGTCGCAACGGTGGTTTCAGACATGCGTCGCGCTCTGCTCGGGTCCTTTCGCGAAGACCGCGGCCACGAGGGCGAATTCGCGCAGGTCGGGCGAGGAGTAGAGCAGGCGGATGTCGGTGCTTTCGCCGGTCAGGCAGGCGGTCACGCGGTCGCTGTCGGTGAAATCGCCATCGACAAGCACGTCCAGCGGCAGCCCGCAGTCGCTGCGGCCGACAACGGCCTGCTTGATGCGGAGAACGGTCAGCGGAGCGGAGAGGCCACGGCAATCGATGAAGCTGGTCGGTTGTTGTGTCATGTGGTGTCCCTGATACGTTGTGCGGCACTGGCCGCGATGGAAATGAGGGGTGGTAGTCTCAGATGTCGCCTGCAGCGAGGTCGGCCTTCGCCTGTGCAAGGGCGTCCGACAGTGTCGCGATGATGCGGTCGATATCGGGCCGGTCGATGATCAGCGGCGGCGCCAGGATGCAGAGGTTCTCGTAGGGGCGCACCAACAGCCCGGCCTTCTGACAATAGGCGTCGACCTTCTGGGCAAGCGCGATGTTGGCGGCGTTGGGTCCGGCCTCCTCTCCGGTCCAGCATTCGACGCAGGCCATCAGGTGATCGCCGCGCACCGTGTAGACGATGGGATTGTCGCGCAGTTCGCGCAGTCGCTGGATGAAGTAGGGGCCGACGTCGCGCACGTGGCCGCAGATGTCCTCCTGCTCCATGATCTCGATGTTGGCGAGTGCCACGGCGCAGGCCACCGGGTGACCGGAATAGGTGAACCCGTTGGAAAAGACCGGCTTGTCCTTCGGCGCGGCCTCGGCCAGCGCGTCGGAAATCCGGTCGGAGATCAGCACGGCACCAAGCGGCTGGTAGCCGGAGGTCAGGCCCTTCGCGGTGATGATCATGTCGGGCTGGATGCCGAAGCGGGCCTCGGACGCAAAGAAGTGCCCCAGACGTCCGAAGCCGGTCACCACCTCGTCCGAGATATAGAGGATGTCGTGCTTCCGGCAGAGATCGAAGGTCGCCTTCTGGTAGCCCTCGGGCGGGGTCAGCACGCCGCCCGAGGCGAGGATCGGCTCCGCGATGAAACAGGCGATGTTGTCGGCGCCGATGCGGGCGATCATTGCCTCCATCTCGTCCAGAAGTTGCTGCAGCTTCTCCGCCCCGGACAGGTTGGACCGGTCCAGGTCGTGTCCCGGGCTCGACAGGTGGTGGACGAAGTCGGTCTCGTACTGGAAATGGGTGCGGTCGGCGTCCTTGCCGGAGAGCGACTGCGTCAGGTAGGTGCCGCCGTGGTAGGCGTTGATGCGCGACAGGACATGCCGCTTTTCGGGCCGTCCCTGTGCAGCGAAGTGGTAATGAGCGATGCGGATCGCCGACTCCACTGCCGTCGAGCCGCAGGTGGTGAAATGCACGCGGTTCAGGTCGCCGGGCGCAAGCTGCGAGAGCCGTTCGGCCAGCCGCGCGGCGGGTTCGCTCGAAAGATCGCCGAAGGGGGTGTAATAGGCCATGCGGCGGGCCTGGTCGGCCATTGCCTCCGCCAGTTCCTCGCGCCCATAGCCCAGCGTCATGCACCACATGCCGCCGATCGCGTCGAGGTAGGTCTTGCCTGAACTGTCGCGGACGCGCACGCCCTTGGCCTGGCTGATCACCAGTGAGGTCTGTTCGCCCAACCCGCTCAGATCGGCCCAGGGATGCAGGACGTGCCGTGCGTCGGCCTCGGAGGCCGTCTCTGCCGGTGTCGTCTCGGCGGTCTCCATTTCGGACGGTGAATGGGCCAGTGTCTCCATGGTGCGGTTTCGCCTCTCGTTGGGGCGCGCGAACGCCCTCTCGCCGGCCCTGCCGGACCGCCTCGTTCCATCGTCGGCCTTGAACGGCCTCTTCGCTGTGATGCGGTTCCGCAGGCGCGCGTTCGCGTCTTCGCTGCATTGCGCGGGCCGGGTGCCGAAAGGCGTGCCGCGCGTGTCACCGCTGCATGAGAGGCCTCTCATGTGCGGGATCAGTGTCCCGCGCGGGCCTTCCTGCCGTGCGTTCAGACTACCCGTCTGAGGCGAGAACTGAACCCGCCGCGCCAAGGTTTTTCGGCAAGCGGCCCGATTGGCCGCAATATCCACGCTCCTGCACGATCTTTAGGCAGGAATTGTCCCGTCGGCGCAGGTCAGGATACGCCGCGGGTCCATTTGCCTGTGTCTTTTTCCCGCATATGCCGAACTGCCGGGACCACGTTCCGCGCCGCCGCTTGCTGCGCGAACGCAGAGTTTGGTGAAACGGTGCAACTTCCCGATTGACGCATTTGTCAGATTTGGGAATTGTCCCGAATATGGGAATCGCGCTTCAATCCGACTCGGTCAGTCTCGCCTCGCACCTGAAGTCCATGCGGGTGGACCGCGGGATGACCCTGAACGATCTCGAAGCGCGGTCGGGCGTCAGCCGGGCCACGCTGTCGCGGATCGAAAACGCCGAGGCCAGCCCGACCGCCGAGACGCTGGGCAAGCTGGCCACCGCCTTTTCGGTTCCGATATCCCGGCTGATCGCGCCGCTCGACGATGTCTTCGTGCCGCTGGTCAAGGGAGAGATGCAGACGGTCTGGACGGACGCGGAGGCAGGCTTCACGCGCCGCGTCGTTTCTCCGCGCACCGGGGCGCTGAGTTTCGAGGTGATCGAAGGCACGTTGAAGCCGTCCGCGCGGATTTCCTATGACAGCCCGTCCGTGGCGGGGCAGGAGCATCACCTCGTCCTGCTCGAAGGGCGGCTGAGGCTGACGGTCGGGGGGGAGGCGCATGACCTGCGCCCCCGGGACTGCCTGCGCTACGCGCTCTACGGTGCGACGCTTTTCGAAGCCGGGGAAGACGGCGCCCGGTACATCCTCTGCATCAGATAGGACAGACGACCGTGACACTGGAGATCGCCAAGATAACGGAAATGCATCGGTACGCCTCCGGGCTGGGGCGGGTGCTGGCCGACAGCGTGACCGACGGGGCGGCCATCAGCTTCATGCAGCCCTTCACGGCACAGGAAGGCGCGCGCTGGTTCGAGACCTCGGTCTTCCCGGACGTGGCCGCCGGGGGGCGCGTCCTGTTCGGCGCGCTGAAGGACGGCGAGGTGGTGGGGACCGTGCAATTGTTGGTCGCCATGCCCCCGAACCAGCCGCACCGGGCCGAGATCGCGAAGATGATCGTGCATCCCGGCAGCCGCCGTCAGGGCATCGGGCGCAGGCTCATGCTGGCGGCACTGGAGGAAGCCCGGGCGCGGAAGAAGACGCTTGTGACGCTCGACACGCGGACCGGCGACCGGGCAGAGCCGCTTTATGCCTCGGTCGGGTTCGAGGTGGCCGGGGTTATCCCCGACTTCGCCTTCGATCCCGATGGCGGCGCGCTGCACCCGACGACCTACATGTACATGAAGCTGTGAGGTTCGGGGCCACCGCATCGCCGCTCAGGTCCGGTCGCCGATGACGGCGCGCAGCATCTCGCGCTCTTCGCCCGTCAGGTCGGTGAGCGGAGACCGGACAGGCCCCGTTTCGAACCCGCGCAGGGCGACGCCCGCCTTGATGGCAGATACGGCATAGCCGGTCTTGCGGTCGCGGACCCTGGCGAACGGATAGTAGAAGTCGCGCAGCATCGCCTCGCAGGTGGCATCGTCGCCCGCCAGGAACGCGTTGTGAAACTTCAATGCGGTCTCGGGGACGAAATTGAAGACGGCAGAGGAATAGGTGTCCACGCCCGCGCCGCGATAGGCCTGTGCAAAGAGCTCATGCGTGGGCATGCCGCCGATGTAGGCCAGCCGGTCGCCCAGTCCGACGGTGATGCGCTTGACCGTGTCTATGTCGCCGGTCCCGTCCTTGAAGCCGATCAGGTTGGGGCAGTCCTCGGCCAGCCGCGCCAGCGTCTCTGCCGACACCACCGACTGACCGCGATTGTAGACGATCACTCCCATGCGCGTCGCCTTGCAGACGGCGCGGATGTGCGCCTCGATCCCGTCCTGCGGCGCACCGATCAGGTAGTGCGGCAGCAAGAGGATCCCGTCGCCGCCCGCCGCCTCGATTTCTCGGGCGAGGTCGCAGGCCATCCGTGTGCCATAGCCGCAACCCGCGATGATGGGATCGTTTGGCTGTGCCGCGCGGGCGGTGCGGACGACCTCCACGATCTCGGACGGGGTGAGGGAGAACATCTCTCCGGTGCCGCCGGCAACGATCAGCCCGGCGATCGGATGCGGCGCCAGCCACTCGAGATGCGCGGCAAAGGCTTTGGGGTTGAAAGCGTCGTCCGCGTCGAACGGCGTGACGGGGAAGGACAGGAGACCGGAGCGGATGATGTCGCGCAGCGCGCTGGGGGCGATCATGGGACGAACTTTCTTGGCAGGGCGCAAAATGGCATCCGCCGCCGGTGGCGGGCAGGATCATGGGCCGGGATCAGGTTGGTCGCAGGCTGCACCCCGCTTGGCGCGATTGCAAGATGCCGGGTCCGCCAAAGGCCACCGGGCGATTGGACCGCCGGGGCAGGACGAGACGCGTTCCCGGCCTCCGGCGCCACACGGCCTGTGTGACAGGTTCCGGCCTGCATCCCTTGATTTCCGGGGCCAAGGCCTGTCTTCTGGCGGAAATGACGGGTCCGGCTGCGGCCCCCCGCCCCAACAAACAGCGAGGTTCCATGACCCTCATCCTGGCCATCGACCAAGGCACCACGTCCACCCGCTCGATCCTCTTCGACACCGATCTGAAGATCGTGGCGACGTCACAGGAGGAATTCGACCAGCACTATCCCGCGTCCGGCTGGGTGGAGCACGACTGTTCCGACCTCTGGACGACGACGGCAGCGACCTGTCGCGGCGTGATGGAAAAGGCAGGCGTGCGCGCCGGGGACATTGCCGCCATCGGTATCACCAACCAGCGCGAAACGACACTCGTCTGGGACCGCAAGACCGGAAAACCCATTCACAACGCCATCGTCTGGCAGGACCGCCGCACGTCCGAGTTCTGCAAGGGACTGAAGGCGGAGGGTTTCGAGGACACTGTTACCGACCGCACCGGGCTTCTGCTCGACCCCTATTTCTCAGGCACGAAACTGGCCTGGCTGCTCGACAACGTCGAAGGCGCGCGCGAACGGGCAGAGGCGGGCGAACTTGTTTTCGGCACGGTCGATACCTGGCTGGTCTGGCACCTGACCGGCGGGGCGGAGCATCTGACCGACGCGACCAATGCCGCACGGACGATGCTATATGACATCCGCAAGGGCCGCTGGTCGAAGACGATCTGCGACAAGCTGGGCATCCCCATGTCGATGCTGCCCGAGGTGCGCGACTGCGCCGCCGATTTCGGCGAGACCCGCGCGGACCTGTTCGGTCAGCCGATCCCGATCCGCGGCATCGCGGGCGATCAGCAGGCGGCGACCATCGGGCAGGCGTGTTTCAAGCCGGGGATGCTGAAGTCGACCTACGGCACTGGCTGCTTTGCCCTGCTGAACACCGGGGACGAACCCGTCCGGTCGAACAACCGCCTTCTGACGACCATCGCCTACCAGCTGGACGGCAAGCCGACATATGCGCTCGAAGGGTCGATCTTCATCGCCGGGGCCGTGGTGCAATGGCTGCGCGACGGGCTGAAGATCGTGCGCAACGCCGCCGAGACGCAACCGCTGGCCGAACGCGCCGACGATGCGCAGGAGGTCATCCTCGTGCCCGCCTTCACCGGGCTTGGCGCGCCCTACTGGAACGCCGAGTGCCGGGGCGCCGTGTTCGGCCTGACGCGCAACTCGGGACCGGAGGAGTTCGCCCGCGCCGCGCTGCAGTCGGTGGGCTTCCAGACCCGCGACCTGCTGGAGGCGATGAAAGCCGACTGGTCGTCGGGCGGCGACGACACCGCGCTGCGCATCGACGGCGGCATGAGCGCCTCGGACTACGCGATGCAGTTCCTGTCGGACATCATCGGCGCACCGGTGGAGCGGCCCCCGGTGCTGGAGACGACGGCCACCGGCGCGGCGTGGCTCGCCGGCACCGCGGTCGGCATCCTGCCCGACATGGAGAGTTTCGCGGCGGGCTGGAGCGCCGAGAAACGCTTCGAACCCGACATGGCGGAGGATCGGCGCAGCGCCAGCTATGCCGCGTGGAAGAGGGCGGTGGAGGCCACCATCGGCTTCGCGTCTTGAGCTTGATCGTCCCGGCCAGAACCGTCTCGGGCCGCGGCAGCCGCAGTGCGGTACTCGAGGCCGTCACGCCGCTGCGGGGCGCCATCATCGTTGTGCGCGGGCAGTCGGTCCCCTGGGTCGACGTGCTGCTCGCGGAACTGATGGCGGCGGGCCGGCCGGTGTTTCCGGTGATCGCAACGGGCGAGCCCTCTCTGCCTCGGGTCGAGGCACTGGTCTCCGAGTTGCGCGAGTCGGGGGCGGGGATCGTGGTGGCGATCGGCGGCGGTTCGGTCATCGACCTGGGCAAGGCCTTGGCGGCACTGGTGCCCGCGCCGGGCGGGGTTCTCGACCATCTCGAAGTGGTCGGTGCCGGGCAACCGCTGGCTGAGCCTCCCTTGCCGCTGATCGCGGTCCCCACCACGGCGGGCACCGGCGCAGAGGCCACGAAGAACGCGGTGATCGACGTGCCGGACCACCGCCGCAAGGTCAGCCTGCGCGATCCGCGCATGGTGCCGGGGCTGGCGGTGCTCGACGCCGATCTGACGGAGAGGGCGCCCTGGCCGGTGACGCTGAGCACCGGCATGGACGCGCTGACGCAACTGATCGAAGCGTTCGTGTCCATCAGGGCCACGCCCGAAACCGATGTCCTGTGCCGTGCGGCCATCCCGTTGGCGGCAGGCGCCATGTCCCGCCTTTCGAAGGGAGAAGACCCGGACGCCCGGCAGACGATGCTTGTCGCCGCTCATCTGAGCGGCATAGCCCTCGCGAACGCTGGATTGGGCGCGGTGCACGGGCTGGCCGGGGTGTTGGGCGGACGCACGAAGGCGCCGCACGGGGCGATATGCGCGCGGCTCCTGCCCCCTGTGCTGAAGGTCAACCGGGAGGCCTGCCTGGCTGCGGGTCTCGACACCGGGCGCTTCGACGAGGTCGACGAGATGGTGGCGCGTGGCATGCGGCGGCCGGGCGAAACCGCTGCGGACCTGTTGCGCGAATTGATGTCGGGAACGGATATCCCGGGCCTTGGCGCCTTCGATGCGGAGGCGGTGGCCGAGGAGTCGCTGCAATCTTCCTCCATGAAGGGGAACCCGGTCCAACTGACTGTACCGCAACTGGTTTCCGTTCTCGGATCTGCGGCCTGAGACAGCCCTGTTACCGTTAGCATTTTCCGCGGTCGAATCCGGATTCAACTCAAGGTTGCCGCGCGCGCAATTGCGACCGGAATAGGGCTTAATAGTACACTGTTAAATCCTGTAAATGCGCCTCCGTGATGAAAAAATGATCATATTCTCATGCTCGTGAACAAGTCCGATTGGATGGCTATTCGCGGTGCCGCGTAATTTTAATAGTAAAATCAACATACTGCAGGAGATACTTGAAATCCGCAGACGGGTTCCACCAGTTGCGGTCCCCGCGATGAAACAAGTTGCAATTTACACCCGGCAGTCAAATGGTTTACCGATTTTGATGATGCAGATCGAAACTCCGCTTCCAAGCCGCCGTGAGCGGGCCGTGTCGCAAGCCGTCCTTGGCTGTGCTGCACGTGGCCGTTCGGTGACCGGAAACCGGGGCAAAGGAAAACCTTCAAAGACCGATCCCCGGCTAACGGGGCATGCATCGACAATCCAACAAGCGAGGACCACATGAAAACCAAACTGATGACCGTCGCTGTCGCAACAGCCATGGCCGCCGGTGCCGCCGGCGCTGCCACGCTCGACGACGTGAAGGCAGCAGGCTCTCTGAAATGCGGCGTGAGCCAAGGCCTTCCGGGCTTCTCTGCCACCAACGACGCGGGCGAATGGACCGGCATCGACGTCGACTACTGCAAGGCGCTGGCCGCTGCGGTTCTGGGCGATGCGAATGCCGTCGAGTATGTCTCGCTCTCCGCGAAGGACCGCTTCACCGCGCTGTCCTCCGGCGAGATCGACGTGCTGTCGCGCAACACCACCTGGACCATCACCCGTGACACCGACCTCGGCATCACCTTCGTCGGCGTGAACTACTACGACGGTCAGGGCATGATGGTTCCGGCCGGTCTGGGCATCAAGTCGGCGCTGGAACTGGATGGCGCGACCATCTGCACCAACACCGGCACCACCACCGAGCTGAACATCACCGACTACTTCCAGCAGCACGACATGACCTTCGAACTGGTCGCGCTGGAGAACTCGGACGAGGTGATCGCGGCCTACGGCGCGGGCCGTTGCGACGTCTTCACCACCGACCGTTCGGGTGTGGCCGCAGAGCGTCTGAAGCTGGCGGATCCGGAAGCGCACGTCGTGCTGCCGGAAACCATCTCGAAGGAGCCGCTCGGGCCGTCCGTCCGCGCCGGTGACGAGCAGTGGATGAAGATCGCCAAGTGGGTGCTGTTCGGCGTGATCGAAGCCGAAGAGTACGGCATCACCTCCGAGAACGTCGAAGAGATGATGAGCTCCGAGAACCCGTCCGTGCAGCGCATCCTGGGTGTTGGCGACAACAACTACGGCGCGTCGCTCGGCCTCGAAGCGGACTTCATCAAGAAGGCCGTCGAGCAGGTCGGCAACTACGGCGAGATGTACGAGCGCAACGTCGGCCCCGACACCCCGCTGAAGCTGGACCGCGGCGTGAACAACCTGTGGAACAACGGCGGCTTCATGTACGCACCGCCGATCCGCTGATCGGACGAGGCGAACGGCCGGTCGTCCACCGACCGGCCTGAACTGAACCGCGACCCATCAAGAACGGAAAGGGGCGGAGGCATGCCTCTGCCCCTTTTCCAATAAAACAAGCGGGGAACATCCATGACATCTGTGACCGACAGCGACGGCCAGCAGGGGACAGAGGAACGCAGGGGTCTTGCGGCGCTGGTCTTCGACAGCCGCGCGAGATCGCTTTTCTTCCAGGGCGTGCTCGCCCTCATCATCATCGGGCTGATCTGGCTCGCGCTGCAGAACGCCGCGCAGAACCTGGCCGATCAGAACAAGGAATTCGGCTTCGACTTCTTCGACAGGCCGTCCGATATCCAGATCCTGACCACCTTCGGGACTTGGCTTCTGGATTACGAACCGGGGCAGAGCACGATCTTCGACGTGTTCCTCCTGTCCATCGCCAACACGCTGATCGTGGCGATTGCCGGCATCTTCTTTGCGACGATCTGGGGCTTCCTGCTCGGGATCTTCCGGCTGTCGAGCAACTTCGTGCTGCGCGGCTTTGCCACCGTCTACATCGAGCTTCTGCGCAACGTGCCTCTGCTGCTCCAGATCTTCTTCTGGACGGCGGTGATGCGGATCGTGGCGCCCTCCGAGCGCGGCGTCTACTACACGCTCGTGCCCGGCCTGCTCCAGTTCGACGCGAAGGGCATCTACGGTCCGTTCCCCATCGTCGAGGACGGGTTCATCTTCACGCTGCTGGCCTTCATCGCCGCATGCGTCGGGGCCTGGGCCTACGCCAGATGGGCCAAGAAGAGGCAGGACAAGACGGGTCAGCCGTCCCCGGTCCTCCTTGTGACGCTGGGCCTGATCGTCGTCGTCCCGACGCTGGTCTACCTGGTCTCCGGGCGCCCGGTCACCATCGAGTGGCCGAACTACGTGACCGAGGGGCCGATCTTCCGCCAGGGCTTCGAGATGGGTGTCGGCAGCTACATTGCGCCGGAGTTCATGGCGCTCTTCCTCGCGCTCTTCACCTATACGGCGGCCTTCATCGCGGAAATCGTCCGCGCCGGGATCCAGGCCGTGCCGGAGGGCCAGTCCGAGGCCGCAGGCGCGCTGGGTCTGCCGGACGGTCTGACGATGCGCAAGGTGGTTCTGCCGCAGGCGTTCCGCGTGATCGTGCCGCCGCTGACCTCCCAGTACCTGAACCTGACCAAGAACAGCTCTCTGGCGGCCGCCATCGGCTACCCGGAACTGGTCGCAGCCTTCGCGGGAACGATCCTGAACCAGGTGGGACGCGCGATCGAGATTATCGCCGTGGTGATCCTCGTGTACCTCACGATCTCGCTGCTGACGTCGGCCTTCATGAACTGGTTCAACAACCGCGTCGCGCTGGTCGAACGGTAAGGGGGACGATCTGATGCAAGAACACGAAACAGATCACTGGGTCCGCACCCACGAAGCGCCCGTTCTGCCTGCTCCGCCGACCGAGGTCGGTCTTCGCGGCTGGCTGTGGCGGAACATCTTCGCCTCGATGTCGGACTTCACCAGCCCCGGCAAGGCCGTGGGCTCGGTCATGATGATCCTGATCACCGTCTTCGCCGCGTATTCGCTGGTGTGGATGACATGGACGCTGCTGGACTTCGCCGTCTTCAACGCGACCTTCTCCGACCCGGAGGGGCTGAAGCGCGAGGCCTGCTTCGTCAACCCGACCGGGGCCTGCTGGCCGTTCGTCCAGGCGAAGTGGTACCAGTTCATGTTCGGCTTCTACCCGGAGGAGAACGTCTGGCGGGTGAAGCTGTCGATGCTGATCCTCGCGGTCGGCATCGCGTGGCTGATCTTCCCGCTGCCGCATCGCGGCAAGGTGGCGGCCTTCATGCTGACCGGGTTTCCGGTCCTCGCCTTCGTCCTGCTCAACGGCATGCCGGTCGAGGAAGACGGCGACCTCGGCCACATCTTTGCCGGTGCATGGTTCCCGCTGGTGCTGGCGGCGGTGATCTTCGCCGCATGGTGGCTGGCCAATTCCGGACGCTTCGGGGACGTGGGGTCGGCCTTTGCTCCGGCGCTGCTGATCGCGGCGAGCGGGCTGGCGCTTTGGGGCGGCTTGCCGCTGGTGACAATGGCCATCGACCTGGCGCTCGGCACCGAAGTGGTCGAGACCAACAAGTGGGGCGGCCTGACCATCACGCTGGTGGTGGCGATCTTCGGCATCGTGATCTCGCTGCCGGTGGGGATGCTGCTGGCACTTGGTCGGCGGTCGAACGCACCGATCATCAAGTACACCTCGGTGATCTTCATCGAGGTGGTGCGGGGCATCCCGCTGATCTCGGTGCTGTTCTTCGCCTCGGCGATGCTGCCCTACTTCCTCGAACCGGGAGTGGACTTCAACAAGCTGCTGCGCGCCATGATCGGCGTGGTGCTGTTTGCCTCCGCCTACATGGCAGAGGTCATCCGGGGCGGTCTTCAGGCCATTCCGAAGGGCCAGTACGAAGGCGGCATGTCGCTGGGGCTGAGTTTCTGGCAGCAGATGCGGCTGATCATCATGCCGCAGGCGCTGACCACGGTGATCCCGGGGATCGTGAACACCTTCATCGGCCTGTTCAAGGACACCACGCTGGTTCTGATCATCTCGATCTTCGACCTGCTGGGCATCCTGAACAACACCCTGAAGGACCCCGAATGGTCCACGCCCACGACGGCCTATACCGGCTATCTCACCATCGCGCTGATCTACTGGGTCTTCTGCTTCGGCATGTCCCGGTACTCGGTCCACATGGAACGCAAGCTCGACCGCTCGAACCGCTGAGGAACACATCATGACAGAACCAATGACAATGGAGGCCCCGGCGGCCAGGAAGCTGGAAGTCTCCGACGAGGTGGCCATCGAAATCCGCGGCATGAACAAGTGGTACGGCCAGTTCCACGTCCTGCGCGACATCGACCTGACGGTCTTCCGCGGCGAGCGGATCGTGATCTGCGGGCCCTCCGGGTCCGGCAAGTCCACGCTGATCCGCTGCATCAACGCGCTGGAGGAACACCAGAAGGGCTCCATCGTGGTGGACGGCACGCGGCTGACGTCCGATCTCAAGAACATCGACAAGATCCGGTCCGAGGTCGGCATGTGCTTTCAGCACTTCAACCTCTTCCCGCATCTGACGATCCTCGAGAACTGCACGCTGGCCCCGATCCATGTCCGCAAGACGCCGAAGAAAGAGGCCATCGAGACCGCGATGCACTTCCTGCACAAGGTCAAGATCCCCGATCAGGCGGGCAAGTACCCCGGGCAGCTTTCGGGCGGTCAGCAGCAGCGTGTGGCCATCGCCCGCTCGCTCTGCATGAAGCCGCGCATCATGCTGTTCGACGAACCGACCTCGGCGCTCGACCCGGAGATGATCAAGGAGGTGCTCGACACCATGATCGAACTGGCCGAGGAGGGGATGACCATGCTCTGCGTGACCCACGAGATGGGCTTTGCGCAGGCGGTGGCGAACCGTGTGATCTTCATGGCCGACGGCCAGATCGTCGAACAGAACGAACCCACGCGCTTCTTCAACAACCCGCAGAGCGAACGCACCAAGCAGTTCCTGAGCCAGATCATCGGCCACTGACTGCGGCGGACACGACAGGGAAGGGCGGTCCAGGGGCCGCCCTTTTCCTATGGCAGAACGCCGAGGTTGAACGCGCCCTGCCAGAGCGACAGCAGGGTCTCGCGCCGCTGCTGGTCCAGCGCCACCAGCAGCGGCGGCGACAGGGGGATCGGGCGGCGGGCGCTTTGCAGCAGCGCGGTCTCGGACGGGTCATGCTCCATCACCAGCCCGGCGGCGCGCAGGGCGTCGCGCGCCTGCGGCGACAGCAGGAAGTCCAGCAGACGCACGGCGGCGGCCTTGTTGGGCGCGGTGCGCGGGATCATGAAACCGCGCGACAGGATCAGGGTGTAATCCTCCGGCTGGATCACGCCCACGTTGGGCGTACTGTCGCTTGCGACGTAGGACCCGAGGACGTTGTAGGCGATCAGGAACCGCCCCTCCGCCACAGCGTCGATGATCTCGGACGAGCAGCAGGTGGCCACCGCCTGCACGCGGGCGAACCCTTCGAGCATGGCGCCGAAGGTCGTGGCCTCGAGGCTGTCGGCATGGGCGAAGAGATAGCCAAGCCCTGAGGCCGCGATGTCGTAGGTCGCGATGCGTCGCTGCAGGAGGTCGGGGCGGTTGCGCATCATGTCGAGCAGGGCGAACCGGCTGCGCGGCACGTCGTCCCCCTTGAACGCGTCGAGGTTGTAGATGATGACCGCCGGTTCCTCGGTGATGCCCCAAAGCTCGTCGCGCCACCGGCGGGAGGCGGGCAGGGCGGCGGTGCTCTCTGACCGATAGGTGTGTCCGCAGGCGGCGTTCACCAGCCAGACAAGCTGATGCACGCCGGAGGACAGGACCGCATCTGCGGCGGGGATCTTGCCCGCGCAGGCGTCGCGGCTGTTGCGGAACAGGTTGTTGGAGCCCCACTGTTCGTAGTTCACCGACAGATCGGGATTGGCCTCGACGAACCGCTCCATCACAGGCCGGATGATGTCGATGTCCGTCGTCGACCGGACGTCCAGACGGCTTGCCCCGGTGCCGAAGGTGGTCCGGTCTTCCTGAGCGGCCGCGGCCCGGGGGAACAGCGCGCACATCAGGATGAGGCAGAGCAAGCGCGTCATGCCGGATCCTCCCGCGCGGTGTCGTCTGCGGGCAGGACAAGCGCCACGCGGAACCCTTGATCGGTGCGATTCATGTCCACCCGCCCGCCGGAGGCCGTCGCCACGGCAGCCACGATGGAAAGCCCCAGACCCACGCTGTCCTCCCGCGATGTCTTGGTCCGTTCGAACCGCGCGCCGAGGGAGGCGATGACCGCTTCGTGCGGGCCGGTGCCGGTGTCTTCCACCCAGATCACGGCCTCTGCCCCGCTGAGTTCGGTGCCGACGGTGACTGGCGGCTTGCCATGTTTCAGCGCGTTCGACAGGAGGTTCTTCGCCGCCTGACCCACGGAAAAAGGGTCCGCCACGGCGATGACGGGGTCCTCTCCGATGGCCAGCCGGACCTCCGCCCCCGGGGAGAGAAGTTCGTGGTCGCGCCGCTCGATCAGGTCCAGCGCCACCTCGCGCAGGTCGAAGGCCACGCGGGGCACGCTGTCGCCGCGGTGGATGACCATGGCCCGGGACAACAGTTGGTCCAGCAGGTCGCCCAGCGACCGCGTCCGCGCCAGCAGCATGCCAAGCGGACGGCTGGGCGGTGTGCCGTCGCCCGCCATGGTCTCTGCCTGCACCCGGATCGCGGCGACGGGCGTGCGCAACTGGTGCGCCGTGTCCGAGATCAGGTTGCGCATCCCGTCGATCTGCTTGTCGAGGCGCTGCATGAAACGGTTGAGGGACTCCAGCATCACGCGCAGTTCCTGCGGACGCCCCTCTACCGGCATCGGCGTCAGGTCGTAGGGGTCGCGGCGCGCGAGGTCGGAGGCCAGTGCCTCCAGCGGCCGCACGGCCGAGCGGACGGCAAACCAGGCGATGACCAGCAGCGCGATCCCGGCAAAGGCCAGCGGCACCAGCGCGTCGAGCGCAAGATCCAAGGTCATTGCCTGCCGTGCCGAGAGCGTCTGCCCTACGGTGACCGACACGTTGCCGGAAAAGTCGCGCTCGGCAAAGCGGCGGACGACACGGACAAAGCGCGCGGCCTCGCCCTGCATGCGGTCGTCGAAGAACTGGAGGAGCGCGGCACGATCCGAGCTTTCCGACGGTTCGAACCTGTCGGAGAGGCCGGTCACGATTTGCCCGTCGGGGCCGCGCACGTCGTAGTGGATGCGGTCGTCGGGTGCCTGGGCCAGCAGCTCGAAGGCGGAGACGGGCAAGTCAACCACCGCCTTGCCGTCCTGAATGCGGATCGATTCCGCGATGTCGTTCGCTGCGCCCAACAGCAGGCGGTCGTAGGTCTGCCGCGCCGCCGAGCGACCGTTGATCCACGTCCAGACCGAGACCAGCATGCCACCCAGCAGCAGCAGCAGGATGACCGCGGACAGTACGCGGCCGGTCAGGCTGCGGATCGGGTGGTGCAGGTCAATCATCCGTCCCGATCCGATAGCCGACGCCGCGCTGGGTCGAGATCGACACGCCGCTGCCGGTCAGCTTCTTGCGCAGCCGGGCGACATACAACTCGATGGCGTTGATCCCGACGTCCGCGTCGTCGAACCCGAAAAGCGAGTCGTAGAGGCGCTGCTTGGACAGGACCTGACCGGGATGCCGCAGGAATGTGGCCAGCACGGTCGCCTCGCGCCGCGTCAGGTCGAGCCGGCGGTCGCCGATGGTCGCGGTCATCTCGGACGGAGAGAAACCGAGGTTCGCAAGCTGGATCAGGTCGGCCTTCGGCCCCGTCTCGCGCCGGACGATGGCCCGCAGCCGCGCCTCCAGTTCGCGTTGTTCGAAGGGTTTCACGAGGTAGTCGTCGGCGCCGATGTCCAGCGCGTCGACCCGGTCGTCCACCGTCCCGAGCGCCGTGAGCATCAGCACCGGCGTCCGGTCGCCGCCCGCCCGCATCTCGCGCAGCAGCGCCAGTCCGGAGCCATCCGGCAGGTTGATGTCGAGGATCACGGCATCGTAGGTCTGGACCGCCCGGTGGTCGCGTGCGCCTTCGAGGTCGACGGCATGGTCGCCCACGATGCCGGCCTGGCTCAGGCGCGCGATGACCCCTTCGGCAAGGTCCGTGGCGTCTTCGACCATCAGCACCCGCATGTCCGGGACGTCCCTTTCATTTCTGCCGAATTCCGCGCCGCTTTCCGGCCTTTGACAGCTTCACGACAGCTTCCTTCGCTACGTCCTTTGTCTAACCCGTAACGAGGGAGGCTGCAAAGGCAGTCGTGACTACGGGGAATGTCGGGCGGCCGCCTCTCGCGGCTGCCAATGTGGAGGAAAATGACATGATCAAAGCAACCCGGCTCGTCGTGGCCGCGGCACTCGTGGGCGTATCCGCCCTTGCCGCCAGCGCGCAGGAAAACCCGGAATGTATCGCACCGGCCAACCCGGGCGGTGGCTGGGACTTCACCTGCCGTCAGGTGGGCAAGTCGCTGCAGGACCTTGGCCTGATCGACAAGACCATGCAGGTCGTCAACCTCGCCGGTGGCGGCGGTGGCGTGGCCTACGCCGAAGTGGTTAACAAGCGTAACGACAGCAACGACCTGATCGTCGCGGCATCCTCGGCCACCGCGACCCGCCTCGCGCAGGGCGCGTATCCGGGCAACACAATGGACCAGGTGCGCTGGCTCGCGTCGGTCGGCGCGGATTACGGCGTGATCGCCGTCGCCGCCGACTCCGAGATCGACACGCTCCCCGCGCTGCTCGACCAGATCAAGGCGAACCCGACCACGATCTCCGTTGCGGGCGGTTCGGCCGTGGGCGGCTGGGACCACCTGAAGGTCCTGATCGCGGCCAACGCCTATGGCATCGATGACGTGCGTTCGATCAAGTACATCGCCTTCGACGGCGGTGGCGAGGCGGTGACCCAACTTCTGGCGGGCTCTGTCCAGGCCTTCACCGGCGACATCTCCGAAGCGAAGGGCTTTGTCGACTCGGGCGACATCAAGGTGATCGCGGTCCTCGCGCCCGAGCGTCTGGGCGGCGAGTTCTCCGAGATGCCGACCGCGAAAGAGCAGGGCGTCGACGCCATCGGTGCCAACTGGCGCGGCTTCTACGCCCCGGGCGGCATGTCCGACGAGGCATATGACGCATGGGTTTCCAAGATCGGCGAGCTCTATGCCTCCGACGAATGGAAAGCCGTGATGGAGACCAACGGCCTCGCGCCGCTGGACCTGCAGGGTGCTGACTTCCAGGCCTTCGTCGAGGAATCCGTGGCCAAGATCCAGTCGATCTCCAAGGAAATCGGCATCATCAAGTAAGCGTCCCCCGCGCGCTTCCTACAGGGCGCCGCCGCACGAGGCGGCGCCCGATCCTTACCCGATACCCCCTGACATCCCGAACTGGAGATCCCCATGAGTGATCGCATCTTCGGGGTCTTCGGCATTCTCCTCGCCATCGGTTTCGCCATTTCGGCGCTGTATATCGAGGAAAGCTTTCTCTCCGATGCCGTGGGTCCCAAGGCCTTCCCCCTGATCATTGCCGCTATCCTCGGCATTTCGAGCGCCGTGATAGCCTTCCGTCCCGATCCCGAACCGCAGTGGCCCGCGCTTGGCCGCCTGGTCGAGATCGGCGCCGCCATCGTCGTGATGATCCTTTACGCCGAGTTGCTGCCCGTCGCGGGCTTCGTCCTCGCCACCGCCTTTGCCGCAGGATACCTAGCGTGGCGCCTTGGCTCCGGCCCGGTCGAGGCCGTGCTGACCGGCGTCGGCACTTCGGTCGGCATCTACGTCATCTTCCACCTCGTGCTGGGCCTCTCCCTCGCACGCGGCCCCTGGGGGTTCTGAACCATGGAGACCTTTTCCAATCTCGCCGACGGCTTTGCCATCGCACTGACGTGGCAGAACATCCTGCTGGCGCTGCTGGGCTGTTTCCTCGGCACGATCATGGGCGCCTTGCCCGGCCTCGGCCCGTCGAACGGCGTGGCGATACTGATCCCGCTGGCCTTTACCCTTGGCCTGGGCGCCACGCCCTCGCTGATCCTGCTCACGTCCGTCTACTACGGCGCGATGTACGGCGGGCGGATCTCGTCGATCCTGCTGAACATTCCCGGCGACGAACCGGCGATGATGACCTGTCTCGACGGGCATCCCATGGCCAAGAAGGGGCTCGCCGGTGAAGCTCTCTCGCTTTCGGGGATTGCTTCCTTTGTAGGCGCGTTCTTTGCGACCTGGGGCCTGATCTTCCTCGCGCCGCAGCTCGTGAAGATCGCGCTGCTCTTCGGCCCGGCAGAGTACTTCGCGCTGTTCGCCCTTGCGTTCATGACGCTTGGCGGCGTGTCCTCCACCAACCAGGCGAAGTCGGCATTTGCCGCGGCGCTGGGGCTTGGCCTTGCGATGATCGGCGTCGACACCCAGACCGGCGTGCCGCGCTTCACCTTCGGCGAGGTGCACCTTTATGACGGCCTCGATTTCCTCGTGGCCATCGTGGGCCTGTTCGCGCTGTCCGAGGTCTTCATCTTCCTCGAACACCGCCACGGCGGGGCGGACGCGGACGAGACCAAGCTGAAGATCGGCAAACTCTACCCGCCGATGTCGATGATCAAGCAGTGCATACCCACGATGCTGCGGACCTCGTTCCTGGGCTTCCTCGCCGGGGTGCTGCCGGGGGCAGGGGCCTCGCTGGGGTCGTTCATCTCGTATTCGTTCGAAAAGCGGCTGGTCGACAAGGAAGGCACCTTCGGCCAGGGCGCCCCGCGCGGTGTCGCGGCCCCCGAGGCGGGCAACAACGCCGCCGCGGGCGGAGCGCTGGTGCCGATGCTGGCGCTTGGCGTGCCCGGTTCCGGCACGACCGCGGTCCTGCTGGCGGTGCTCCTGGCGCTGAACATCACGCCCGGACCGCTGCTGTTCACCCAGAACCCGGACGTGGTCTGGGGCCTGATCGCGGCCCTCTTCATCGCGAACTTCATGCTGCTGGCGATGAACATCCCGATGGTCGGCATCTTTACCCGCGTGCTGATGATCCCGTCGCGCATCCTGATGCCCATCGTGGCGATGGTCAGCTTTGTCGGGATCTACGGCATCTCCGGGTCGTCTTTCGACCTGATGGTGATGATCGGCTTCGGCGTCATGGGCTGGGTGCTGCGCAAGTTCGACGTGCCGCTGGTGCCCATCATCCTCGGCACGCTGCTGGGCAACGCGATGGAGAACAACCTGCGCCGTGCCATCACCATCGACAACGGCAACTGGTGGACGCTGATCGACAGCCCGCTCGCCATCGGTCTCTGGACGGTTGCCATCGTCGGGTTCATCCTCCCGCTGATCATCGGCGCACGGGTCAAGGCCGGCATGCGGCGGCAGGGCGACGAAGAAGGGTCGCTCCGCGACTGAACCTGAGCCACGAGCCTGCGAAACACCGAACCCGGCGCCCCCCGCGCCGGGTTCTTTTTTGGCTTCTGGAAAGCGGTGCCGGGCGTCCGAAACCGCCCCGACAGCCGGATACCGGCGTTCACAAAGTGCCTTTTATTTAAACTTGGCTTGTCGTGCGCGTTAACTCAACCTTGCAGGGGGAGGGAATCGTTGTCGATTTTCGAAGTGATAAATGTGGCAGTGCAGCATTTCGCGCACAAAGCCACGGCTGCCGGACACCGCGAGGTGCCCGCGCGGCAAGCCGGCCAGAGGGTCCGGAGGGGCGCCTTGCCCCGCACGATGCCTCCCGTGTTCAACAGGAGGATACCATGGCGACGAACAAAGCCCGGCTGCTGGCCGGGACGGCGCTTGCGCTGACAATCGCGGGTGCGGCGCAGGCCGACACGATACGGTTCTGGACGACAGAAACGCAGCCCGAACGGCTGGCCCGGCAGGAACAGATGGCCGCCGACTTCACCGAGGCGACTGGCAACGAGGTCGAGGTCATCCCTGTCGAAGAGAGCGACCTCGGCACACGGGCGACGGCGGCCTTCGCGGCGGGCGACCTGCCGGACGTGATCTACCACACATTGCAATGGTCCCTGCCCTGGGCGGAGGAAGGCATCCTCGACCCCGAGGCCGCGACCGACGTGATTGAGGACCTGGGCGAGGACACCTTTGCCGAGGGTGCCCTGAAGATGGCCGCCTTCGGGGAGGGCTACGCGGCGGTCCCCGTGGACGGCTGGACGCAGATGATCCTCTACCGCAAGGACCTGTTCGACGAGGCAGGGCTGGAGGCGCCGACCACCTATGCCGCGGTCGAGGCCGCGCTGGACAAGCTGCACAACCCGCCCGAGATGTACGGTTTCGTTGCCGCCACCAAGGTCGACGAACCCTTCATGAGCCAGGTGCTGGAGCATGTCTTCCTCGCCAACGGCGTGACGCCGGTGGGGGAGGACGGGTTCGCGCCGCTCGACGAGGCGAAAACCACCGAGGTGCTGGAGTTCTACAAGAAACTGGCCGACGCCTCGCCGCCGGGTGACCTCTACTGGGACCAGTCGCGCTCGCTCTATTTCTCGGGCAACGCGGCGATGATCATCTGGTCGCCCTTCATCCTCGATGAGCTTGCTGGCCTGCGCGACAGTGCCCCGCCGACAATCAACGACGACCCGACCTCGCCCGAGCTGGCGTCGAAGACGGGCATCGTGACGACCTTTGCCGGTCCGTCCAACCCGGACGGCGCGGCCTGGGGCGACATGCGGTACTTCGGGATCACCTCCGACGCGGATACCGACATCGCGGAAGAGTTCGTCGCCTACTCCATGGACCAGGGCTACACCCAGACGCTGGCCATCGCGCCGGAGGGCAAGTTCCCGACCCGCCGCGGCACCGCCGACGACCCGACTGCCTTCCAGAAGGCATGGGCCGAGCTGCCGGTGGGCGTCGACCGGAAGGCGCCGCTCGGGGACCTCTACGACCAGTCGAAGATCGACGAGATCGTCAGCGGCCTCGACGTGGCGCAGCGCTGGGGCGTGACCGAGGGGCAGCTGGCGCTGGCCTCGAAGATGATCAACAGCCAGGCGATCAACCGGATCGTGCGGCAGTACATCGACGGCCAGATCGAGGTGGCCGACGCCGTTGCGGCGATGAACGACGAGCTTTCGAAGATCGAATGACGTCACGGGCGGGCGGGCCCCGGTGGTCCGCCCGCCTGCGCCACGGAGGATCACGGCCATGTCACAGGCGATTCCGCCGACCGGAACCGGCCCGCTCGCCCGGCGCGAGGCGCGGCTGGCGTGGTCGCTCCTGTTCCCGACGCTCTTCGCCGTTGCGGCGGTGGTCGTCCTGCCGCTTCTGGCGGTGTTCTGGATCAGCTTCAAACCCGTGGAACTGGGCGACCTGCGGGCGCCCGAGGTGGTCATCCGCGAGGATCTGCGCGGCAAGCCCGAGGCCGCGGGCGACGAGGCCACGGTGCGCTACCGCCTGCGGAATTCCTCTCAGGACCAGTCTATCACCGGCGTCACACTGACCGACACATGGCCGGACGGGCTGACCGTTATCGGCGACCTCGATCCGCGCTGCACGCTGGAGGGGGCCGACTTCTTCTGCGACCTGGGCGACTGGGAGGCCGGCTACAGCGAGCGGCTGGAGATCCCGGTGACCGTCTCCGCCGATTTCCTCGCGCAGGAAACCGACATCGAAGAGACCGACCCGGTGATGACCGGCCGGGCGCAATCGGTGCTGACATCGGGCAATTTCACGCTGGAGAACTTCGCCCGCGTCTTCGACGGCGAGGAGTTCCTGTCGGTCTTTGGCGTCACGCTGTTCTACACCGTCTTCGGCACCATCGGTGCGCTGGTGATGGGACTCTTCGCGGCGCAGCTTCTGAACCATTCGTTCAAGGGACAGGGGCTGTTGCGGGGGCTCTACCTCTTTCCCTACGTGGCGCCGGTGATCGCCGTCGCCTTTGCGTGGATCCTGCTCTTCGACCCGTTCTCGGGTTCGGCCAACGCGCTTCTGGTGCAGATGGGCGTGACCGAGCAGTCGATCAACTTCTTCGGGCAGAAGCCGCTGGCGCTGATCATGGTCACCGCCTTCGAGGTCTGGCGGTACTTCCCATTGTCCTTCCTGTTCATCCTCGCGCGGATGCAGTCGATCGACAGCGACATGTACGAGGCCGCCGAGATGGACGGGGCCTCGCCCTTCCAGCAGTTCTGGTATCTCTCGCTGCCGATGCTCCTGGGCATCCTGAGCGTGCTGTTCCTGCTGCGCTTCATCTGGACCTTCAACAAGTTCGACGACATCTTCCTGCTGACGGGGGGCAACGCGGGCACGCGGACCCTGACGGTGAACGTCTACGAGCAGGCCTTTGCCCTGTCGAACATCGGGGCGGGCGCTGCGGTGGCGGTGGTGGTCTTCGGCTGCCTGCTGATCTTCTCGGTCTTCTTCTTCAAGTTCATCAGCCGGGAGGAAGGGTTATGAGCTGCGCAACAGGCGGGGCTGCGCCCCGGGCGCCTGCGGCGCCGTTCAGGTATTTCTGCCAAGATGAAGGAGCGGGCGCATGAAGGCGTTGAGGGTCGGATACGTGACCGGCGCGCTTCTGGGCGCGCTCTGGGCGGTGGTGGCCTTCATCACCGTGGCCGTGGTCATGAGCTTTGCCACCGGAGAAAGCGTGCGGCCCTCGGGCTCGGGCGCGGTGCTGGTGGGTGCGATTGCCGGGCTGGTGGCCGTGCGCTGGCAGAACCGCTGGCTGACCGACGGCGCGGCGCTGGCTGCGGCACTGATGCTGGCGGCCGTGGGGGTGGGTGCGCTGCGCTTCGGCGATGATACGGCGATGGGCCTGAGGGCGGCGGCGCTGATCTTCGGGGCGGCGGCCACGGGCATTCCGCTGGTGCGCTACCTTGACGGGCTGCCCCCGGGCGCGCTGACCCGGCACCAGTTCGAGGGGGCGGTGATCCGGGCGCTAATGGGGTTCGGCTACGTCTTCTTCACCGCCATCGTGGTCATTCCCTTCTACGTGATGGTGATGACCTCGCTGAAGAACCAGGCGGAGCTGATCGCCAACCCGCTCGACTTCTCCATCGACCTGTCGCAGGGCTGGGGGCTGTTCCGGTCCTACGTCGAGCTGATCCGGGACTTCAACTTCGGCCGCTATCTCTGGACCTCGTTCTACATCTCGGTGCTGACGGTGCTGATCACGCTGGCCTTCGCCATTCCTGGCGCCTACGCCGTGGCGCGGCTGAGGTTCGCGGGGCGGGCGATGTTCTCGCGCTCGATCCTGCTGATCTACATGGTGCCGATGATCGTCCTCGCCCTGCCGATCTACATCGCCTTTTCCATGACCGGGCTCAGGAACTCCATCGCCGGGATCGTGATGATCTACCCGGTCACGACCATTCCCGTGGCGCTTTACATGCTGCAGGGCTACTTCCGCGGCCTGCCGGCGGAGATCGAGGAGGCGGGGCTGATGGACGGGTTGTCGCGGCTGATGGTCATCTGGAAGATCACGCTGCCGCTGTCGCTGCCGGCGCTGGCCTCCGTGTCGCTCTATGTCTTCATGATCGCGTGGAACGAGTTCCTGCTGGCCTTCATGCTGCTCGACGATCCATCGAAGTTCACGCTGACACGCGGCATCGCCTCGCTCAATTCGTCGGAGATCCCGCGCCAGCACCTGATGGCCGGATCGGTGATCGCCACGGTGCCGATCATGGCGCTGTTCCTCGGGCTGGAGCGGTTCATGACCAAGGGCCTGACGGCGGGGAGCGTGAAGGGATGAGCGGTGTGCATCGGGGCATAAGGGGTGCGGGGTGCGTGACCGGGATGAGGGGGGCGGCATGACCGACCTCGACACCACCGCGCGCCGCATCCTGCAGGGCAACGACCGGGGCGGGTACACCGTGCCCACGGCGGGGCTTTATCCCTACCAGTGGAACTGGGACAGCGTCTTTGCCGCCATGGGGTTCGCCACCTTCGACACCGACCGCGCCTGGCAGGAGGTGGAGACGCTGCTGTTTGGACAGTGGCCGAACGGCATGGTTCCGCACATCCTGTTCCACAAGGTGGAGCCCACGTATTTCCCGGGCCCGGACGTCTGGGGTGGGGTTGGTCCTGTGCCGTCCTCGGGGATATCGCAGCCGCCGATCGCCGCCACCTTCATCCGGTACCTGGCCGATCTGGACCCGTCGGGCGCGGATCGGGCGAAGGCGATGGTCGGTCCGCTCACCGACTGGCACCGCTGGTTCTTCGACTGGCGGGGGGAGGACGGCGCGATCTGCGTCAGCCACCCTTGGGAGACGGGGCGCGACAATTCCCCGGACTGGGACGCGCCCTTTGCCGCCATCGAGCCCGCCAACCTCGACGCCTACTACCGGCGCGACACCACCCATGTGGCAGAGGACGAACGCCCGCGCCGCTGGGATTACGACCGTTACCTGACTCTGGTGAAGCGGGGGCACGACTGCGGCTGGGACGAGGCGCACCTGCGGGAAGTCTCTCCCTTCCGGGTGGCCGATCCGACGATGACCTTCACCCTGCTGCGCGCCAACCGGGACCTCCTGGCCCTGGCACAGCGGTTCGGGGCGGAGACGGCAGAGATCGAGGGCTGGATCGCCGCCATCGAAGCCGGATCTGAACGGCTGTGGAATGCGGAGATCGGCGCCTACGACACCGTCGACATGCGGGCGGGCAAGCACTCCGGCGTCATCTCCAACGCGTCCTTCCTGAACTGGTATGCGGGTGTCAGGCCCGAACGGATGCTGGACCACTTTGACCGGATCGCCGGCGTCTTGCCCTACGGCGTGCCTTCGGCGGACCCGCAGCAGCCGGGGTTCGAGCCAAAGCGCTACTGGCGGGGGCCGGTCTGGGCAATGATGAACTGGCTGATCGCCCTCGGGCTGCGCGACGCGGGCCACGACGGCCGCGCCACCGCGCTCTGTGACACCACGCGGAGCATGATTTCGACCGGCGGGTTTGCCGAGTATTTCGACCCGCGCGACGCGTCGCCGGCGGGCGGGCGCGATTTCACCTGGACCGCGGCCACCTGGCTGGCCTGGGCCTCACCGACTGCGAAAGGATTCCCATGGCAAGCATAGAGCTGAAGGCCGTCGAGAAATGGTTCGGCAACGTGCAGGTCATCAAGGGCGTGGACCTCGCCATTGAGGAGGGCGAGTTCATCATCTTCGTAGGCCCCTCGGGCTGCGGGAAGTCGACCCTGCTCAGGATGATCGCGGGGCTGGAGGAAACCTCGCGCGGGCAGATCCTGATCGACGGGCGCGACGCCACCGCCGAGGCGCCCTCGCAGCGCGGATTGACCATGGTGTTCCAGAGCTACGCGCTTTATCCGCACATGTCGGTGCGCGACAACATGGGGTTTTCGCTGAAGGCGGCGGGCGTGCCGAAGGAGGAGATCGCGGCCAAGGTCGACCACGCGGCGGATGTGCTGAAGCTGGACGCCTATCTCGACCGGCGGCCAAAGGACCTCTCGGGCGGGCAGCGGCAGCGGGTGGCCATAGGCCGGTCCATCGTGCGCGACCCGACCGCGTTCCTCTTCGACGAGCCGCTGTCGAACCTCGACGCCGCGCTGCGTGTCGAGATGCGGTACGAGATCGCCAAGCTGCACCAGTCGCTGAGCGCCACGATGATCTATGTCACCCACGACCAGGTGGAGGCGATGACGCTGGCCGACCGGATCGTGGTGCTGGAAGGCGGGCGGATCGCGCAGATCGGTGCCCCGCGGGAGCTGTACGAACACCCTGCGAACCTGTTCGTCGCGCAGTTCATCGGCAGCCCGAAGATGAACGTCTTTTCCGCCAGCCTCGCGCGCGGGATAGACGAGGGCGCGCGGGCCGCGCAGATCGGCATCAGGCCCGAGCACATCACGCTGGTGGAACCCGCCGACGGGCACATGGACGGGACGGTGGATGTGATCGAGTATCTGGGCGCCGACACCTTCCTGATCGTCGACTGTGGCGATGCGGGACGGATCACCGTGCGCACGGACGGCGAGTCGGCACGCAGCCCGGGCGACCCGGTGGGCCTGCACTTCGCGCCCGGCAAGGTCCATGCCTTTGACGCCGAGGGGCTGGCGATCTGACTGCGAATGCCTTGGCGGGCTATGGTCCTGCGCCTGACGCGACCCTTGGAACGCGGCGGAGGGGTGCTGCCGATCACGCCCGGTTTCGTTCATTCGTAAACATTTTATTTGATTTTCGCCCTTCGTTTGATACGCATTCCTTCATGAGGCCGGACGGGAAATCCGGCCCAAGGGAGGAACATCATGAAAAGAACGTCCGTCGCGCTTGCCGCGATTCTCGCCGTCGTGGGTCCGCTTTCGGCGCAAGCCCAGGAAGTCACGCTGCGCCTGTCGCACTGGATTCCGCCGACCATCGCGCCCGCCACGAAGGGCGTCGACCCGTGGGTGGCCTCCGTGCAGGAAGCCTCCGAGGGTCGCATCGCGATCCAGGTCTTCCCGGCGCAGCAGCTTGGCAAGGCGCCCGATCACTACGACATGGCCGCGCAGGGCATCGTCGATCTCGCTTGGGTGAACCCTGGCTACACCGCCGGCCGATTCCCGATCTACTCTGCCACCGAACTGCCGTTCATGTCCGACGACAACGTCAACGGCACGAAGGCCATCCACGAGTGGTACCTCGCGAACGGCGCCGAGACGGAGATGTCCGACGTGAAGGTCTGCTTCGTGCATTCCCACGCGCCGGGTGCCTTCCACTCCAAGGTGCCGGTCACCAGCCCCGAGCAGGTGAAGGGCATGAACGTGCGCCCGGCACATGCCACCATCGCGCGCTTCATCTCTCTGCTGGGCGGCGGCCCCGTGCAGGTGCCCGCGCCGGAAGTGCGTGAAGCGCTGTCCAAGGGCACCGCGGAGGCCGTGACCTTCCCGTGGGGCGCCATGTACGACTTCAAGCTGACCGAGGAAGTGCCGGTTCACCTCGACATGCCGTTCTACCTGTCCGCACAGGTCCTCGTGATGAACAAGAACAGCTACGAGGGCCTCTCGGACGAGAACAAGGCCGTGATCGACTCCCACTGCACGCCGGAATGGTCGGGCAAGGTGTCGGCGGGCTGGGCCGAGGACGACATGGCCGCCAAGGACAAGCTGAAGGCGGACGACACCCAGTCCTTCAACACCCCGACCGAGGAAGAGGTCGCGGCGTGGCGCGAGGCCGCTCAGCCGCTGGTCGAGGAGTGGAAGCAGGCCGTCTCTGCCAAGGGGGGCGACGCCGATGCCATCCTCGAGGCCTACAAGGCCGCGCTGCAGAAGTACGACGCGGACTACTGACCTGACTGACGGGGCAGGGCGCTCCATCTGCGCGCCCGCCCCAGCCAAGCCTTTTCTCCGGAGACCCCATGTACGAACGTCATCCATCCGGGCGGCCGGTCCGCCGGGTCATCTCGGTCATTGAACGCATCGCGGGCATCGTTCTCGGGCTGGTCACGATCCTGATCGTGGCGTCTGCCATCGGGCGCTACGGCTTTGCACGGCCGGTTCCGGATGCCTTCGACCTGTCGCGGCTGGTGCTGGGCGTCGCCGTGGCCTGGGGGCTGGCGTCGGTCGCCTGGCACGGCACCCACATCAAGGTGGACCTGCTGGCTCAGGCGCTGTCGCCGCGCGCACGGACGGCCGTCAACGGCTTTGCCTGGTTCGTGCTGCTGGTCTTCACCGCGCTTCTGGTGTGGAAGATCGGTGAACGGACAATGGCTGCGATGTCGGGCGGGGACGCCACCATGGACCTGCGCCTGCCGCACTGGCCGTTCTTCGGCGCCATCTGGCTGGGCACCGTCGCGGCCTTCTTCGCCACGGCCGTGCGGCTCTGGCGGATCGTGCGCTTCGGCAGCGACCTGGGCGAATTCGACGGTATCGATGAACAACTTCTGAAGGACCAGACGGTCGGGGAACGCAACAATGAGCGGTGAACTGATCGCCACGCTGGGCTTTGTCGCCCTCTTCGGACTGATGGCCGTGCGGGTGCCCATCGGCATCGCCATGGGACTGGTCGGCATCGGCGGTTTCGCGGGTGTCGTGGGCTGGCGTCCCGCGCTGAACCTGCTGTCGCAGTCGCCCATCGCCACCATCACCGATTTCAACCTGACGCTCATCCCGTTCTTCGTGCTGATGGGGGTGCTGGCCACCAACTCCGGCATGTCGTCGGAACTGTTCCGCGCGGGCCGGGCGTGGCTGGGCGGGTTCAAGGGCGGGCTTGGCCTTGCCTCTGTCGGGGCATGCGGCGGCTTTGCGGCGATCTGCGGATCGTCGGTGGCGACCGCCGCCACGATGACCAAGATCGCCTACCCGGAGATGAAGCAGGCGGGCTATTCGGACGCCGCCGCAACCGGCATCATCGCGGCGGGCGGCACCGTGGGCATCCTGATCCCGCCCTCCGTGGTGCTGGCGATCTACGGCTTCATGACCGAGACGGACATCGGCGAGCTGTTCATCGCCGGGGTCGTTCCGGGCATCCTCGCCGTGGTGATGTACATGGCGACCGTGCGCCTGTGGTACGGGCGCGACCTGCCCGCCGCCGACAAGTTCACCCTGTCCGAAGGGCTGGCCGCGCTGAGGGGCGTCTGGGCCGTGGGTCTGCTGTTCGTCGCGGTCATCCTGTCGATCTACTTCGGCATCGTCACAGCGACGGAGGCCGCCGCTGTCGGTGCGCTCCTGACCGCGCTGATCGGTTTGGCCCGGCGCAAGCTGACCATGACCACGCTGCTCGACAGCCTTGTGGAGGCGCTGCGCACCTCCGTCTCGATCTACGTGGTGCTGATCGGCGCGACACTCTTTGGCTATTTCCTGGCGATCACGCAGGTCCCGCAGGAACTGACTTCTTTCCTCACGACGCTGGGGGCGGGCAAGTACGGCACGCTGCTGCTGATCCTGCTCCTGTTCCTTGTCATGGGCTGTTTCCTCGACGCGATGGCGATGATCATCCTGATGATCCCCATCGTCTTTCCGGTGATCCAGCAGCTTGGCTTCGACCCGATCTGGTTCGGCATCATCATCGTGATGACCGTCGAGCTTGGCCTGATCACGCCGCCGGTGGGGATGAACGTCTATGTCATCAACTCCATCGCGCAGAAGGTCAGCCTGACGACGATTTTCAAGGGCGTGCTGCCGTTCGTCGTGGCGGATGTGCTGCGGCTGGCCCTGCTGATCGCCTTTCCATTCATCGTGCTGGCGCTGCCGGCCAGCATGAACTGATGGCGGGGCAGGGATGACAGGGCAGGGGCGCATCCGGACGATTGCCGATCTGGAGGCGCTGGAGGCCCATGGTCTCGACGCCTTCCTGCCGCGCCGCAGCCCGTGGGATATCCTGCGCGCACAGGCGGAGCGGCAGCCGGGCGCCACCGCGATCCGCTACCTGCATGATGCGGCGGACCCGTCACGCGACGAGGTGGTGAGCTATGCCGACCTCGCCGGGCGCATCATGGGCGCGGCGCGGCTGTTCCGGCAGCACGGGGTCACGCCCGACCGCTCCGTCGCCCTTCTGACCCCGCACAGCGTGTCGGGGCAGGTGGCGCTCTGGGGCGCGCAGGTCGCCGGGCGGGCCTGCCCGATCAACCCGATGCTGAAGCCCGACCACGTGGCCGCCCTGATCCGCGCGTCCAACGCCGCAGCCGTGGTGATCGCCGGGATGAGCGACGAGATGGCGGTCTGGGCGCAGCTTGTCCCGGCCCTGCGCGCCGAGGGCATGGACCTGCCGATCTTTGCCTGTGACGCCGATCACGCCAGTCCCGGCTCGGACGGGACGTTCGAGACGCTGATCGCCATGGGCGGGCCTGAGGTGACGCCTGCGGGCGACGAGAGTGCCATCGCCGCCTTCTACCACACCGGCGGGACCACGGGGCAGCCCAAGCTGGTCTGTCACAGCCGACTGAACGAGGCGCATGTCGCCCGGTCCTGCGCGGTCATGCACGATCTGTCGCCGTCGGACGTGATGGTGAACGGCTTCCCGTTGTTCCATGTCGCCGGCGCCTTCGTCTACGGCCTGTCGGTTCTGTCGGCAGGGGGCACGCTGGTCGCGCCGGGTCGTCTGGGGATGCGCAACCCGGCCTTCATGGCGGATATCTGGGGGCAGGTGGAGCGGCTCGGGGTTACCGTCATCGGGGCGGTGCCCACGGTCCTCTCGGCCCTCAGGGCGCGGCCGGTGAATGCCGACATCTCCTCGCTCCGCTGGCTGCTGACCGGCGGCTCGCCGCTGCCGACGGAACTGGCCGAGGCCGTCGAAGGCCACACGGGAGTTCCGGTGCGCAACATCCTCGGGATGACCGAAAGCGCCGGGGCCATCGCGGTTGAGCCGGTGCACGGCGGGCGCACGCCGCTGTCCTGCGGGCTGCGCCTGCCGTTCACCGAAATGGCGATCCTTGGCGAGACGGAGGGTGAGGCAGATCCCGCGCACCCCCTGCCCACGGGCGAAACCGGCATCGTCGCCACGCGCGGACCGAACGTCGCGGCGGGCTATTCCGATCCGTCGCGCAACGCGGGCACCTTCCTGCCGGGGGGCTGGCTGGTGTCGGGCGATCTGGGACGGCTGGATGCCGAGGGGCGCCTGTTCGTTACCGGGCGCAAGAAGGACATGATCATCCGCGGGGCGCACAACATCGACCCGCAGATGATCGAGGACGCGCTGCTGGCGCACCCGGAGGTCACGAATGCCGCTGCCGTGGGGATGCCGGACGCCTACGCGGGCGAACTGCCGGTCGCCTTCGTCACCGGCACGGTGACAGAGGCCGCGGTGATCGCCTTCCTCGGGCAGCGGATAGAGGACCCGGTGGCGCTGCCGAAACGCATCGCGGTGGTCGAGGCGCTGCCGCTGACACCCATCGGCAAGATCTTCAAGCCGTCGCTCCGGGCGGAGGCGATCCGCTGGGCGATTGCCGCCGTCGCCGAGAGGCTGGGCATCGTTGCCAAGGTCGACGTCTCCCCGACGCTGGAGACGCGCATCACCACCTCGGCGGGCGATGTGGAACGGTTGTCCGACGCACTGGCGGGCATGCCGATCACCTTCACGGTGGAGGCGGGCTGAGCGTCAGCCAAGCTCCAGCGTGGCGACGGCGTAATAGGCGGGCGCTGTGCCTTGCGGGGCAGGGCCGCAGTGCATCCGCGCGGTCTGGAAGACCGGCTCGAACCCGATGGTGCGGACCAGAGTCTCAAGCGCCGACCCCTCCGGCACGTCGATGAACACCGGCCCGCGCGGCGCGCAGGAGAGCAGGGTGCGGACCTCTGCCTCCGTCTGCGCAAGAAGCGGCCCGATCTTCGTGCCGGAGTGGCAGAGGCGATGGGTCGCGAATGCGGCGGGTGCCCCTTCGGGACCGATGACCCAAGTCCGGCGCGTCTCCGCCCCCTCGAACCACGCCTTGGCAAAGCCGTCGCGGGCGTGTCCGCAGGCGGCGCGGTCCATCTGCATCAGCGCAGCCATGTCCGCCGCCTGCGCGGGGCGCGCGGTGCCGTTCCCCTGCGGGACGGCCTCAAGGCAATGGCGCAGGGTGCGTCCGGCAAAGACAAAGCCGGAGCGGGCATAATTCGCCTGCTGTTCGGCCACGCCGTCCAGTGTGACCGTCCTGCCGCCCGCATGTGCCAGCGCCGCCTGCCACAGCGCAAAGCCGTAGCCCTGTCCGCGGTACTCCGGCCGGCAGATGTAGAGCCCGAGGAAGGCGTAGGCGTCGTCGTGGTTCACCACCGAGATCGCCGCCACCGGGGCGCCTCCGATCTCCGCCAGGAAGAAGCCCCCGGGATCGGCGGCATGGAAGGCCGGGGCGTCGTCGAGGCCGGGGTTCCAGCCCTCTGCCTGTGCCCAGTCCAGCACCATCGCCAGCTCGCCCTCGGTCATCGCTTTGATCTTCACGGCGCCAATGCCTCTTTCAGGGACCGCGACGAGGCCTGACGGTCGCGCAGGTCGAGTTGCGAATGCAGGTCGACGAGGTGGCTTTTCATCAGCTCCTCCGCCCGCGGGCCATCGCCTTTTTCCAGCGCGTCGAGCAACGCGTGATGCGCGTGTTTCTCGCACAGGGCGCTTTCGCGGCGCCAGTAGAGCGCGATGATCAGCGACGACCGGGCGATGAGCGCGGTGATGACATCCGCAATGGTGCCATGGTCGGCGATGCGGGCGATCTCGATATGGAACTGTCCCGAGAGGTGCAGGGCCTTGCCGTGGTCGCCATCGGCCAGCGCCGCGTGCTCTTCGTGGATGTGCCGTTCCAGCGTTGCGAGGTGCGCATCCGTGATGCGAAGCGCCGCGCGCCGGGCCATGAAGGGTTCCAGCAGGGCGCGTGCCTCGAAGACCTCGTGCGCTTCGCGGGTGGAGGGCTGCGCGACGAAGGCGCCGCGGTTGCGCCTGATCTCGACCAGCTGGTGATGCGCGAGCGATTGCAGGGCGGCGCGGATGATCGTGCGCGACACGCCGTAGATCTCTGCCAGCTCGTCCTCGCCCAGCTTTGTGCCCGGTTCCAGCCGCCGCTGGTGGATGGCCAGCGTCAGCGCACCGGCTATGCGGTCCGACTGGGGCAGGCGGGGCTGCATGGCAGACGCGCCCGATGGTGTTTTCTCGAATTCAGCGTTCATGGCGACTCGGTTGTCGCAGGTCGGGAGAACGTGCTCAAGATTCGCCGGTGTTGTATGGGTGTGGAATGGTGATTGTATACAACTTTGTGCCCAATATCTGATCCGCGCCCTCTTCCGTCAGCCTCATTTGGCGGCAGAAAAAGAAAATGCCCGTCCCCGACAGGGTGAATGCTTCCCCGATCAAGGGTCTCGCCGCACTGATGACCCAATAACGGACGAGGGACGGACATGGGCGCGACCGGCAAGGACCTGGAACTGGTGAACGTGACCAAGCGCTACGGTGAGACCGTGGCGGTGGATGCCATCAATCACCATTTCGCGCCCGGCACCTACGCCTGCCTTCTGGGGCCGTCGGGCTGCGGCAAGAGCTCGACCCTGCGGATGATCGCGGGCCACGAGACGGTGTCGGATGGCTCCATCGTGCTGGGCGGAACGGACGTGTCCCACCTGCCGCCGGCAAAGCGCGGCACCGCGATGATGTTCCAGAGCTACGCGCTGTTCCCGCACCTCTCGGTGGCCGAGAACGTCGCCTTCAGCCTGAAGATGAAGGGCGTGGACAGGCCCGAACGCCTGAAGCGCGCGGGCGAGATGCTGGAGCTTGTCGACCTGTCGCGGCTTGCCGACCGCTTTCCCGATCAACTGTCGGGCGGGCAGCAGCAGCGCGTGGCGCTGGCCCGGGCGCTCATCACCCGCCCGCAGGTCCTGCTGCTGGACGAGCCGCTCTCGGCGCTCGACCCGTTCCTGCGCATCCGCATGCGGGCAGAGCTGAAGAAGCTGCAACGCGAGCTGGGGATCTCCTTCATCCACGTGACCCACGGGCAGGACGAGGCGCTGGCGCTGGCCGACGAGATCGTTGTCATGAACAACGCCGTCATCGAGCAGGCCGGGTCGGCGCGGGACGTCTTCAACGCGCCGCGGACCGCCTTCGTCGCGCGCTTCCTTGGCGGGCACAACGTCATCGCTCTGCCCGAGGGCAAGGTTGCCGTGCGCTCGGACGCGGTGCGCATGACCGATGCGGGCGCCGGACGGATGCCCGCGCAGATCACCGCGGTCGAGTACCAGGGCACACATGTGAACGTCACCGCCGCCGTGGCGGGGGAGCAGGAGGTGACCGCACTCCTGCCCGACGCGCTGTACTTCGCGCAACCAAGACACCCGGGCGAGCCTGTCGGCCTGACCTGGGAAAACGACCAGCAGCACCCGCTGCAGGCCTGACCTGACAATAGGGAGACCAACAGAATGACCATTTCCAGACGACAGCTTCTGAAGACCGGCACGGCCGCCGCCGCGGCCAGCACGCTTGGCGCACCGATGATCTGGGCGCAGAACATCAAGGACGTGACGCTGCGCCAGTTCGGCACCGGCGTGTCGAACCTGAACGAGGTGGCGCAGAAGGTGAAGGAAGACCTCGGCTTCACGCTCGAGATGACGGCGCTCGATTCCGACAGCGTGACGCAGCGCGCGGCGACCCAGCCCGACAGCTTCGACATCGCCGACATCGAGTACTGGATCTGCAAGAAGGTCTGGCCGACCGGCAACCTGCAGGCGATGGACGTGTCGAAGATTGCCAACTACGACAAGATCGTCGGCATCTTCAAGGACGGCAAGCTGACGCCCGAGTCGGTGATCGCGCAGGGCACGGCGCCGCACACCGTGGGCTTCACCACCGGCCCGGACGGCACCGATTTTGCGGACGAGCAGACCAACTGGATGACGCTCATCCCGACGATCTACAACGCCGACACGCTGGGCATCCGCCCCGACCTGATCGGCCGTCCCATCGACACCTGGGCCGAGCTGCTGAACCCGGAGTTCAAGGGCAAGGCCTCGATCCTCGACATTTCCTCCATCGGGATCATGGACATGGCCATGGTCTGCGAGGCCATGGGCGAGATCCAGTACGGCGACAAGGGCAACATGACCCGCGAGGAGATCGACAAGACCATGGCGATCTTCACCGAGGCGAAGCAGAACGGCCAGTTCCGCGCCTTCTGGAAGTCCTTCGACGAGAGCGTGAACCTGATGGCCTCGGGAGAGGTGGTGATCCAGTCGATGTGGTCGCCGGCGATCACCGCGGTGAAGTCGAAGGGCATCCCCTGCGTCTACCAGCCGCTGAAGGAAGGCTACCGGTCCTGGGGCGGCGGCATCGGCCTGTCGAAGTCGCTGTCGGGCCTCGAGCTGGACGCGGCATACGAATACATCAACTGGTACCTCTCCGGCTGGGTCGGCGGGTTCCTGATGCGCCAGGGCTACTACTCGGCGGTGCCGGAAACCTCCAAGGACCACATGTCCGAGAACGAGTGGGGCTACTGGTTCGAAGGCAAGGAAGCGGCCGAGCCGATCACCAACCCCTTCGGCGATGTCATGGCGCAGGCCGGGGAGATCCGCGACGGCGGATCGTTCGAGGACCGCATGGGTGCCGTCGCCTGCTGGAATGCCGTCATGGACGAGAACCAGTACATGGTTCGCAAGTGGAACGAGTTCATCGCCTCGTAAACGGTTTCGCCGCCCCTGCGGGCGGCGACCGGCGGGGGGGGGGGGGGGGGGGGGGGGGGGCCCCCCCCCCCGCCCCCCCCCGCCCCCCGGGGGGGGGGGGGTGGGGGGCGGGGGGGGGGGGCGCCCCCCCCCCGGGGCGCCCCCCCCCAACCCCCCCCCGGCCGGTGGGGGGGGTGGGGGGGGGCCCCCCCCCCGCCCCCCCCCCCCCCCACCACCCACACACCACCCCCCACACCCCCACAAACAAAAAAAACAAACACCGCACGGCGCGCGGCGGGGGGGGGGGTGCTGTATTGATGGTCAGGACCAACACCACCA
>NZ_JBRBWD010000008.1:0-66123 GCF_052825245.1 Sagittula sp.
GCTGGCGCAAGGCGATCCGCCGGAGAGGCTCCGCCTCCCCGGACCCCTCCGAGGTATTTTCACCAAGATGAAGGGGACGGACGGCCTTGATTCATCTTGGTCCAAATACCCTCGGGGGAGTCTCCCGGAGGGAGAGGGGGGCAGAGCCCCCATCCGCGGGCGAAGCCCGCGCGGATCGGCTTGCGTCAGCAAGCCGAAACCATTCTCAGCCGCTGATCCGGCACATCATGAACTTCGCTCCCTGCCCTTTTGCGGTGACGAAGCGTGTCTCGCCGTGTTCGCGATAGCGCAGCGTGTCGCCCGGGGCGAGGTAGTGCGCCTCGCCGTCGACCACCGCATGCATGTAGCCGGTCAGCATCACGAGGTGGTGCTCCTGGCCCGGAACCTCGGGGGCTTCCTGCACCCAATGTGTGCCGGGTGTGATCTTGCATTCGATCACCTCCCCCGCAAGCGCGGGTGCTGCGGGGGACACGAACCGGCGGGAGAGGCCTGTTTCGCCATCACGCCACAGCGCCTGGTCGTCGCGGCGGACCTGGGCGGCGAAGCCGTCCTCCATGAGCGACATCAGCCGCGACAGCGTCATCTCGTGGGCGGCGGCGAGGCGGTAGAGCACGTCGGCGGAAGGGCTGACCTCGGCGTTTTCGAGGCGGGAGAGCGCGGCGCGGGAGACGCCGCTGGCAGCAGCCAGCTGGTCCAGTGTCCAGCCGCGCGCCGCGCGAAGTGCAGATAGACGCGCAGCGAGGCGAACTGTCAGTTCGCTCTTCATTCCTATCCCCCCCGGGAATCTATCCCGCATATGAGAGTAGGCAGGATTCGTCCACAAAGGCAACCGTGGCAACTGTCCGGACACCGTTTCCGATTCTGAAACACTCATGACGCGATTCGGCCTGTCGGAACGCAGGATTGACGCGAAAGGTGGTGGAAATCCGGTTCCACTTCGGGACGAAACACCCGCCTTCTCAGACGCTTGCGGTGGTCTGGCCGTGGCCCACGTACGGAAAGGTTTGACAGGGAAGGCTTACCGGGCCGTTAATATTGGGAGTTTCCAGTACCAGCTTGGGCGCGCACCTGCGCCGTTTCGATTTTCAAACTGCCGCTATTCTTTCCGATGGGGGACACCATGACGTATTTTCGTCCGGGCCGTGGAAACGGCACCGTATCAAGCACTTTGAAGACCATCAACGGCACCCGCGCCGACGACACGATCGACCTTTCCGGGGAGACATCCGGCCGCAAGGTGAACGCCAAGGGCGGTGACGACAGTGTCATCGGTTCGGATCACGACGATACTATCGAGGGCAGCAGCGGCGCCGACACGATCCTCGCCGGGCCGGGCGACGACAATGTCAGCGGCGGGTCGGGCGACGACAGCATCGATGCGGGCAGCGGCGACAACGACATCCGCGCGGGGACCGGCGACAACACCGTTGTGTCCGGCGATGGCGATGACGAGGTGCGCAGCGGCTGGGGCGACGACGACATATCCACCGGCGGCGGCGATGACGAGATCCGGTCGGGGCACGGTGACGACACCGTCGATGCGGGCGACGGCGACGACGTGGTGCGCACGGGGCATGGCGACAGTTCGGTCGACGGCGGTGCGGGTGACGACCTGATCGAGGTGGGGCATGGCGAGAACACCCTCCGGGGCGGCGCGGGCGACGACACCCTCGAGGGCAGCATCGGGTTCGACACGGCGGTCTACGACGGCTCCATCCTCGACTTCGACATCTGCCTGACGGGCAGCCATCTGGACGGCGGCGACCGGCACCGGAACGACAAGGGCAAGGGCCACGACACGCACGGCAACGGCCATGGGTACGGGCATTACAAGTCGTGGTTCGCCTGCGGCTGGGGGCAGTCGCTGACCGTCACCGACCTGATCGGCGCCGAGGGCACCGACACGCTGCGGTTCATCGATGCGCTGCAGTTCGCGGATGTCACGCTCTACCTCGACGGGCGGGACAATGCGCCGGTGGTCTCGGTCGCCAATCAGGTGGTTTCCGAGAGCGGGACGGTGGCCTTCCCCATGGAGATCGTGGATTTCGACGGTGACGGGATCGCCATCGATTCCGTTTCGGCCACGGGCGGGCTGGTCGACGTGGCGCTGCTGAACGGCGACACGCGGGATTGCGCCAGCGGCATGCTCTACGAACTGACCTTCGACACCGATGGCGCATACGAAGGGCTGGCCCTGGGCGAGGATGCCGTGGTGGTGGTGACGGTTGTCATCGACGACGGCCGCGGCGGGCTGATCGCCCGCGAGGTGCAGATCACCGTCACCGGGGAGAACGATGCCCCGACGCTCGACGCGGTGACGCTGGCGGCGGAGGAGACAGGCGGGCCGGTCAGCGTGGACCTTGCCGACTACGGCGATGACATCGACAGCGACGACGACGGCACGACGCTGATCTACACCATCACCGCCCCGCCTGCGGAGGGTGCGGCCACGGTCTCCGGGACGCAGGTGACCTTCGACCCGACCGGCTTCTTCACCGACCTTGGTCAGGGCGAGACGCGGGATGTGACCTTCGAGGTGACGGCGACCGACCGGCACGGGGCGACGGCTGTGAACACGGTCACCGTGACGGTCACGGGCACCAACGATGCGCCGCAGGTCACGGTCAGCCCCTCTGCCGGATTCACCGAGGCGCCGGTGGCCGGCGTGCAGGTGCTGGCAGACAGCGGGACGGTGGATTTCACCGACAGCGATGCGGGCGACCTTGTCGACATCACCTTCGTCTCCAACGGCGATATCGCGTGGAGCGGCGGCGTGCTCGACCCCGGCATTGCGGCAGCGCTGGAGGCCGGTTTCTCCACCGGGGTGTCGGATGCGGTGCCGCCGGGGTCCATCGGGTGGAACTACGCGGCGCAGGCTGCTCTGAGTTTCCTGGCCATCGGAGAGGAGATCACCTGGTCCTACACGATCACGGCGACGGACCTTGCGGGCGAGACCGGGACGCAGGTCCTGAGCTTCACGGTGACGGGCAGGAACAACGCGCCGCAGATCACCTCGGCGCCGGTCGACGTGGCGCTGGCTGAGCCGCTGGCGCCCGGCGGGCTTTCCGATCAGGGGCAGATCACCTTTGCCGACCTCGACGCGACCGATACGGCCAGCATCGGCCACCTGCCCTTCACCGTGATCTTCGAGGATGCGGCGGGCGCCGGTGTCCCCTCGCCCTTCACCGCGGCAGAGATGGCGGCGCTGGAGGCGGCCGTGACCATCGACGAGACCGGATACTGGCGGCTGGACATCCCCGCCTCGCTGGGGATCGACCGGCTGTCCGCGGGCGACACGCTGAGGATCGAGACCCGGGTCTTTGCCACCGATGACAGCGGGGCGCCGAACGACACCTCCGGCATGCAGGTGTTCAGGGTGGCGGTGACCGGCCGCAACGATTTGCCCGAGATCACCGCCGCCGTGGTCGAAGGCGCGGTTTCCGAGATCGCGGATGGCGCACCGGGTGAAAGCGTGGATGTCCTGTCCGCCTCCGGCACGATCGACTTCACGGATATCGATGCCTTCGATACGCATACGGCCACGGCCCTGCCGGTTTCGACCGGCTATGTCGGCAGCTTCTCCGTGCCCGCCGGGCCGATGTCGGGCAGCTTCGACTGGACCTTCACGGTGGATGACGCCGCGCTCGACAGCCTCGGCGAAGGCGAGACGCTGCAGCAGGTCTACGAGGTCATCCTCTCCGACGACAACGGGGGCAGTGCGACGCGCCTTGTCACGGTTACCATCACCGGCAGCAACGACGGACCGGAGATCGCCGTGGGCCAGGACACGTCGGGCGCGGTCAGGGAGGCCGGCAGCGATGCGGACGGGATCGTTGTCGATCCGGGCACGCCCGTGGCCACCGGGACGCTCGCCGGTTTCGACCCCGATGCGGGCGCGGTGCTGACGTGGTCCGGCGACACGGCGGGGACCTATGGCGATTTCAGCATCGACCCGGGGACCGGCGCGTGGACCTATGCGCTGAACAACGGCGCGGCGGACAGCCTGTCCGCAGGCCAGGTGGAAACCGAAAGCTTCGTCGTCACGCTGACCGACGATGCGGGCGCCTCCACCACTGCCAGCATCACGATTTCGGTGACCGGCACCAATGACGCGCCGAGCGCCAGTGCCCTGTCGGGGGTCGTGCAGGAGAGCGCAGTTACAGAAAAATCTCCGAGCGCGACATTGGAAAACATTGCCGCGCAAAATATCGGACTGTTCATTGTTTTCGACTTTGACAACAACGTAGCATTCTCTGTACCGCGCGACCTCAGTTCCAACAACACCGTCTCCCAAGTTGCAGAATCTAATCTTGCGTTTGGGAACGGAGTAGTCGTGGTTGTCGATCCCAACAGCAACAGTTGGAGGGTCAGTGCGTCTCTCTTTAGTAAAGGCGAATTGTCATACATTGAAACATCAAATTATTCCATAATTGACACCGATGGGGGGACACCCTCTGCAACAATTGGAAGTAATTTCGAGACGCTACTTTTTTCGCCCGACAATGAAACTGTTGAGGAAATCAAAATATCATTGTTGAATCACTCTTTGGTCGACGAACGGATCCTGAATTTTGAAGCCCAGATCTTAGGAATTGACTATCGAATTTCCAGAAATGACGATCTCCTTATCTCCGAGGTCAAATTCGACGCACAAATCATCCACCCGAAAGATAGGATTGTTATTAATGCGGCCTTCACGGATGTGGACGCGCTCGACAGCCATACATTCGGCGTGGACACCACAGGCACGCTTGGCCTTGTGACCAACAACCTGGACGGCACGTTCACCTATTCCGCCAATGGCGCTTTCGAGCATCTGGCGATTGGCCAGCAGGCGACCGATACCTTCACCTACACGGTGGATGACGGCAATGGCGGCGTCGATACGGAGGTGGTGACGATCACCGTCGAAGGCGCCAACGATGCACCCCGGATCACACTGACCACGCCCGATACCGATGCCGAAACGCTGGCAGAGACCGGCGTGCCGCTGACCGTATCCTCTTCTCTCACCTTCTCGGACGTGGACATCAGCGACACCGTGACGGCTGCGGTGACCGGGTTCAGCGCCTCCGGCGCGACGGCGGTGCTGGCGGGGATTCCGTCCGCTGACCTCCTCGGGATGCTCACGCTGGACACGCCAAACGTGCTGAGCGGCGTCGAAAGCCTCGCGCGGCGTGGATGGACCTTCGACAGCGGCACCACGAATTTCGCCGGGCTGTCGCTGGGCGAAAGCCTTGTGCTGACCTACACGGTCACGGCGACCGACGTGCACGGTGCAGAGGCGAGCCACGACATCGCGATCACCATCGAAGGCCGCAACAACCGGCCGACCGTCGTCATCGAGCCCGCCCTGCCCTTCGTGGAGGACGCGGATGCCACGGCGCAGGTCCTGTCACAGAGCGGCACGCTGAGTTTCGATGACATCGACCTGGGCGACACGATCGATCTGACCTATTCGATCAACGGGGCGCCCGTGTGGTCCGGCGGGACACTGACCGCCGCGCAGGAAACCGCGCTGGCGGCAGGGTTCTCCACTGGCGTAACAGGGGCCAATGCGCCCGGCACAATCGGCTGGACCTACGACGCCACGCTCGACCTCGATTTCCTCGGTCGGAACGAGACCATCGGCCTGTCCTATATGGTCGCGGCGCATGACGGCACGCAGACCGGCACAGATGTCATCTTCTTCAGCATCTTGGGCACCAATGACGCGCCGGTGGTGACGGCGACCCCGGCCAGCGCAATCACAGAGGAGGCGGATGCCTCCGCGCAGGTCATCGGGCTGTCCGGCACGGTGGAGATCGCCGACCTCGACGTGAACGACGTGCTGGAGGTCTACACCCAGTTGGTGGATGTGCCCGTCTGGTCGCACGGTACGTTGACCGCCGCGCAGGAGGTGCAGATCCAGACCGGCTTCACGCTCGGCGTACCGGGGCCGGTGACGGCCGGGACGGTGCTGCCGTGGAGCTACAACAACTCGCTCGACCTCGACTTCCTCGGCGCGGGCGAGACGATCACCTTCTCGGTCCGGATCGTGGCGAACGATTTCGGGGCAGCGCTGGCGTCCGACATCGTCACCTTCACCATCACGGGCACGAATGACGGGCCGGTGCTGGTGGCGGACGGCAACGGCAGCGACCTCGTGACGGAGGCCGGAACCCTCGATCCGGGCGACCCGAGCGCCGTGGGCAAGCTGCTCATCAACGACAGCGACCCGGACGCCAACGACACGCTGACGCTTTCTGCGGTGAACGGATCGGCGGCGAACATCGGCACGGCGGTCGCGGGCACCTACGGCAGCCTGCTGGTCGATGCGGCGGGCAACTGGACCTACACGCTGGACGACGCCGACCCGGATACGGAGGCGCTGGCGCAGGGCGAGATCGCGACGGAGGTCTTCGGCTATTCCGTGGTGGACAGCACGGGGGCGGAGGCAAGCTCCACCCTGACGATCACCATCACCGGGTCCGGCGACAACGCGCCGCCGGTGGCATCCGACGACAGCCTGCAGGTCGACGAGGATGACGTCCACGGCTTCGCCCAGGCGGACATCTTCGGGCAGGTCTCGCTGGCGCTTGCCAACGACACCGACCCGGAGGGCGACGCGCTTCGGGCGTCCTCGATCACCAACGGCATAGACTCGGAGGCGCTGCCCGATCCGTTCGGCGCGCCCGGCCAGACGATGACCATTGCCGGGACCAACGGCGGCGTCTTCACCGTGCGGAACGACGGCGCCTACAGCTTTGACACCAATGGCGAATTCAACGCCCTCGCTCACGGGGAGTTCGTGAGCACCGGCATCACCTACACGGTGACGGACGCAAACGGCGGCACCGACACGGCAGAGATCACCGTGGACGTGCGGGGCAGGAACGATGCGCCGGTGGCCGTGGCCGACGACAACGGCGGCAATCCCGTGGTGGAGGCGGGCTTTGCCACGGCGGGCGATCCCTCTGCCAGCGGCAATGTGCTGGCCAACGACACCGATCCGGATACGTCGGACGTGTTGATCGTGCTTTCGGTGGAAGCGGACAACGCCAACGTCGGCGCGCCGGTGGCGGGGCTTTACGGGTCGGTCGTGATCGGCGCGAACGGCGACTGGACCTACACGCTGGACGACCTCAACCCGTCGACCCGCGCGCTGGCCGAGGGCGAGGTCGTAACGGAAACCTTCCAGTACGTGGTGAATGACGGTCTGTTCGCGGCCGACACCGGGACGCTGACCATCACCATCACCGGGTCTAATGACGCGCCTTTCGCGCCGGATACCCTCCAGGTCGGGACGGAGGATGGCATGGTCATCGATTCCGTGCTGTCGTCAGACCCGGATTCTGTGGCGGCACCGATCCATACCGTCGAAACCGGGCCGTCACATGGCAGCGTCACGATGAACATCGACGGGAGCTTCACCTACATCCCGGACGCGGACTGGTCCGGGATCGACAGCTTCGACTACCGGGCGACCGACAGCCTTGGCGCCTACGAGGTCGGGACGGAGATCATCACCATCGAGGCGGTGGCCGACGCGCCGACCGTCTCTCTGGCACCGCCGGGGGCGGCGACCTACGGCTTTGCAGGTAGTGGGGTCGACCAGCAGGTGTCCACCGCCGCGACCGATGGCGACACGGCAGAGACGGTTGCAGCACTGGATGGCGGCGGCTACGTCGTCGTCTGGCATTCAAATGAAAACGGCACGTACAACGTGCTGGCCCGGATGTTCTCGGACGATGGCACACCGCAGGGTCAGGCCCTGACGGTTGCCTCTGGCCTGCCGGCGATCCCGTACCCGGTGGTAAACGGCCTGCCCGGCGGAGGGTTCGCCATAGCGCATGCCAGCGCCGGAGCCGGCGGCAGCGACATATCCGTGTCTCTGTACGATACCGGCGGGAGCCAGACCAACACGCAGACATTCGGCGGGTCCGGTCTGGTCCACCCCGACACAGCCGTCCTGGACGACGGGCGCATCGTGGTGACCTACACGCAGAGCGCTGGCGGCGATGCGGGCAGTTCGGCGATCATGGGGCAGGTCCTTGCATCCAACGGAAACCTGTTGGGCAGCCCGTTCCTCGTCAACGTGACGAACCCCACCGCCCAGCAAAGCAGCCACGTCACGGCCCTGCCCGGCGGCGGCTTCGTGGCGGTCTGGGCCTCCGACTTGCAGGACGGCAATGGCCTGGCCATCGTGGGCCGGATGTTCGACGCCAGTGCCGCACCGGTCGGCCCGGAGTTCGTCGCGAACACCTACACCAACGGCAACCAGGAGCTTCCGGTCGTCGCCGCGCTGGCGGACGGCGGCTATGTCGTCGCCTGGCAGAGTTTCGGCCAGGACGGAAGTGGCAACAGCCTGCACGCGCAGCGATACGATCTGACCGGCGCGCGCGTCGGCGGTGAATTCCAGGTCAACACATATAGTTTCAGTGCCCAGTCCTCGCCCACCGTGGTCGGACTGCCCGACGGCGGCTTTGCGATCAGTTGGTCGTCCTTTCTTGAGGACGGCTCCGGCTACGGTATCTTCGAGCAGCGCTACAATGCGGACGGCAGCCCCTTTGGCATCGAAACCCGCGTCAACAACATCACCACCGGCAACCAGTATTCGTACCCGTTCGGCGGCGGTGGGCAGATGGCGCTGCTCGACAACGGGGATCTGGTCAACGTCTGGAGCACGGAGATTGGCGCGGGAGAGATCTTCTCGACCCTCACGTCCCTGCCCGAAGGCTATACGACCGAGGACCGGCCGGTGCCGGTGAACCTGGCCGCAGCGCTGACCGACACGGACGGGTCCGAGACGCTGACGATCACGCTCTCCGGTTTCCCGGCGGGCGCGACCTTCAGCCTCGGCGCGGCCTCGGGCAGCGACTGGGTGATCGAGAACGCCGAGGGTCTGGACCTCTCGACGCTCGAGATGACGCCGCCCGCCGACTGGAACGGCAGCTTCACCCTGACCGCCATGGCGACGGCGACCGAGACGTCCAACGGCAGCGCCGCGTCCACGACCGCCTCCGGCACCTACCGGATCCTGCCGGTCGAGGATGGGCCGCGCGCCGAAAACCAGGTCATCGAGGTTCCGATCAACGACGGCCTCTCGCCCTACACGCCCCCGCCCGGCGCGCTGGTCGCGGTCGATCCGGACCTTGGCGACACGCTGACATGGACGGCGGGCAGCTTTGCCCTGCCGAACGGCACGCTCAACATCTCTCCGAGCGGCGGGTTCAACTTCATCCCCAACCCCGGGTTTACCGGAGTGGAGACCTTCACCGCCACGGTCACGGATTCGACCGGGCGAACCGACACCGCCGAGCTGCGGATCGAGGTCGCCAACGAGACCTTCGTGTCTGACAGCGGACAGGAGGTGACGCTGGACCTGAACGCAGCACCAGTGGACGGGAACCCGGCAGGGGCGATCTCCATCGACCTGACGTCCTACGACGCGCCCAGCGTGAACCTGGTGTTCGCCATGGACGCGTCGGGCAGCCTCGGCGCCTCCGCCTGGCTACAGCAGCTCGACGCCGTTTCGAACGCACTCGAGGACATCGCGACGCGGTTCGACGGCACGGGCATCGACATCGACGTGGAGGTGTTCAGCTACAGCGGCGCGACATCGCAGAACAACCTGCGCCTCCAGTTCGTCGACGGCAACCCGGCCACCCTGCCGCAGATCCTGACAGCGCCGCGGCGGGCCGCCCCGTCCGTGGACCTCGACCTGACGACGCTTGCCGGCTTGCAGGCCGACATCGCCCAGATGACTTACACCGCCGGGTTCACGCCGTGGGACGCCGCCTTCCAGCAGACCGAATACTACTTCGACTCGCAATACGTGGTGGATGGCCCGGATGCGCTGAACCTGATGCTGTTCATCACCGACGGCAACCCGGGACCCACCCAGCAATGGGCGCAGCCGCTCGCCAACCTGCTGAACGACAGCTTCACGACGACCATCTCCTCCTCGGGCACGCCGGCCGGGACCTACACGCCCCAGCCGCAGTTCTCCCTGCCCTACGCGGTCGATGTGCAGTCCTTCGGCATCGGCAGCAACCTGAACCTCGCGCTGCTCAGCCAGACCGACAGCGACGGCCAGGCCACCCCGGTCACCAGCTTCGGCGCCCTCAGCGCCGCACTGACCGGCGCGGGGCTGTTCCCGGCGACGCTGATCGCGCTCGACGTGACGCTGGAGGCGGACGGCACCGACCTCGGCACCATCGCGGACGAGACGAACCCGGCGGTCGTCGCAGGCACGCTGGAGATCGACCTCGCGCTGGCGGACCTCGCAGGGATCGAGGACCTGCTGGGCGCGCAGAACGAGTTCGCGGTGACAGCGATCTTCGATCTGGACGGCGACACCGGCACGACCTTCGACCAGGTTACGCTGAACTCCTACGAGCTGATCGGCCTCGGCGATACGGCCGTGACCGAGACCGGGACGAGCGGGAACGACCTGCTGATGGGCAGCCTTGCCGGGGATTCCATCGATGGAGAGGCGGGCGACGACCTGATCCTGACCGGGGCCGGGTCCGACACCGTGATCGGCGGCACCGGCGACGACCGGCTGGGTGGCGGCGCGGACGGCGACAGCTTTGTCTTCCGGGCGGGCGACGGGCTGGACCGGATCCTCGACTACGATGCAACTGAGGACGAGATCGTCTTCGACGGGCTGGCCTTCGGCGACCTGACCATCGCGGACACCGGCACGGGCAACGTATCCATCACCTACACGGGCGGCGTCCTGACGGTGGAGAACGCATCCGTAGCGGACTTCCTCGAACCGGAGTTCGTCTTCATCTGACGGGCGCGCTTGGCCCGAGGGGGGCGGCGGCGCACAGCCCCGCCCTACCCCGTGTCGCGCCCGATCCGATGCGCGGCCTCTGCGCCACGGTCGGCCAGCACCCGGTCCCTGAGGCGCAGCACGCTAGGCGCGCGGGTGTAGCGCCCGACCTCTGCCAAGGGCACCCAAGCCAGCGCCCGGCTTTCGTGCGAGACGGCAAAGCCGCGGCTCCCGGCCCGCATCAGGTAGCGCAGGTCGTAATGCAGATGCGCGGGCTCACGCGTGTTGGCGGGGATCTCGTGGATGTCGATGTCGAAGACCTCGGGCGAGAGCAGGGTGATCCCCGCCAGCCCGCTTTCCTCCCGCGCCTCGCGCAGTGCCACCTGCGCCACGTCTGCCTCGCCGTCGCAATGGCCGCCCAGCTGCAGCCAGCGGTCGAGCTTGCGGTGATGGGTCAGCAGCATCTCGCCCCCGTCCGGAGAGAGCAGCACGGCGCTTCCGGTGACATGCCCGCCGATCAGCGGATCGCGCGAGAAGGCCGCCCTGCCGTGCCGGGCGCAGAAGGCCAGCAGCCGCGCCCACTCCCGTCGGTCCCGCGCGTCGCGCGGCGTGAAGAGGCCCGGCCCCTCAGCCACCCGTCACCTCCGACAGCAGGAGCGCCATGGCCACCGCCGCCAGCGGCCAGCGCAGGCGGGCCGGCCAGGACGACCAGATCGCCGCCAGCGCAAAGACAACCGTCGCCGCAACGCGCACGCCCGCGGGAAAGGCGCCCGGCGCCATCCATCCCGCGGCCGTCACCAGACCCGCCACCGCCGCCAGCAACTTCACCCACATTGCAACGTCTCTCACCTTGCCGTGACGCACCTGTCACCCCGGTTGCGTCTCCCCTGCGTCCGGCCACATCCTGTCGGCACCAGGAGTCAGGAACGATCATGCCCAGCGACCGCGTCACCTTCCCCGGCCATTCCGGCCACCGGCTTGCCGCCCGTCTGGACAGGCCCGACGGTCCGCACTTGGCCACCGCCCTCTTCGCCCATTGCTTCACCTGCGGCAAGGACATCCATGCCGCGCGGCGCATCTCGCAGCGGCTGGCGGCCATGGGGATCGCCGTGCTGCGCTTCGACTTCACAGGCCTCGGCCACAGTCAGGGCGAGTTCGCCAACACCACCTTCTGCTCCAACGTTTCCGACCTCAGCTGCGCCGCCGACTGGCTGGCAGAGCGCGACATGGCGCCCGCCCTCCTGATCGGCCACTCGCTCGGCGGCTCGGCCGTGCTGCGCGCCGCAAGCGACATCCCCTCGGCAAAGGCGGTAGTGACCATCGGCGCCCCCTTCGACCCGGCGCATGTGACGGAAACCTTCGCCCACGCGCTCGACCGGATCGAGTCGCAGGGCGCCGCGCAGGTGAGCCTCGGCGGGCGGCCCTTCACCATCGGGCAGGACTTCGTCAAGGACGTGGGCGCGCAGGACCTCGAACCGGCCATCGGCCACCTCAGGAAGGCGCTGCTGGTGCTGCACGCGCCGCGCGATGCGGTGGTCGACATCTCAAACGCCACGCGCATCTTCATGGCCGCGAAACACCCGAAAAGCTTCGTCACGCTGGACGACGCCGACCACCTCGTCTCCGACCCCGACGATGCCGAGTACACCGCGGGGGTGATCGCCGCATGGGCCCGGCGCTACGTCGACCTCGCCCCGCCCGCCCCGCCGCCCGGCGCACCCGAAGGCGTCACCCGCGTGACGGAGACCGACCCGAGGAGCTTCCTTCAGGACATCCAGAACGGCCCGCACCACCACGCGCTCGCCGACGAGCCGGAGGCCTACGGCGGCACAGACCGGGGCATGTCGCCCTACGGCTTCCTGTCGGCGGGCCTCGGTGCCTGCACATCGATGACGATCCGCATGTACGCCCGGCGCAAGGGCTGGCCGCTGACGCGGATCTCGGTCGACGTGACCCACGACAAGGTGCACGCGCAGGACGCGGGAAGCCAGACAGACACCCGGATCGACCGCTTCACCCGCGCCATCACGCTCGAAGGAGACCTTTCGCCGGACCAGCGGAGCCGCCTCCTTGAAATCGCCGACCGCTGCCCGGTGCACCGCACCCTCGAGACCGGCGCCCAGATCGAAACCCGCCTCACCTGACGTGCACCCGGCCCCTTCATCTTGGCGGCAAATACCTCGGGGGGCCGAAGGCGGGGGCAGAGCCCCCTCCTGCCGTTTCCATCCGTTCACCGTCCGAAACAACGCCCCATCCCCATAAACGAAAAGGCCGGGCGCGATGCCCGGCCTTTGCTATCTTCGTGTCCGGAAGCAGGGCGGGGCTCATGCACCGCCTGCCCCGTTCCTCAGCCGCGCGCGCGGCCGACCAGTTTCCATGCGGCGGGCAGCAGCAGCGCGGCCAGCGCCAGCTTGATGAAGTCGCCCAGCAGGAAGGGCGTCAGGCCCCACGCGAGGATCGGCTTGTCCCAGCCATAGAGCATGCCAAGCCAGATCAGGCCCGGCACGTAGAGGATCACGTTGCCCAGGAACATCGCCGCCGCCATCTTCGGCGCGGACCGGTCCCAGCCGCGACGGGCCAGCACGCCCATGGCGCCGACCGCGATCACGTAGCCCAGGAGGTAGCCGCCGGTGCCGCCCATCATGTACTCGATGCCGTTGAGGTCAGCGGTGGAGCTCTGGAAGATGTCGAAGCCCAGCATGCCGATCATCATGTAACCCATGATCGTCGCGAGGCCGAGGCGCGCGCCATACGCGGCGCCGATCGTCAGCACGGCGAAGGTGCCCATGCCCATCGCCACCGGCGAGCCCGGCACCGGCACCTTGATCTTGGCCATCACCGCAAGGAAGGCGATGCCCGCGACGACAAGCGCCACCTGCTTGGCACGCAGAGCCAGTCCTTCGTTCGCGCCAAAGGCTTCTGCCAGCACGCTCCGGTCAAACGTCAGGTTCATGAGGTCCCCCTTTATCCTGTCGAAACCATTCCGACCGTATTGCCTCAAGCCTTCCGGCCAAGCAAGTATATTGCGCGGATGCACGCGCAGAAAATATGCAAATATGTGGTTTGCAGATGCAAACTTTGTGGACCGCACCGCGGCCGATGCCCTACAGCCGCGCGTCCAGCCAGACCTGTGCCTGCGTCAGCGCGAAATGCACCCGTGCCGCATCGCCGGCCTTCAGGCGGGAGCGCAGCAGGAACTGATACCGCCCGAGGTCGACCTCCGACAGCGCCTGCAACAGCGCCAGCAGCCAGCGTTCGTCGAAGGTCCGCGCCGCGTCGCCCGGTGGACAAAGGTCGAGCGGGCGGGCGAAGGCGCCCTCCACCGTGCTCAGAAAGCGCTCGAACGGGTGGTTTTCCCGCGCGTCCATTTCCCGGACGGCACGGAGCACATCCAGCCGGGGATCGGCCTCGCGAAGCTGCGGGAACCGATGGGACCAATGCTCCCCCGCCGCGGCGTTCATGGTCGGTCTGGCTGTCATCGCTTTGCACCCCTTATTTCCGACCAATTTAATCAGTTAATACGGCGGCACGCAACGGCCTTCTCGATCCCCTGCCCCTGCGCCACCCCCGACTGCCGCGAAACCGGGCAACCGGCACGCCAACGAAAAAGGGCGGCCCCATCGGGCCGCCCTTCCGTTTACCTTGTCACCTGAGGGATCAGCTGATGCGGTTCAGCAGTTCGCCCACGGAATGCTTGGCGTCACCGTAGTACATCCGCGTGTTGTCCTTGTAGAACAGCGGGTTCTCGATGCCGGAGTAGCCGGTGCCCTGGCCGCGCTTCGACACGAAGACCTGCTTGGCTTTCCAGACTTCCAGCACCGGCATCCCGGCGATGGGCGAGTTCGGATCGTCCTGCGCCGCCGGGTTCACGATGTCGTTCGAGCCGATGACGATGACCACGTCGGTCGAGGGGAAGTCCTCGTTGATCTCGTCCATTTCCAGCACGATGTCGTAGGGCACCTTCGCCTCTGCCAGCAGCACGTTCATGTGGCCCGGCAGACGGCCCGCCACCGGGTGGATGGCGAAGCGCACATCCTTGCCCTTGGCGCGCAGCTTGCGGGTCAGCTCGGCCACGTTCTGCTGCGCCTGCGCAACGGCCATGCCGTAGCCCGGGACGATGATGACGCTGTCCGCTTCTTCGAGCGCGTTGGCCACGCCGTCCGCATCGATCGCGATCTGCTCGCCCTCGACTGCCATCGCCGGACCGGAGGCGCCGCCGAAGCCGCCGAGGATCACCGACACGAAGGACCGGTTCATCGCCTTGCACATGATGTACGACAGGATCGCACCGGAGGAACCCACAAGCGCACCGACCACGATCAGCAGGTCGTTGCCCAGGGAGAAGCCGATGGCCGCCGCCGCCCAGCCTGAATACGAGTTGAGCATCGAGACCACGACCGGCATGTCGGCGCCGCCGATGCCCATGATCAGGTGATAGCCGATGAAGAACGCCAGGAGCGACATCACCAGCAGCGTCCAGCCGCCGCCCGTCGACATGTAGATGACGAGCAGGATCAGCGAGAGGATCGCCGCGCCCGCGTTCAGCATGTGGCCGCCCGGCAGCTTCTGCGCCGCGGAGGTCACCTTGCCCGCCAGTTTGCCGTAGGCGATGACGGAGCCGGTGAAGGTCACCGCACCGATGAACACGCCCAGGAACACCTCGATCTTGAGGATGTTGATCTCGGCCTGGGTCTTGTGCGCCACGGTGGAGGCAAAGCCCTTCAGCGCCGCCAGCCCGGCTTCGTCACCCGCCGACTGCAACGCGCCGACGGTGTTCATGACGAGTTCGGCGTTGTAGCCCACGAAAACGGCCGCGAGGCCGACCAGCGCGTGCATCCCCGCCACCAGTTCCGGCATCTGGGTCATCTCGACCCGGCTGGCCAGCAGGTAGCCGATGACGCCGCCGCCCGCGATCAGGATGATCGACAGGATCCAGAGGCCCGAGCCCGGTCCGATCAGCGTGGCGAAGACCGCCAGCGCCATGCCGACGATGCCGTACCACACCGCGCGTTTCGCGCTTTCCTGCCCCGAAAGGCCGCCCAGCGAGAGGATGAAAAGAACGGCTGCGACCACGTAGGCCGCTGTCGTGAATCCGAAGTCCATGTGCAATGTCCCCCCTTACGACTTCTGGAACATGGCGAGCATGCGCCGTGTCACGAGGAAGCCGCCGAAGATGTTGATACCGGCGAAGAAGACCGAGATGGCCGCGAGGATGACAACAAGCCAGTTGCCCGCACCGATCTGCATCAGCGCGCCGAGAATGATGATCGAAGAGATCGCGTTGGTGACCGCCATCAGCGGCGTGTGCAGCGAGTGCGACACGTTCCAGATCACCTGGAAGCCGATGAAGACCGACAGCACGAAGACGATGAAGTGCTGCAGGAAGCTGGCCGGCGCCACGAGGCCCACGAGCAGCATCAACGCACCGCCTATGGCGAGCAGCGTCACCTGGCTTTTCGTCTGGGCCTTGAAGGCGGCCACTTCCTTGGCGCGCTTCTCCTCGGGGGTCAGCTCCTTCGGCTTCTCCTTTTTCTGCGCGGCGATGGCCTGGACCTTCGGCGGCGGCGGCGGGAAGGTGATCTCGCCCTGGTAGGCGACGGTTGCGCCGCGGATCACGTCGTCGTCCATGTTGTGGTTGACCTTGCCGTCCTTCTCGGGCGTCAGGTCGGTCATCATGTGACGGATGTTGGTGGCATAGAGCGTCGAGGACTGCGTCGCCATGCGCGACGGGAAGTCGGTGTAGCCGACGATGGTCACGCCGTTCTCGGTCACGACCTTCTCGTCCTTGACGGTGCCCTCGACGTTGCCGCCCTTCTCGGCGGCGAGGTCGATGATCACCGAGCCCGGCTTCATCGCGGCGACCATGTCGGCCAGCCACAGCTTCGGCGCCTCGCGGTTGGGGATCAGCGCCGTGGTGATGACGATGTCCATCTCGGGCGCCAGTTCGCGGAACTTGGCAAGCTGCGCCTCGCGGAACTCGGGGCTGGAGACCGAGGCATAGCCGCCGGAGGCGCTGCCGTCCGCCTGCTCTTCCTCGAAGTCGAGGTAGACGAATTCGGCCCCCATCGATTCGACCTGCTCGGCCACTTCGGGGCGCACGTCGAAGGCGTAGGTGATTGCACCGAGCGAGGTGGACGTGCCGATGGCGGCCAGACCGGCCACACCGGCGCCGACGACCAGCACCTTGGCCGGGGGCACCTTGCCCGCCGCCGTCACCTGGCCGGTGAAGAAGCGGCCGAAGTTGTTGCCCGCCTCGATCACCGCTCGGTAGCCCGCGATGTTGGCCATTGACGACAGCGCGTCCATCTTCTGCGCACGGGAGATGCGCGGCACCATTTCCATCGCGATGACGTTGGCGCCCTTCTCCTTCGCCTTTTCGAGACCCTCGGCGTTGCCGCCCGGGTTGAAGAAGGTGATCAGTGTCTTCTCCGGCGTCAGCCGGTCGAGTTCGTCCGCCGTGGGAATGCGCACCTTGGCAATGATGTCGGACTGCGACCACAGCGCATCGGCGGTCTCCACCACGGTGACGCCGGCCTCTTCGTACAGCGCGTCGGCAAAGCCCGCCTTCTGGCCCGCGCCGCTCTCGATCAGGCAGTCATAGCCCAGCTTCTGGAGCTGGCGCGCGGAGTCGGGCGTCATCGCCACCCGGTTCTCGCCGACTTCGACTTCTGTTGGTGTCCCGATTTTCACGTCTCTTGTCCCCCTCTTCAGGAAATCCCGGACCGGATGCCGCACGTCGCGGCCCCGGCATTACGGTTTGACGATGGGTCTACACGTCTGACCTAATGTTTCCAAACCGTATCTCGCGCTTCTAGACCACAGCACGGGAGAAAGTTAAAGATGTCTATTCGTTTATTGCGCAACCTGTCTGACCTAAGCAACAAACTTGCGCACCGATGTATACCGAAGCCTGGCTATGGCGCGGCGTGGAACCGATGCCGGGCTCGCCCGGGCGTTGAAATTGCTTGCGACGTCCGGAAGCATCCGACGATTCAAACGCGGTCCGCAGGGGAATACCGAGACCCGACCGGGGGCTTCAAACACGGATGGGCACGCCGCGAGCCAAGGGCCGGCTCTGCGTGACACGCACCCGACCGGGGGCTTCAAAAGCACCACCGATCCGGACAATAGGCCCGAGGGCGCCCTGACCTCGCTCGCGTGAAGGAAGGCTGGGCAGCGGCCTCAGTGACGAGGCCAGACCGAAGAGCCGCCCGCCGATCCCATAGGCCGCCAAACCTTGCTCACCGTGTGTCCATAGCCGAACCGCCTCCCGCAGAGGCGTACTCAACTCAAACCCAGCGGCGGGTCTCCCGCTCGTATCGTGCGAAGGCGGTGGTGAACCTCTGCCGCAGCCGCGCCTCCTCCGGCACGATGAACCGCCGCTCGATCACCCAGACGAAGACCGGCACCAGCGGCAGCGCCAGCACCGCATCCCAGTAGAGGATCAGCCCGGCAAGGATCATCGTGTCGCCCAGGTAGATCGGGTTCCGGGACCGCTTGAAGATGCCGGAGGTCACCAGCCGGTCGGCATTGCGGTGCGGGATCACCGTCGTGCGATGGCGCCGCATCTCGAAGATCGCCAGCCCGAGAAGGAACAGCCCGCCGCCCACCAGCAACCCGCCCAGAAGGTCGGCCCAGACGGGCCCGAAGGACCCGCGCGGGAACCATGTCTTCTGCCACCACGCCAGCGCCGCGAATCCCGCCAGCCAGACCGGCGGCATGTCCAACCACTTCAACACGCAACCCTCGCCTTCATCCTGATCCCAGTACCCCGCATTGCCTCTCCGCAGGAAAGGCGGGGGCAGCGCTCCCTCCCCCGCCATGCAACACGTACTCCGTCCTGCACCGGCGCGCCCGGAAACGCCAGTGACCGAATGCAACGTCCGCCGCCAGCAGCGCGGCCCCCTTCAGGACGGCGATACGCGCACCGACGGCACCGGCGGGCCAAGGCATCTCCGCCATCCCAGCGGTGCGGAAGGTGTCACTCCCACTCCATCTCCTCGAACACCCGCCCGGCGTTCTTCGTTGCCAGTTCCTCGAAGGTGTCGAGATGCGCCCAACGCGCCTGATCGACGTAGTAGGCGCCGGCCAGGTCGCCGCCCTCGTCGATATGCGCGCCGACCTTCTCACGCAGGTCGCGCAGATAGCCGACCGTGCCCTCCGTCACCGTGCCCATGTTCGTGGGATGGCCGTGGCCCGGGATCACGTAGGCTGCGCCGAGATCGGAGAACGGGCCTTCGAAGGTCTCGATCCAGCACGACGTGCAGGTGTCGGCGAAGATCGGTGGCATCCGCTCGTGAAAGGCGATGTCCCCGGCAATGACGATGTCCCACTCCGGGATCCAGACCTGGGCGTCGCCCGGCCCGTGCGCAGGGCCGAGGTGCAGGACCTCGAACCCCACCCCGCCCATCTCGAACCTGTACCCGTCCTCGAACGACAGGTTCGGCACCACCACCCGCGTGCCTTCCGCCTTGTCGCGGTTGTAGCCCTGCATGCCCTGCAGGATGAAATCGCCGTTCTCCTCGACCTCCGCGATCGCCTCCGCATGGGCGAGGATGTCGACCCCCTGATCGGACCAGTAGGCATTGCCGAGCATGGCGTGCCCCTGCCCGTTCTCGTTGATCACCAGTTTCACCGGCAGATCCGTGACCTTGCGGATCTCCTCGTGCAGCGCCGCCGCCAGCCGGACCGAGGCGCCGCCGTTCACGACCACCACTCCCTCCTCCGTGACAACGAAACTGAGGTTGTTGTTGTGGCCCGCGTTCTCGTAGGTCGGCGGCGCGGTGGCCCCGATCGCGGTCCAGACGCCGGGAATGAATTCGACCGGCGCGTCGTACAGTTCGGATTGCGGATACTTGTCGGCAATCTCTTCGTTGGCCAGCGCCGGCATCCCCGCCAGCACCAGCCCCGCAACAAGCAACGTTCTCATGGCAATTGTCCTCCCTCGAAACCCGGAACACATTCGCATACGTGAATGACATTGCCAAGCCACCCAGCGCCTTGTCCCCGCCCGCCACGCCGTTAATGTGCGACGCACCCGGCGCACATCCGGCGCGCAGGACCAAGGGGAGGACACATGCTGCAGGGCAAACATGCGCTCGTCACCGGCGGCGGTACGGGAATTGGCCTCGCCATCGCCCGCGCACTGGCCGCAGAAGGCGCACGGGTGACCATCACCGGCCGCCGGCCCGGCCCGCTCGAAGAGGCCGCCACCGACCGGATCTTTGCCCTGCCGATGGACGTCGCCGACGAGGACTCCGTCACCCGTGGCATTGCGACGGCCGTCGAGGCGCGCGGCCCGATCCAGATCTGCGTGCCGAATGCCGGGATCGCCGAAGGGCGCGCGCTCCTGAAGACCGACATGGCGTTCTGGCGGCAGATGATGGCGATCAACGTCGACGGCGCCTTCCTGACGATCCGCGAATCCCTGAAGTCGATGACCACAACCGACTGGGGCCGGGTCATCGCCGTCTCCTCCATCGCGGGGCTGAAAGGGCTGAAGGGCGCGCCCACCTACAGCGCCTCGAAACACGCGCTTCTGGGGCTGATCCGGGCACTGGCGGCGGACTACGCGACGAAGCCCTACACCTTCAACGCTCTCTGCCCCGCCTATGTCGACACCGACATCGTCACCCGCAATGTCACCTCGATCATGGAGCGCACCGGGATGGACGCGGAAAAGGCACGCGACGTGATGGTCGGCGTCAACCCGCACGGACGGCTCGTCACACCCGAAGAGGTGGCGGAGGCCGCCCTGTTCCTCTGCGGCCCGCATTCGGGCAGCGTGAACGGCCAGGCCATCCAGATCGCCGGGGGTGAGGTGTGAAATACACCCACCGCCGCCCCGACCCGCCCACACGGGCGCCCGCCCCCTGACCCGCCCCGTCCTTCCGTGACCGGGGCCAGACCCCATGCACAACAGGACGACACGATGACCGATTTCACCGCGACCAAGACCCTCTTCGACCTGCCCCCGGGCGTGACCTACCTCGACGGCAACTCGCTCGGCCCGCTGCCCCGCGCCACCGAGGCGCGCGTGGCCCGCGCCGTGCGCGAGGAATGGGGCGGTCACCTGATCTCCGCCTGGAACGCCTGCGGCTGGATGGAGATGCCGCGCCGCCTCGGCGACCGCATCGGACGGCTGATCGGCGCGGAACCGGGCCACACGGTGATCGGCGACACCCTGTCGATCAAGGTCTTTCAGGCACTGGCCGCCGCGCTGAAGCTGAATCCGGAGCGGCGGGTGATCCTTTCAGACACCGGCAACTTCCCGACCGACCTCTACATGGCAGAGGGCCTCCTGAAGCTGCTGCCCGAGGGCTACGAGCTGCGGACCGTCGCCCCCGAAGACGTTGCGGCGCACATCACCGAAGAGGTCGCCGTCACCCTGATCACCGAGGTCGACTACCGCACGGGCCGCCGACACGACATGGCCCGGCTGACCGAACTGGCCCACGCCAGGGGCGCGCTGACGATCTGGGACCTCGCGCATTCGGCGGGCGCCTTCCCGGTGCATATGTCGGACTGCCACGCGGACTTCGCCGTGGGCTGCACCTACAAGTACCTCAACGCGGGCCCCGGTGCGCCCGCCTTCATCTACGTGGCGCCGCGCCACGCGGACCGGGCGGAACCGGCGCTGGCCGGCTGGATGGGACACGCGGCGCCTTTCGCCTTCGACCTCGGCTACCGGGCCGGAGAGGGCATCGAACGGATGCGCGTGGGCACACCGCCGGTCCTGCAGATGGCCGCGCTCGACAGCGCGCTCGGGATCTGGGACACCGTGGACCTCGCCGCCCTGCGCACCCGCGCGCTGGAGCTGGGCGACCGCTTCATCGCAAAGGTCGAGGCGCAGACAGACCTCGCCCTCGCCACGCCGCGCGCACCCGAAGACCGCGGCTCGCAGGTCTCCTTCCGCCATCCCGAAGGCTACGCGGTGATGCAGGCGCTGATCGCCGAAGGCGTGATCGGCGACTTCCGCGCCCCCGACATCCTGCGCTTCGGCATCACCCCGCTCTACATCGACGAGGCCGACATCGACCACGCCGCCGACACGCTGGCGAGGATCCTCGCCACCGGCACGTGGGACCGGCCGGAGTTCAAGGCACGCAAGGCCGTCACCTGACACCCCCGGCTTCTTTGCTTTCCAAATACTCCGGGGGAGTCCGCGCAAGGCGCGGACGGGGGCAGCGCCCCCCCTGCGCGCGACCTCTCCACCCGGTCACCCGGTGGCCGCACCTTCACCGGGCCCAAAGCTCGTACCACTTCCACTCCAGAAGTCAGGCGGTGCCGGACGACGCTCGGTCAGTGAACAGTATCGGGATGCCGAACAGGATCATTCCGCCGAAGGCGCGCTTGTGCCAGTGCAGGCGGGTCGCCGCGAAGGCGGCTGCAAACTGGCCGAGCCAGACGAGACAAGCCGCGCCAATGATCTGGACGGCAATGCGCATCAGCGCCAAGGCCCAGTGCGCTGGCGGCGATCATGGGCTCGAAGACGGCCACCCGCACAGTGGCCGCGCCGATGGCGGCCCCGGCGACGCTCCGTACCGAACGTGGCCAGCGGCGCTTTTGGAGTGCGTGAATGTCACCAGTACCGAACCCAAAGGCGGATGACCGGCATTGCGCGACGCGGCAGGCTTCACACGCGGTGTGCTGTCGTCGAAATTGCACCGGGCGGTACCCTGCATATTGCACTCCGCCCCCGAGGCAGGCGAACGATGGTCGGATGCGATCATGGACAGGACACTGACAAGCGCCCCGAGCCCGATCACGGCACGGGGCAACCAGGACCGGCGAACGCGGTTGCGGCGCAAACGCTCGCCACAGTCTCCTGCGGCGCGGGAATGGATCATTTCGTGCGCCTCCTGTTCGCCGACCATGACTTCGGACATGCGAAGGGCGACCGCGCAGCGGCGGACGCCCTCCCGGCCCCGTGTCAGAGCCTGCTCAGTTCGGGGTCCTCGCCACCAAGCCAGGCGTTGCGGAAGGCGCGCGCGGCCCGTTCGATGACGGAGGCATCCGCCTGTTCGGCCTTTTCGACCTGCCACAGGCCCCAGAGCGCCCACGCATTGTTGGGATGCGTCTCCAGTGTGCCCTCGAATGCCGTCCTCGCCCCATGAAGATCCCCGGCCTCCAGAAGGACGGCGCCCAGGGTCTGCCGCACCGGGTAGTACCAGTAGGGCGGCTCCATGTAGGCGATGGTGCCTTCCAGCGCGATGGCCTCTTCGAGGTGATGCGCGGCTGAGCGATGATCGCCTTTCGCCTGTGCGATTCGCGCCTCGACGATGTGCTTCGCGATCCCGAGGACATCGCGCGCGGGCAGGTATTGCGCTTCCAGCCCGGACAGATCGGCATCGGCGATGATGCGTTCGATTGCCTGCTGTTCGGCGATGGCGGCGTCGAGATCGCCCTTGAGCGCGAAGGCCGTGCCGCGGGCATAGTGCCAGTGGCCCTTCACGAAGGGGAAGGTTTCCCCCGGATCCGGCAGGGCCAGGATCCTGTTCGGGTCGCTGAACTGTGCGTGCGCCGTAAAAGGCGCCGTGTCGATGGCCTGCACCCAGGCCAGATCTCCGCTAACCTCGGCGGAAGTTACACCGGCCAGTTTCGCCGCGGCTGCAAGCGCCTCGTCCTTCAGGCCGGCCATCTGTGCACCCACCAGCAGGAAGTGGATGTTGTGCGGGTAGTAGCCATAGCGGTAGAGCGCACTGGCCCTGTTGCCGGCCGCGGCAAGGTAGGCTTCGTCGGCGGCGATGGCGGCCTTGTTCACCTCGATCGAATCCGAGTAGCGGCCGATACGGTTGTAGATATGCGCGGGCATGTGGACGAGGTGCCCGGCCATCGGCACGCTCCCCCGCAGGAGGTCCGCCGCGATCTCGCCCTGTGCAGGGTCTGCCGATGCTTCGACGGCGTGGATATAGAGATGCAGCGCCGCGGGATGGGCGGGGTCGATCTCGATCGCGCGTTCCAGTGCGGCCAGGATCTCGGCCCCGTTGCCCTTGGGCGTGATGCCGTCTTCCTCCCAGTAATCCCAGGGCTGCAGGTTCATCAGCGCGTCGGCGCGGATCACCTGCACATTGGCATCGTCCGGGAAACGGGCGGCGACATCGGCCATCGCATCGGCAAAGGCGCTGTCGCGGTCAGACTGCGTGCCGCCTTCGACGGCGTAGCGCAGGGTCACGGCCTCGGCCAGCATCCGGTCGCGGTCGTTCGCGGCGGTGGCGCGCGCCATTTGCGCAGCCTCGACCGCGCGCGGTGCGTTTTCGGGATGCATCCCGTCATTCAGGTTCGGACCCAGGGCATAGGCTTCGGCCCAGTAGCAGGCCGAACAGTCCGGGTCGGCCTGCTGTGCCGCGCGGAAGGCCAGCCCGGCGGCGGCATGGTTGAAGCCCCACAGAAGCCCCATGCCCTGTTCGAAATGGGCGCGCGCTTCGGGCATGTCGGTTTCGGGGTCGAAGCCGAAATCGCCGAACCCCGCGAAGGCGCTGATGGATGCGGCATCGGCGACGGGCATCTCGCCGGTGGCGTGTTCGACACCGGGCTTGTAGAGCTCGGTCTTTCGGTCGTTTTCGTGGGCGAAGGCGCCGTGCGTCAGGGCGGTGGACGCCATCAGAAATGCGGCAGAGGTCAGTCGCAGGATCATGGGATTTTCCTTTCGTGGCAAAGTGATGCGGTTCAATTCGAGGGTCAGTGGGCGACGCCGCGATAGATGCGCGATCCGGGGACCGGCGCCGCGACATGCATGCGCCGCACAGGGCGGTGGACGACGCCGCGGTAGATCAGGCGCACGGGCCGGACCGGACGCTCGACCGGCAGGTCCGACCGGCGATAGGCGGCACCGCGGTAGCGGAACGGCAGGTCCGGTTCCGCTGTGGCCCCGGGAAACACCGGGGGCAGGACGGAAGACCGGGGCTGGGGCAGACCGAAGGTCCAGAAAAGGGCTTGCATGGGAAAACTCCGTTAATATGCGTGTTCGTCACAGTTGGGATGGGGCCGCCCGGCGGTGCCGGACGGCGCTGGTTCAGGCCGCGTACGGGGCGACGCAGCAGTCTGCGACAGCCTCGACATGACGATGATCGGTGCCGCAGCACCCGCCCATCACGGCGAGTTTCGGCAGCAGGCGGCGCAGGCGGGCATAGTCGCGCCCGAATTCGGCCGGGTTGCCGTCGTCCAGCTCCTCCGCCTCGTCGAGTTCGGCATGGCTGAGGCGCGAGGCATTGGCACGGATGCCGCCGATGCGGTTCAGCCAGCCCGAGCCTGCTTCGAGGGCACCCCGGAAATGGTCCGGATGGGCGCAGTTCACCATGAAGTAGGCGGCGGCCCCGCCGGTCTGGGCATCGGTCTGCTCGAATGCCTCCCCAAGCGGCGTTCCGTCCGGCAGCCTGCCGTCGGTTTCGACCGTGTAGGCGACGACCACGGGCATCCCGGCCTTCACGGCAGCGCGGATCACGCCCACGCCCTCGGCCACGGTGGACAGGGTCACGGCGGTCACCATGTCGGCGTCGGTTTCGGCAAACCAGCAGATCTGCTCGGCATGGTAGGCCTCGGCCTCGGCGGCATTCATGGCGGTGTCGGCCACATAGCCGTCGCCGCGCGGCCCGATGTTGCCGGAGATCACGACCGGCCGGACACTGCCCGCATTGGCCCGCAGATCGGACAGGAAGCCGATGGAGGCGCGATTGATCCGGGCGAGATCCTCGGCGGAATGGCCAAGCTGCGCGCCCCAGTCACGGCTGGCACGCCAGGTCGGCGCCTCGAGGAGGAAACCCGTCGCGTGATCGGACGCGATGGTCAGGTGCCTGCGGTAGTACCGCGTCAACACCTCGCGCCCTGCTGCGCTTTCCATGAGCGGATAGGCTGCAAAAGCTGGCAGATCGAGCCCTTCGTGGAAGATCAGCGTGGTTTCGAGACCGGAATCGGTCAGAAGGAGAGTGCCGCCGGCTTGCGGCAAATTATTGCGGTATGAGGTCATTGCGATCACCATGGGTAAGGTTTGTTGAAAGGGAGCCCGGAGACTGCCTCGTGGGGGTCGATCCGAGGCAGTCTGAAAGCCGCGCGGATCTGACGTGAAAGCGTTCCCGGCATGGGTGACGGGACGCTCCGCCTTCGCCGCGTGTCGGAGGAAGACAAGTTCTTGAGGAAAGGCATTGTTCGTATCACCTGGTTGCAAGTCGTGTGGGCGTTCTCTGCTTTCGGCGTGAAACGACTCGGTGGCGTGGCGTGAAAGGAGCGTGAAAGGATGAAGCTCTGGCTCGATTGTCTCGGAGGATGCGCCCTGTCGCGCGATGGCGCACCTGTCGCGATTCCCGCGCGAAAGGCCCGCATGTTGCTTGGCCTGCTGGCGGCGGCGCGTCGCCGGACCATGCCCCGGGTGCGCCTCGCCGCGCTTTTGTGGGAGGCAAGCGACAGCGATCAGGCCCGGGTCAGCCTGCGGCAGGCCCTCGCCCAGATCCGCCGCTCGGCCGGCGAAGGATGGGTCGAGACGGACGGAGACGACCTTCGGCTGGGCGACGCGGTCGGCACCGACCTCGATGCCTTCCACGCGGCCCTGACCCGCAACGATCCGGTCGAGGCCGCGCGACTGTACCGTGGTCCCTTCCTCGAAGGTCTGGACGCCTCGACGCCCGACCTCGGGCATGCCATCGCGGCTGAGCGCGCGCGGCTGGCCGGATTGGCGTCAGAGGCTCTGGCCCGGGCCCTGGACCGGGCGGACGACGGCGCGGATGCCTCGGCGCTTGCGCATCGTCTGCTTAGTCTCGATCCACTGAACGAGGTCGCCCATCGCCGCCTGATGCAGATCGACGCGGCCCACGGGATGCGCGGCGCAGCACGCGCGCGGTTCGAAAGCCTCGAAGCCGCGCTGCGCCGGGACATGAACAGCGCGCCCGAACCTGAAACGCGCGCGCTATACGACCGGATCCGGCGTGGCGGCGGCCAGAGTGCCACTCCAGGCGCGGTCGAGGTGCCTGCGCCCGCCGCCCCCGACCCCGCCGGTTACCTGCTTCTCGGCATGGAGGCGGAGGGCGCGCCCCACTACGCCATGCTGCGCGACCGCGCGTCTGGTCACGGTGCCGTCGAACAGGACTCCGGTCCCGGCGAAATTGCCCTGGTCTATCGCGACATGCGCCTTCGGGAGGTCTGCGCCCGCGCGCTCGAGCTGTCCGAAGCGGCGGGCGGGACCCTGTCCTTCGGGCTGGTGCCATTCGATGGGCAGGATGACGGCGCCGCGCGGTCGATTGCACAGGCCCGCCGGATGGCCGCCCGGGCCGATCCCGGGTCCATCCTCGCGACGCGAGACCTTGCCGCGCGGGTCGGTCTCGCAATCGAACCGGATCAGAGCATGGTGCCCCTGCGGCCCGATGCGATGCGCGCGAGACCGGTTCTGCCGCTCGTAGGTCGGGCCATGGAACTGGCGCAGCTCGAAGCCGCGGTCGCCGGGGTGCGCCAGTCGTCCAGCAGCCTGACCGTGCATCTGTCCGGCGAAGCGGGCATCGGCAAGAGCCGCCTCGCCAGCGAGGTCATCCGCCTGTCGGAACGGGCCGGCATGGCGATCGCCGTCTGCGGCTTCGATGCCTTCTCTCCGGGCTCGCGTCATCTCGCGCAACGGATGATAGCAGGGTTGTCGGCGCCTCCGGTCCCCGATCCCGAGGCACCGCCCATAGAGCGCGCGATCTGGAGATGGCTGACCGATCCCGAAGACGAAGGCGAAGCGCGTTTGCGCTTGAGCGCTCTCGACCCGCAAGCGCAGCAGGAGCGGATACTGGACGTCCTGTCCGCCGCACTGAAACGCGCGGCAGAAGAGACAGGGCTGCTGATCCTGATCGAAGACTGCCACTGGCGCCCCGATGGTGCGGGCGATTTCATCCTCGCGCTGCAGGCCCGCCTGCGCGACAGCCCCATCCTGCTGCTGCTGACGGAACGCCCGCACCCCGGCAGCCTCGATCACCGCATCGCCACGCGGGCCAAGTCCGGCCTTTCGCGGATCTCGCTCGCCCCCTTGCCGGAGGCGGCGGCGCGGGAACTTGTCCAGGCCGTGGCCCCGGGCTTCGCGTCAGCCGAGGAGGCAATCGACCGGGCCGCGGGCCATCCGCTCTTTCTGATACGGTTGATCGAGGCGGGCTGGACCGCAGGCGCCCTGCCCGCAACCGTGACCGAACTCGTGCAGGAACAGATCGAGCGGCTGCCGGAGCAGGAACGCGCCGCGCTCAGGACGGCGGCCATTCTGGGCGCAAGCTTCGATCCTGGGGACATGTCCGCCATCTTTCCCGAAACCGCATCGCTCCGGGCGAACGGCGATCTCCTGCACGAAACGGAAACGGGGCTCGCCTTCGGTCACGACCTGATCCACCGTGCGGTCTACGAAAGCATCCCCGAGGAGACCCGCCAGACCTGGCATGCCCGTGCTGCCGCGCATTTCCGCGGGCACGATCCCATAAGCTGGGCCGAGCACGCCCTGAAGGCCGCCGACGATGCGGATGCAGGACATGCAGCCGTCGCTGCGGCCAACGCGATGATTGCGGCGCGGCGCTTCTCGGCAGCCTATCCGTACCTCGAAGCCGGCTTCGCCCGCGACAGCGACGCGGAGGCCAGCGCCGAGCTTTATTCCTGCCGTGCAGGCATTCGCAGGGTCCGCGGCGACATGGCCGGCGCGCTGGAGGATTACCGGGCCGCTCATGCACGCGCCATCCGGTCCGAGACCCGCGTCGCGATGCTGTGCCGCCAGGCGCTCGTGTTGCACCGGCTGGGTCGCGGGGACGAGGCGGACCGGGCTCTCGACGCCGCGGAGGAGATCGCCGATGACATCGGCCTGACCGGATCGGGACGCGCCGAGATCCACGAACAACGCGGCAACCGCGCCTTCGTGCGCGGAGACCATGCCGCCTGCATGCGTCACCATCGCGCCGCCCTCGCCGCGGCCGAGGCGACAGGCGCCCCGCGCGGCATCGCGCGCGGGCATGGCGGGATCGGGGACGCCGCCTATGCCGCGGGGCGCTTTGCCACGGCCTATCGCCATTTCACGAAGGCGATTGAAACCGCGGAACAGGCGGGCCTTGGTCTTGTCCGCGAAGAGTACCTCTTCATGCGGGCCTTCGCGCTGTTCTTTGCCGAGCCCGGCCCGCAGGCGAGCCTGCTCTCGGATATCGCCGTCGACAGCGCCGTCCAGTGCGGTGCCATTCGGACGGAGATGATCGCACGCGAGGTGCGGGCCGAAATGCGCCTTGCCAACGGCGACCTGGCCGGGCTGGAGGAAGACCTGCAGGCGATCGAGAAACTGGCGTCCATCCGGGGCGAGAACCGTTTCTCGAAGGACGTGGAGACGCTTTACGCGTTCCTCGAATGGCGCCGGGGGAATGCAGAGGCGGCCCGACGGCGGCTTGCCCCGCTTTTGCCGGACGCGGTGGACGACGCCTATATCGGCGGCACGATCCTCGGGCTGGCCGCCATCTGCGCAGAGAGCACGGCGGAGAGAGACCGCGCCATCGCCGACGGGCTGACCTGCCTCGAACGGGGTGCGCTTTCACACGCCGTCATCTGGTTCCATTCCAGCGTCATCGAGCGGGCGATCAGCGACGCCGACCGGGATCTGGCACGCCGGCACATGGACGCGCTGACAAGCTATGCCGCAGAAGAACCCATCGGACTGGCGTCGCTGTACGTCCGGTCCGCTGTGTTGCTGCTCTGGCCATCTGAACCCGAAGCCCGGCGGGTGCTGGCCACGGACCTGCGCGCGGCCTGCCTGGAAGACATGGCACGGATGCTGGAGAACTCGGGCTCCCTGGCCGACGCCCCCTGAGAGGGTCTTATCCCGTGGCGAGCGGGCGCGCGGCCTGCATGGCAACGAGGAGCGCGGTGGCCAGGGTGTCGCCCGGCCATGCCGCGAGATGCCGGTCGAGCGCGGACGTATCAGCGCCATCCTCGCCCCAGCCCGCCAGAATGGCCAGGTGGGACGCCTCACGGTCGGTCCTTGGAAACGGCGCGAGCAAGCGGGTCATGGCCCGTCCGGCCGCGGGGTCTTCCGACAGGACCAGATGTGCCATGGCCACATGCGCCATCACGAAGGTCGGCGCGAGGCGGAGAGCGGTGTGGAAGGACGCCATCGCCTTGTCGGGCATGTGGTGCATCGAAAGGACACCGGCTTCGAAAGGACGGACGCTGCCGCTCGTCGCGCCGGACAAGGGCCATCCATCGCTGCCCCTGACGGGCTGTTCGAGAAACGGGACACCCATCGTCCTACTCCGAACCTGCGGGGGCCGATGGCCACGGCACGGCTTTCAGTCGGCCCATGATGTGGGCGTCTTCGTATGCGCCATCCACGAACACGAACTGGCGCATGGTCCCTTCGATCGAGAAACCGAGTGACCGGTAGAGAGCGATCGCCTTTTCGTTACCCGCCCAGACGGTGAGGGAGAGGCGGCGGACCTGCAGCCACCTGTCGGCGAGATCGATCAGCTGTTGCAGCATGTGGCGGCCGATGCCGTGCCCGCGGTGATCGGGGTGGACGGCAACGATGTCGACCTCGGCGCAATGCCAGTGCCTCGGGAGGGAGGGATAGGTCACCATGGACGCATATCCTGCAACCGCCCCCTGCCGCAGCGCGACGATCTTTACCACGCCCGGTTCCTCGGCGATGCGTTGCGCAACGCCTGCGGGCGACTCGAACGGCAAGCGCATCGTGCCGCGATTGACGTGATCCGACTGCAGTATTTCCTGTATCGCATCGGCATCCGAAGGGCGCACGTGGCGCAGCGTCGTGATGCCTGCGGCGCAGGCCGAAATCGGTTCGATCATGCTGTTCATTTCGTCCTCGCGATGTTCCCGGCCCCTGCGGGCAGTCTTTGGGTTCGACCTTGATCCGGGATTTGGACGATCAGCGTGAAAGGCGCCGCTCTCGGGGCGTGAAATGGCCGTGAAAGTTGACGATGTTGGCTTCGGCGAACGGAACGGGTCGTGAGTTCGATGGCTGCGCGACTGGAAGACCCCCGCAGCGTTGACCAGCGTGTGGTCAGATCAACGCCTTGGAAATGCAGGGCTCCGGATCGGAGAAAGCCGCGTTTAAGCCCCTTCGCTGTCCATCGCTAAAAACCGGCACACTGAAATTTGGGGAACGCATGCCACGCGCGTCACCATCCAGACGGACAGTCAGGCGACATTACATACGCCTGTCGTTCGACGTTCCTGCGAGCAGCCTTTCAGAACAATCCCGACGGTGGCGCCACGTCCTCGGGCCGCGGACCTGAGGGCCAGTGGAAGAGCCTTTCGTCGGCCTGGATTGGCACATCGTTGATCGAGGCGTGGCGCTCGGCCATGAGACCCGCCTCGGTGAACTGCCAGTTCTCGTTGCCGTAGGACCGGAACCACTGGCCTGAGTCGTCGTGCCATTCGTAGGCGAAGCGGACGGCGATCCTGTTGCCGGTGAACGCCCAGAGCGACTTGATCAGGCGATAGTCGTTCTCTCGCTGCCACTTGCGCGTCAGGAACGCGTGGATCTCGCCCCTGCCCCTCAGGAACTCCGAGCGGTTCCGCCAGAACGTGTCCTCCGTGTAGGCCAGGACGACCCGGTCGGGATCGCGCGTGTTCCACGCATCCTCGGCCATGCGCACCTTCTGGCGGGCGCTTTCCTCGGTGAAGGGGGGAAACGGGGGGCGGGACATGCCGGGGCCTTTCGATATGCCGGTCCGGCACCCTGCGCGGGGACCGGACCGTTGAGTGGGGGTGGCAGGCGTCACGCCCGCCACGACTTCACCAGCTGTTGTAGCCGAGGTACTTGCCCGACATCTCGATCTTCACGCGGTCGCCCTTGGGATTGGGCACGCGGGTGATCTGCATGTCGAAGTCGATGGCGGACATGATGCCGTCGCCGAACTTCTCGTGGATCAGCGCCTTGATCGTGGGACCGTAGACGCCGACGATCTCATACAGGCGATAGATGCAGGGGTCGGTCGGCACCGTCTGTTCCCAGACCTTGGTGGGGCTTTCGGCCAGCACGCCCGCGGCCTCCTGCGGCAGTCCCATGACCGACACCAGAAGCTCGGCTTTCTCGGGCGGCATCGCGTTCATTCCCATGCAGGCGGAGTGGGTCCAGACAGGGGACATGCCGATCTTGTCCGCGATCCCCTCCCACGTCAGGCCGGCCTGCTTCTTGGCCGACAGGATCATCACGGTGACGTCCTCTTTGGTCATCATCTTGGGCACCTCGTAGTTGTCTTTCATGGGTCTTTCCTTGGAATGGCGGCCTCAAGCCGCACGGCTCAGATCAGCGGCCCGGGGCCGCGGGGTCATCGGTGCACGGCACGAAGCCGCGGGCTGTCGTCGCTGTCGTCTTCGGTCGGGGTTTCCGTCAGGTCGATGCGCACGGTTTCCGGCGATTGCGGCACCCCGTTCGAGGGCTGGCCCGCCAGCTCCTTCGACCGCCGTCCGAGGAACTGCACCAGGTGGTTGCGGATGGCGTAGTAGTTCGGGTGCTCGACGATCTCTGTCCGGTTGCGCGGACGGTCGATGGTGATCTCCACCGACTCCGCCACGCGCGCCAGCGGCCCGTTGGTCATCAAAAGGATGCGGTCGGCCAGGAGGATCGCCTCGTCGATGTCGTGTGTGATCATGAAGACGGTCTGCTGTGTCCGGCTCCATATCTTCAGCAGTTCCTCCTGGATCGTGCCCCGGGTGAGCGCGTCGAGCGCGCCGAAGGGTTCGTCCAGCAACAGCAGCTTCGGGTGGTTCGCAAAGGCGCGCGCGATGGACACGCGCTGGCGCATGCCCCCCGACAGTTGCGCGGGCTTGCGGTGGATCGCGTCGCCCTCCAGCCCGACCATGGACAGATACTGCTCCGAATGCTCCGCCACCTTGGCGCGGGACCAGTCGGGATGCCGCGCCTTGACGCCAAACATCACGTTGCGCAGCGCCGAGAGCCACGGCAGCAGCGAGTAGTTCTGGAAGACGACACCGCGGTCGAGCGACGGTCCCGACACCTCGAAGCCGTCCATCTTGACGACGCCGGAGGTGGGCTCCGCCAGACCGGCGAGGATGTTCATGATCGTCGACTTGCCGCAGCCGGAGTGGCCGAGGATGCAGACGAATTCGCCTTTCTCGACCCCGAAGGTGGCATCTTCGAAGACGGTCATCGTGCCGCCCTTGCCGTCCGGGAAGGACTGGGTCAGCTTCTCGACGCTCAGATAGGGTTTGGTCATGCCGAGGGCCTTTCGGATTGGGGGGCTTGGGCGTCACGCCTCGGCCGGCGGGCGCCGCGGATGCGGTCTGGTCCGGCGGCGGCGCCATGCCCCCTTTCGGGGAGGCACGGACGCGCGCTTTGTGGATCACTCCGCATAGGCCACCGCCCGCTGGAGCGCCCCGAAGGCCGAGTCCAGCAACATGCCGACGACGCCGATCATGAGGATCGAGAAGATGACGGAGGTCAGGTCGAGGTTGTTCCACTCGTTCCAGACGTAGTAGCCGATGCCGGTCCCGCCGACCAACATCTCGGCCGCGACGATCACCAGCCACGCGATGCCGATGGAGATGCGCATGCCCGTGATGATGGTGGGGGCCGCGGCGGGCAGGATCACGGTGAAGGCGGTTTTCAATGCCCCCAGTTCATGTGTGCGCGCCACGTTCACCCAGTCCGACCGTACACCCGCCACACCGAAGGCGGTGTTGATGAGCATTGGCCAGATCGAACAGATGAAGATCACGAAGATCGCAGAGGCCTCGCTGTCCTGGATGATGAACAGCGCCAGTGGCATCCATGCGAGCGGCGAGATCGGCCTCAGCACCTGTATGAAGGGGTTGAGCGCCTTGTAGGCTATGGGCGACATCCCGATCAGGAAACCGAGCGGCAGGGCAACCAGCGCCGCCAGCGCATAGCCCGTCAGCACCCGGTAGATCGAATAGCCGATCTGGATGCCGATGCCCTTGTCGTTCGGGCCCGCATCGTAGAACGGGTTCGACAACTGCTCCCACGCCTTCGCGAGGACCTGCGACGGGGGCGGCACCCCGGCCTTCTGGGCACCGCCGCCGGTGAGACGTTCGTATTCCGTCATCTCGGACAGCGGCTTCTGGCCGGGGATGGCGGCCTCCCACACGAGGAGGCCGACCGCCAGCAGGAGAAGCGACAGGATCGCTGCCTTCTGGTTCAGGGAGAGCGTCATGGTTCAGCCCTTGCCGATGGCGAAGGACTTCACGTAGCCCTCCGGGTCCGCCGGATCGAAGGTCTTGCCCATGATCGTGTGCGACGTGTAGGTGACGTCCGGCGCGTCGTAACCCAGATCGTTCATGATCTTCTTGCAGTCGGCGGCGAGGTAGACCTGCTCGGCCACGCCGCGGTAGTCGACGTCACCCTCGATATAGCCCCACCGCTTCATCTGCGTGAGGATCCAGACGCCCATGGAGTGCCATGGGAACGGGTCGAAATCTATGCGGTCGGGCACCTGCTTCACCTCGCCCAGACCGTCGGCGTATGTGCCGGTCAGCACCTGTTCGACCACCGGAACCGGCTGGTTGAGGTAGTTCGTCGGGCTGATCGCCTCGGCGATTTCCTTGCGGTTCTCCGGGACGCGGGCGTATTGCGTTGCGTCGATGATCGCCTTCAGGAGCGCGCCGTAGGTGTTCGGCAGTTCCTGGGCAAAGGACAGCGGCGCGGCGAAGGCGCAGCAGGGGTGGCCTTCCCAGATCTCCTTGGTGAGGACATGGATGAAGCCGATGCCCTCCCAGACCGCACGCTGGTTGAACGGGTCGGGCGAGAGGTAGCCGTCGAGGTTGCCCGCGCTGAGGTTCGCCACCATCTCCGGCGGCGGGACGACGCGGATCTGGATGTCGACATCGGGGTCCAGCCCGTGCTCCGCCACGTAGTAGCGCAGCAGGAAGTTGTGCATCGAGTATTCGAAGGGCACGCCGAAGGTGAAGCCCTTCCACTGCTTGGGATCGCGCTTGTCCTTGTGGTCGTTGTGCAGGACGATGGCCTGCCCGTTGATGTTCTCGACCGCGGGCATGATGTAGGGGCTGGCGGTGGAGCCCGCGCCCAGCGTCATCGCGAGCGGCATGGGCGTCAGCATGTGGGAGGCGTCGTATTCGCCGGCCAGCGACTTGTCCCGCGCAACGGCCCAACCGGCGGTCTTGATGACCTGCGCGTTCAGCCCGTATTTCTCGTAGAACCCGAGCGGCTGCGCCATGATGATCGGCGTCGCACAGGTGATCGGCACGAAGCCGATGTTGAGGTCGGTCTTCTCGGGCGTGCCCAATTCGTCGAGGATCGCAGCCTTGGCCTTGTCCATGGGAAAGACCGAGGCCAGCGCCGCCGCGAAGGTGGTGCCACCCACCATGCCCATGAAGGACCGGCGGCTCAGGTCGTTCTGGCCGAACATCGACCGGACCACCGCGCTTTCGACGGCCCGTTCCAGCATCGCGTCGGTGGTGTCCGGTGCCGCAGTCTCGGCGGCGGTTTCCTTGCAGCTTGCACATCCGCAGCCTGCGCCGTGGCGCAGGTCGGACTTCGGATCGAAGGGGTTCCCCAGACTTTTCATGTGTTCCGTCTCCCGTGTTGATGCCCGGTCTTTCGAGGACTGACCGCGTCTGATGGGAAAAGGTTAACGCGGTCCGTCGCGTCGGTTGACGATTTTTCGGGAAACGCGGATTGATTGAATGCATCGTAAAATCAATTGTTTGACCCGCTCACCGCATCCCAATAAAATACGAATTTTCGTAATTTATGATTTTTCGTAACACGGATGCTGCGTTGCGGTATTGTTTCCGCATGAAAGATCTGTCGCCCGATTCGATCCTTGACCTGTGGCCTTGGCCCGCCGTCAGTGTGGACCCGGCCACCGACCGCATCTGCGCCGCCAATCCGGACGCCGAACGCCTTCTGGGGCGTCCGCTGGCCGGGGAGAGTTTCCTCGACTGCCTCGACGGCGACGCCGGTCATCTCGTGGTCTTTGCCGACGGGGTGCAGCACTACGGCCGCCACTGGACCCGCGAGCTCCGCCTGCTCCTGCCCGGGGGCGAACCGCGGCCCTGCGAGTTGAACGGCACTTACCTCCGCACCGCGGACGGCCACCGACTGCTGATCGCGCTCGTCCCGCTCGACGACCTTCAGGCGCGGCAGGACATCACCGAGGCGGGCACACTCCACCGCTCCGGCCTGATGGAGTGGAAGCGCACCCAGACCTTCTTTTCGGAACTGGAACGCCAGAACCAGCTGATCCTCGATGCGGCGGGCGAAGGCATCTACGGGATCAACGCGGACGGACAGACCACCTTCGTCAACCGCGCCGCGCAGGAGATGCTGGGCTGGTCGGCGGAGGATCTGCTGGGCCGCGACACCCACGCGATCATCCACCACCGCCACCTCGACGGCACGCCCTACGATCACCGCGACTGCCCGATCTACCATTCGTTCCGCAACGAACGTGTCAGCCGCGTGGAGAACGAGGTGTTCTGGCGCAAGGACGGCCGCCCGATCCAGGTCGAATACGTCTCGACCCCGATCTACGACGGGCAGGTGCTGGCCGGTGCCGTGGTGATCTTCCGCGACATCACCGACCGCAAGGAAAGCGAGCGGCGGCTGCGTGACGCAATGGCCGAGGTCGACGCCCTGCGCGACCGGCTGGAACAGGAGAACGCCTACCTCCAGGAAGAGATCAGCTCGGCCCGCGCGCATTACGATGTGGTGGGTGAAGCCCCCGCGATCCAGCGGACGCTGAAGCAAGTGGAACTGGTGGCACCGACCGATGCCAACGTGCTGATCACCGGCGAGTCGGGCACCGGAAAGTCGCTGGTCGCCGCCGCCGTGCACAAGGCGTCGGACCGCAGGCGCCGTTCGATGATCCGGCTGAACTGCGCCGCCCTGCCCGACAACATCGACAGCGAGCTTTTCGGGCAGGTCCGCCGCGACGGACGCGGGATCGACAAGGCCGGGCGGCTCGAACTGGCGCACGGCGGCACGCTGTTCCTGGAAGAGGTCGCCGACCTGCCGCTCGAGTTTCAGGGGCGGCTGCTGGACGCGCTGCGCGACCAGACCATCACCCGCGTCGGCGAGGACCGCCAGCGGCGAGTCAACGTCCGCATCATCGCCTGCACCAGCCGCGACCTGTCGCGCGAGGTCATGGCCGGTCGGTTCCGCGAGGACCTGTATTTCTTCCTCAACGTCTTCCCCATCGCCCTGACCCCGCTGCGCGAACGCACCGAGGACATCCCCCTTCTGGCCGCGCATTTCCTGCGTCTCGCCTGCCGCCGCACCAAACGCGCGGAGCCGACGATCACCACGGGCGCAATCCGCAAGCTCGTGGCCTATCACTGGCCCGGCAACGTGCGCGAGCTGGAGAACGTGATGGAACGCGCCCTGATCGTGTCCGAAGGCGACAAGCTGCGGATCGAGGGGCTGGATGCTTCGCTGCCCGCCAGCGGGCGGCCCGCCGGGAAGATCCTGACAGAGCAGGAGTTCCGCGCGGCGGAGATCGAGAACCTCGTCGCCTGCCTGAGGGAGACCGGCGGCAGGGTCGCGGGGCCCGGCGGCGCGGCAGACATCCTCGGGGTGCGGCAGACGACGCTTTATTCCAGGATCCGCAAGTCCGGCATCACCCCGGCGATGTGGTCCTCTCCGACCAGCTGAGGCGCTGCAAGTGGCGGGCGGCGCACCTCTCGCTCTGCCCATCTGCAGCGAGCACGAATTTACCTTGCTGCCGACTTCGCATATCGGTTCTTCAGACCTTTTCGACACAGGACAGCCAGCCATGACCGAGCCCTATGATCCCTCCGGCGAAGGCGCGCAGATGTCCTTTGACCGGTCCATGTCCTATGGCGACTACCTGCACCTCGACGCGATCCTCTCGGCACAGGCACCGCTGTCGGAGGCGCCGGACGAGATGCTCTTCATCATCCAGCACCAGACGTCCGAGCTCTGGATGCGGCTGGCCCTGCACGAACTGAACGCAGCCCGCACCGACCTTGCCGGCGAAGACGTGCGCCCCGCCTTCAAGCGCCTGACCCGGACGACACGGATCTTCGAACAGCTCAACAGCGCGTGGGACGTGCTGCGCACCATGACGCCGTCGGATTACACCACCTTCCGCGAGACGCTGGGGCAGAGCTCGGGCTTCCAGTCCTACCAGTACCGCGAGATCGAGTTCCTGCTGGGCAACCGCAATCCCGCGATGATCCGCCCCCACGCCCACCGCCCCGAGATCGCCGCGCGGCTGGAGGAAGAACTGACCCGGCCCTCGCTCTACGATCTCGCCGTGGAGCGGCTGGCGCAGGCGATCCCCCTGCCCGACAAGGCAATGCAGCGGGACCGCGCCAGACCGCACGCGCCCGTCCCCGCGCTTCGCGAAGCCTGGGCCGAGGTCTACCGCAACCCGCAGGCGCACTGGGATCTCTACGAACTTGCAGAGAAGCTCGTGGACCTGGAGGACTATTTCCGCCGCTGGCGCTTCAACCATGTCACCACGGTCGAGCGGGTGATCGGCCTCAAGCGCGGCACCGGCGGCACGGGCGGCGTCAGCTACCTGCGGCGCATGCTGGAAGTGGAGCTGTTCCCGGATCTCTGGACCCTGCGCACCGATCTGTAATCGCAGGGTGCCGCGGCTGCCGGTTGCACCTGCGACACGCCGCAGCAACAGCGCGGGAAAGCTGGGGCCGCCGGGGCGCCACGCCTTGACCTTGGCGCGGGAAGCCGCACAATCGGACAAAAGGGCGCGACATCGCGGCCCGCCAAATCAAAGCTCCCCCGAAGGAGATCCCATGCCTTTCACCCTGACCGTCAACGGAACCGCCCACGAGGTCGACCTGCCCGGCAACGTGCCGCTCCTCTGGGTGCTGCGCGATGCGCTGAACCTGACGGGCACCAAATACGGCTGCGGCGTCGCGTCCTGCGGCGCCTGCACAGTGCACATCGACGGCCAGCCGGTACGGGCCTGCGTGACGCCGCTGGACAGTGTCGAGGGCGACGTGACCACCATCGAGGGACTGGGCACGCCCGACGCGCTGCACCGCCTGCAGAAGGCCTTCATCGACGCGCAGGTGCCGCAGTGCGGTTACTGCCAGTCGGGTCAGATCATGCAGGCGGCGGCCCTCCTGGAAGAGGTGCCGAACCCCACCGACCAGCAGATCGACGATGCCATGGCGGGCAACCTCTGCCGCTGCGGCACCTACCCCCGCATTCGCGCCGCCATCAAGTCCGCCGCGCAAGGAGCCTGATCCATGTCCAGCATCGGCAAGATCGCCCGACGCACCTTCCTGTTCGGCACGCTCGCCGTGGCCGGCGGCGCCGCCTTTGCCGCGTGGTACGTGGCGAAACCCGCCCCCAACCCGCTCGAGCCCGGCGAGGGCGAGACCGCGCTGAACCCCTGGGTGGTGATCGACAACGAGGGCATCACCGTCGTCGCCCCCCACGCGGAGATGGGCCAGGGCACGATGACCACATGGGCCGCGCTGATCGCCGAGGAACTCGACGTCACGCTCGACCAGATCCGCATCATCCACGGTCCGCCCGCGCAGGCCTATTACAACCACGCGATGCTGGGCCTCGCGGTCGAGGGCAAGGGCTATGACGCCTCCTCCCTCCAGCGTTCCCTCGGCGACCTGATCGGCCACGTGGGCAAGGTCATGTCGCTGCAGGTGACGGGCGGGTCGACGGCGATGAAGGACGGGTTCGAGCGGATGCGGGTGGTCGGCGCCACCACGCGCGAACTGCTGGTCCAGGCGGCTGCCAACCGGCTTGACGTTTCGCCCGCAGAGCTGGTCACCGACAAGGGCAACGTCATCGCACCGGACGGCACGAAGATCCCCTACACCCGACTTGCCGCGGAGGCCGCCGAACTGGAGGCGCCGCGCATCGAACTGCGCGAGCCGGAAGAGTGGAAGATCCTCGGCACCCGGTTCCAGCGCGTGGACATCCCCGCCAAGACCACCGGCACCGCGACCTTCGCCATCGACACCCGCCTGCCAGGTCAGAAGTTCGCGGCCATTCGCCTTGCCCCCACCCGCGCCACGGTGCGCGACTTCGACGCCTTCGAGGTCTCGCGCATGCCGGGGGTCGAGAAGGTGGTGGACCTTGGCGACGGCCTCGCGGTGATCGCCAGCAACACCTGGATCGCACAGGACGCGGTGAACCGCATTCCGGTCGAATGGAATGCGGCGCGCTACCAGAAGGACGACGCCGCGCTGGCCAAGGCGCTCGAGCAGGCCTTCGACAAGGAACCGGACTCGATGCTGCGGGACGACGGCGACGTGACACGCCTGCACCGCGACGCCCAGCAGATCGAGGCGGAGTACCGCGTGCCCTTCCTCGCCCATGCGACGATGGAACCGCAAAGCTGCAACGCATGGTTCGACGGCGGCAAGCTGCGTCTCTGGACCGGCAGCCAGATGCCCACCTTCGCGGTCAGTGTCGCGGCAGAGGAAGCGGGCCTCGACGAGGACGACGTGGAGATGACCGTGACCTACCTCGGCGGCGGCTTTGGCCGGCGCGGCGAGGTCGACGCGGTGCGCTATGCCACGCGGATCGCCAAGGAGGTGCCCGGCTCGCCGGTGCTGCTGACCTATTCGCGCGAAGAGGACATGACCCACGATTTCTACCGCCCCGCTGCCATCGCGCGGTTCCGCGGTGCGGTGCGCGAGGGCACGGCCGAGATGCTGGAGGCGCGCATTTCCTCGGCCCCGGTGACCGGCCCTGCCCTGACGCGCGCGGCGGGTTTTGCGCCCGGCGGTCCGGACCAGGCCATCGTGGAGGGCGCCTTCAACCAGCCCTACGACATCTTCAATTACCGCGTGCAGGGCTTTGCCGCGTCGGAGATGCCGCCGGTCGGGTTCTGGCGCTCTGTCGGTTCGTCGATCAACGGTTTCTTCATGGAAAGTTTCATGGACGAGATGGCCCATGCCGCCGGGACCGACCCGATCGAGTTCCGCCAGGCACTCTGCCGGGACGAGTTCCTGCCGGCGTGGGAAGTTCTGAACGCGGTCAAGGAGATGTCCGGCTGGACGGACGAGAAGCCCGAGGGCGTCGGGCGCGGCGTTGCCATGTGCTACAGCTTCGGCACGCCCGTGGCCGTGGTGGTCGAGGTCAGGATGCAGGACGATGCGATCCGGGTCACGCGGGCCTGGATGGCCGCCGACCCCGGCGTGGCGCTGGCCCCCGACAACATCGAGGCGCAGTTGACCGGCGGTCTCGCCATGGGGCTTTCGGCGGCCATCGGCGAAGAGATCACTTTTGCCGAGGGCGCCGTCCAGCAGAGGAACTTCCCGGATTACGAGCCGCTGCGCATCACCCAGATGCCGCAGGTCCGTGTCCGCATCCTCGAGACGCAGGAACACATCGGCGGCATCGGGGAGCCGGGCACACCGCCCGCCGCCCCCGCGCTGGCCAACGCGATCTTCGACCTGACCGGCGAGCGTTACCGCACCCTGCCGCTCAAGCACCACGTCGACTTCTACGTCTGACCGTCTTTGCATCTGACCACGAACGCCCGGCCCCTTGCCGGGCGTTCGCCTTTAGCGGGTAGGGAATCCCGCCGTTGGCCGCGCGCCCCAATGCCCCCATGTCTCCCTCATGAATTGAACCCCGGATTTATCAGCCCGGATCTTTTTCAGGAGGAGGACCACATCATGCGCGGCGCAAAGCAACGGCGATACAACGACCGGATCACCCTTCGGACCGATGCGGCACAGGGGACCGCGTGGCTGGACGAAACAGAGACGCGGCTGAACGCAATCGCGCCCGGCTGGCACTTCCTCGCCACCTACCTGATCGCCTACATCGACCGCCCGCTGCTGATCGTGCCGCGGACCTCCGGTGCGCTGACGCCAGAAGGCAGCCTGCACCGGAAGGGCCGCGGTTTCGTGCTGGAGTTCTCTCCCGAAGACCTGCAGGCGGAAGACCGGAACGGCCCGTGGCAGGGCGATCCGGACGCCTTCCTTGTCCATGCGCTGGCGCGGGTGATGCTGGCCTGCCAAGGTCTCGATGACGACACGCCCTTCACCGGCGCGCGCAGCCACTGGCGCAGCCCGGCGGACTTCCTGGCCGTCACGCTCACCAACATCTTCCGGTCAGAAACGGATCCCCAAGCCACCCTGCGAGGCAGTGCGTCGGACGATGCCTTCGATCCCATGGACGGCGACCCGGGGGCATTTCATGCCGATCACCGCGACCTGTTCCTGCGCGTCTTCCGGCGGCAGGAGCACGTCTTCTGGCACCTCGCACAGGCGCATTACGCTTCATTCAATCCGTTCAACGACATTGTCACGAACCTCAGCCTGCGCGAGCTTTATCCGTCGCGCAGGCGGGGTGGATCGCCGGAGACATTGGCAAGGGCGGCCTGACGGGCCGTTGCCCGTCCCACTTCCGGCAATGAATGATGTGCCGCCATCGGTGAAGATTCACCGTAACCGGCAGGCACCGTGACCTGAGAGGTCGTCACCGAAGGCGGTCGTGTCGCCCCTTCGCACAATGGTGGCGGCCAAACGACGCGTACGGCCCGCGTTTCCCAGTCCGTCACATTTGACGCGAATTTGACGCGATTGTTCCGCAAAACCGCCCATCCACTCCCGTAGACCGATCAACGGAAGGCCCCTGAGAGGCCGTTGTTTCGAGCAGTCGCCGCCCCAAGGGGCGCACCCTCCCCCGTGCGTGTACCGGGAGGGCACAGGATCGGTATGTCATGGCCACGTACAGAGTAGAGTTCTATTCCTTCAACCCGCAGGGCGTGATCCCCACCTCGGGCAGCTTCACCTGGACCGGGCCATCCACCTACAACGCCACCGCCTCGATCACCGACAACGAAGCGGGCGTTCAGGGCTACACGCTGGACGACGACAGCGCCGGCGCGGAGAGCGCCTTCGGTACGGCGACCACGACCTCCGGCACCTCGACCAACGTCAGCATGGACGCCGAGATCGTCTGGACCGTCACCGACAGCGTGACCGGACAGACCTTCCAGGTCGCACAGCTCGAGATCGAAGGCGGCGGAGCCAGCGGATTCTACACCCTGTCCGAACAGCCGATGGTGGCGGGCAGGTCGTACACCGTCTCCGGCTACGACTCGAACCCGGACGTCACGGCGGGCGACATCGCCTTCTCGTTCCGGGACTACACAAACGGCGTGATCGAGGGCACCTCGGGCAACGACTCCATCGACCCGACCTTCGTGGACATCCATGGCGAAAGCCCCGACGACACCATCGGCACCAACGCCGATTCCATCGCGGCGGGCGCCGGGAACGACACGGTCGTCGCCGGCTGGGGCAACGACACGGTGCATGGCCAGGACGGCGCCGACCTGATCTACGGCGACTACGGCAGCTACACGCCCGCCAACATCGCCCAAGACCTGAACTGGAGCCAGCAGGGCGCGAGCGGCACCAACCTCGCGGGCGGCTTCACCCAGGATACCGGCAACATCGACGTCACGCTGGGCTTCGTCAGCACCGGCAACAACAACCCCACCTTCCAGGTCGACACCAGCCAGACACAATATTCGCAGGCCGGAGAAGGGTTCAGCGGCACGTCCTCCCTCTACCTCTACGGCCAGGGGGATGGCGCCACCTCGCGCACGACCATGACCTTCGGCCGCTCTGCCGGTGCGTCGGTCGAGGACGAAGTGGTCAACGTCTCGTTCCGCATCAACGACATCGACTGGGGCGCCAACAACCACACCGATCAGATCACGATCAACGCCTATGACGCGGACGGCAATCCCGTCGCCGTCACGATCACGCCGGGCAGCACCGACACGGTGTCGGGCAACACGATCACCGCGGGCACGGTGGCAGAGGCGACCAGCGACGCGGGCGGTTCGGCCCTGATCGAGATCGCCGGGCCGGTGAAGACGGTCGAGATCATCTACGGCAACCTCCAGACCAACACCCAGGGCATCTGGGTCACCGACGTCCAGTTCGAGGCCGTGCCGATTGCGCAGGGCAACGACAGCCTGTCCGGCGGCACCGGCAACGACACGATCTACGGCGAGGCCGGGAACGACACGCTGGACGGCGGCGCCGACAACGACCGCCTGTTCGGCGGCGACGGCACGGACAGCCTGCTGGGCGGGACAGGCACCGACACGCTCGACGGCGGTGCGGGCAACGACACGCTGGACGGTCAGGACGACGCGGACAGCCTGTTTGGCGGGACGGGCAACGATTCCCTGGTCGGCGGCGCGGGCAACGACACGCTCGAAGGCGGTGCCGGGGCCGATGTGCTGAACGGTGGCACGGGGCTCGACTACGCCTCTTACGCGTCCTCCGGTTCCGGCGTGACGGTCAACCTTGCGACCAACACCTTCTCGGGCGGCGACGCGACCGGGGACACCAACGGCGGCGGGCTGGACGGCATCATCGGCTCTGCCTTTGACGACAGCCTGACCGGCTACGACGCGCAGGGGTCGGACGCCGATGGCATCTGGACCAACGTCATCTACGGCGGCGGCGGCAACGACACCATTGCCGGTCTGGCGGGCGACGACAGCCTTTACGGTGAAGACGGCAACGACAGCGTCGATGGCGGCGACGGCAACGATTACGTCTCTGGCGGGACCGGAAACGACACGCTGCTGGGCGGTCTGGGCAACGACACAATCGACGGCGGCAGCGGTTCGGATTCGATCACCGGCGGCGCGGGCAGCGACACCATCAGCGCCGGGTCCGGCAACGATACGGTCGACGCGGGCACCGGCAACGACACCGTCCTCGGCGGCGTCGGCTTCGACTGGCTTTACGGTAACGAGGGCGACGACCTGCTGCAGGGCGACGGCGGCAACGACACGCTCCTCGGGGGTGCGGGCGCCGACACGCTGGACGGCGGCGCGAACGACGACGTGCTGGCGGGCGAAGCAGGCGCCGACAGCATCCTCGGCGGGGCAGGCAACGACCTGATCTATGCGGCCCAGGGCGACACGATCAACGCGGGCGACGGCGACGACACCATAACGCTGGTCGACCTGGCAGAGGCCGGGTCTGCCGCGATCTTCATCGAAGGTTCGACCACCGGACAGACCGGCGGCGACACGCTGAACCTGAACGGCGTGGCCGACCGCGGCACCATGGTCATCACATCAGACGTGGACGGCGAGCTGACCGGCACCGTACAGATGTACGATGGCACCCTGGTCAGCTTCTCCAACATCGACCAGGTGATCTGCTACACGCCGGGCACGCGCATCCTGACGACGACGGGCTATCGCGCGGTCGAGACGCTGCGCCCCGGCGACCTGATCGAGACCCGCGATGACGGCCCGCAACCGCTGCGCTGGATCGGCCAGAGCCGCCGCCTCGCCCGCGGAAAGACCGCCCCGGTCAGGATCGCGCCCCACACGCTGCCGACCGATCCGGCGCTGCGCGATCCGCGTCCGCTGCTTGTCTCGCCGCAGCACCGGCTGCTGATCGAGGGCTTCGAGGCAGAGCTTCTGTTCGGCGAGGAAGAGGTCTTTGCCGCCGCCACCCATCTCGTGGGGGCCGAGGGCGTGACCCGACAGCAAGGCCACGAAGTGACCTACGTTCACCTCGCGCTCGACCGGCACCAGGTGATCTGGGCGGAAGGCGTGGCCTCCGAAAGCTTCTTCATCGGTCCGCAGGCGCTGGATAGCCTCACGCCGGACCTGCACGCCGGTCTGATCGAGGTCTTCCCGCAACTGGTGGAGGGCACCGAATGGTACGGCGCCACCGCCCGCCCCTGCCTGAAGCGCCACGAGACGGAGATGCTTCTGAAGGAGATGACACAGTCGCTCAGGCAGGCGGCGTGACGCCCTGCGGATGAGGCGCACAAGCGGCGGACGAGGACCGAGAGCGCCCGCAAAACCACAAGATGCAAGGTGCCGAAGGGGATGCGCGCGCCCTGTGCAAAGGCGGTGCACAACCCGCGCCGAACCGCTTCCCTCGCTTGCCGCTGCGTCAGGCCCAAGCCTAGTCTCCACAGCAGGAGCAACGAGATTCTCGGGGACATTCTCATCATGCGACGTATCACGCGGGGCCTCGCGGCCCTTTCCCTGTGCCTTGTCCAAAGCGGCATCGCGCAGGCCCAGGTCGTTCTGCCGGGTGACACCGTGACACCCTATTTCAACGACGTGCGCGGCTGGCGCGTGGATGTCGTCTCGGAACAGCCCGGGCGCGGGTTTGTGGGCTGCCGGGCCACGCGCGTCATCGACGGCGACGCGGTGGCCATCGACCGGATCGAGGGCGACTGGCGGTTCATCTTCCCGACCGGCGTCTCCGCCGTCTACGAAGGCGGCACGATGGATTACGACAAGTACAGCATCGACGCGCAGTTCGACCTGCGTGAGGGCTGGGCGGTGCGGTTCCTAGAAGGCCAGGAGCTGGCGCTGCTGAAGGGCGCCGGGCTGGTTGGCGTCTCGGTGAACAGCGATCCCCGGGGCGCACGCGGCTATTCGATGGCCGGTTCTACCGCGGCGACGCTGAAGGTCGAGGAGTGCGTCCAGCGCGGCGGCCAGACGGCGTCGGCCGTGCCCTCCACGCCCCCGGCCCCGCCCGCCCCTCCGCCGGGCGCCAACGCGGCGGCGATGCCGCTGATCTTCTACCAGGTGCCGGTGGGCGAGTCGCAGGTGGGCGACTGCGACATGGGTTTCACGGAACCCTACCGCTGCACCTTCGACGGCCAGCCGCCGCAGCCCGGCTACAGCCATTCCCTGCTGGTGCAGGATGCCTTCGGCGAAGCACCATCCATGACGATCAACGTCATCGACACGGCCCATGCCCATGTCTGGGCATCGCTGGACGGCGGAAGCTGGATGTACCTGGGCAACTGGCACCCGACGGACGGCGGCACCTGCGCCGAACCGGACGCGACACAGACCCCGGACGCGGAGGCCAACATCGGCCAGGATTACTGGAAGGTCTGTATACTCCAGTGATCCATGGTGAGGGGCGGATTGACTGTCCCCTCAGCGCCTCGAAGGATGGGTCTGCGAATATAAATGCCACGCGACAACCGGGCACTGACCCTTAGCGTCCGTGCCGCAGTCCCTTCGTTTCAGGCGCTTTTCAGAAGATCGGTGTGCTTGCCGCGTGCCCAGTCGCGAACGGCGTCCCCGAAGGCCTGGAACAACGGGCGGGAGACAGGGTCGTTCGCGGCATCCCATTCCGGGTGCCACTGCACCGACAGCGTGAACCCCTTGGCGCCTTCGACGTAGATCGCCTCCGGCGTGCCGTCGGGGGCATAGCCCTCGATCACGATCCGGCGTCCCGGCGTCTTGATGCCCTGGCCGTGCAGGGTGTTGGTCATCACCTCGGTCGCGCCGAACAGCCGGTGGAACACGCCGCGCTCTGTCAGGGTTACCTTGTGGCGCAGGGCGAACTTCTCTTCGATGGTGCCGTCCGGCGGCATCCGGTGGTTCATCCGTCCCGGCAGGTCGCGGATTTCCGGGTAGAGCGTGCCGCCCATCGCCACGTTGACCTCCTGGAAGCCGCGGCAGATGCCGAAGAACGGCTGGCCCCGCTCGACGCAGGCACGGACCAGCGGCAGGGTGATCCCGTCGCGATATCGGTCGTGGGCGCCATGCGCTTCCGTCCATTCCTCTCCGTATTCCTCGGGGTGGACGTTGGGCCGGCCGCCGGTCAGCAGGAACCCGTCACAGACCTCCATCAGCTCGTCCACCGACACCAGGCGCGGGTCGGCGGGGATCAGCAGGGGCATGCATCCGGACACCTGCGCGACGGCCTCGGAGTTCATCGTGCCGCCGGCGTGGGCGGGGTACTGATCGTTGATGAGATGCGAGTTGCCGATGATGCCGACGACGGGGCGCTTCATGCCGTGCTCCTTCTGTTCGTTCATAACCTAGAGCACAAAATGGTTCAGAAAAAGATCAAGCGCGCGCACGGCAGGTCTGTTTCAGCACACATGTGCCGGTCGAGATCACGAATGCAGCACAAGATGTGCGACGGATGCCGCAGGTGCACGGTCCGTGATCCGCCCTGGCCGTGGCGCGGTTTGCGGCAGGGGCACGATGACGTGCGGCGGGCGGCCGATCCCGGCGAATGCGGCCCGTTTCGCCCGGAATCGCGTTGAATAAACGTGCGGCGGATGGTCGGATACTGGCAGGCCATGGACACCGCCTTCCAAGGCCCGATCACGCGAGGGAGACGACGATGCGCGCGCCGACAGACACCATGACATCCGAGGCGATCGACCTCTCCTCCTGGGACCGGGCCGAGCATTTCCACTTCTTCCGCGCCTATGCCCGTCCGCATTACGCCGTCACCTGCCGTCTGGACGCCTCGCACCTGATGGCCCGGCGCCACGCCGACCGGATTTCGCCATTCCGCGCCTGCCTGCACGCCATGGGCACGGGTCTGAACGCTAATGCGGCGCTCCGTACCCGCTTCCGCGGCGACGAGGTCGTGCGCCATGACCGCATCGGCCTGTCCATCACCGTCCCCCGTGAACGAGAGGGCTTTGCGTACGCCTACCTGCCATGGCAGCCAGACTTCGCCGCCTTCGACCGCGACGCGGCAGGACGGATGGAAGCCGCGGCCAAGGAGACCGGTCTGAGGACATCGGACGTCAGCGGCGACGGCGTGGCCTACCTGTCCTGCCTGCCGTGGATGGACTTCACCGCGCTCGACCACGCGGTGCCGGACGCGGACGACTGCATCCCGCGCGTGTCGTGGGGCAAGATCGTGGAGGAAGACGGTCGTCACAAGGTCGCCGTCAACATCCAGGTGCATCATGCCGTGGTGCACGGCGCCGACCTTGGCCAGTTTTACCAGGAATCGCAGACCGCGCTGAACGCCCTTTAAAGGGCAAGGCTCAGGCCGCTTCCTCGTCCTGTTCTGCCTGTTGGCGCTGCCAGAGGGCGGCATAGCGGCCGCCCTTCTCCAGAAGCGCATCGTGGGTGCCCTCCTCGACCACCTCGCCCTGTTCCAGCACCACGATGCGGTCGGAATCGGCGATGGTCGACAGGCGATGCGCGATGGTCAGCACGGTGCGCCCCTCACCCGCGCGGCGCAGCGCGTCCTGGATCGAGGCCTCCGTCTCCGTGTCGAGCGCCGAGGTCGCCTCATCCAGCAGCAGCACGGGCGGGTTCTTAAGGAGCGTCCGGGCGATGCCGACGCGCTGCTTCTCGCCGCCCGACAGCTTCAGCCCGCGTTCGCCCACCTGCGTGTCGTAGCCTTCGGGCAGCGCCTCGATGAAGGTGTGGATCTGCGCGGCGCGCGCCGCCGCGACGATCTCTTCGTCGGTGGCGCCGTCACGCCCGTAGGCGATGTTGTAACGGATCGTGTCGTTGAAGAGCACGGTGTCCTGCGGCACGACCCCGATGGCGGCGTGCAGGCTGTCCTGCGTCACGTCCCGCAGGTCCTGCCCGTCGATGCGGATCGCGCCGCCGTTCACGTCGTAGAACCGGAAAAGCAGCCGCCCGATGGTCGACTTCCCCGACCCCGACGGCCCGACCAGCGCCACGCGTTCGCCCGCGCCCACGTTGATCGACACGCCCTTCAGGATAGGGCGCGCGGGGTCGTAGCCGAAGCGCACGTCCTCCAGCGAAACGGCGCCGCCGGACACCGACAGCGCAGGCGCGCCCGGCTTGTCAGACACCTCCTGCGGCTGTTCGAGCAGGTCGAACATTTCGCCCATGTCTACCAGGGCCTGACGGATCTCGCGGTACACGGTGCCAAGGAAGTTCAGCGGCATGGTGATCTGGATCATGTAGGCGTTGACCATCACGAAGTCGCCCACGGTCAGCGCGCCGTTCTGCACGCCCACAGCCGCCATGACCATCACGATCACGAGACCCGTGGTGATGATGAGCGACTGGCCGAAGTTCAGCATGGCAAGCGAGGTCGCGGTCTTCACCGCCGCCACTTCGTAGCCCTGCATGGCCCGGTCGTAGCGCGCGGCCTCGCGCCCTTCCGCGCCGAAATACTTCACCGTCTCGAAATTCAGAAGCGAGTCGATGGCCTTCTGGTTCGCGTCGGTATCCTGGTCGTTCATCTGGCGGCGCAGCTTCACCCGCCACTCGGTGACCTTGAAGGTGAACCAGACATAAAGCCCGATGACGCTGGCCACGACGACAAGATACCAGACATCGAACAGGTAGAAGAGCACCGCCCCCACCAGCACCAGTTCGAGCACGAGCGGCCCGATGCTGAAGAGCAAGAAACGCAGCAGGAATTCGACGCCCTTCACCCCGCGTTCGATGATGCGGGACAGGCCGCCCGTCTTGCGGGTGATGTGGTAGCGCAGGCTCAGGCGGTGGATGTGTTCGAAGGTCTCCAGCGCCAGGGCCCGCAGGGCGCGCTGCCCGACGCGGGCAAAGACGCCGTCGCGCAGCTGCTGGAAACCGACCGACATCAGCCGCGCCAGACCGTAGGCGACCGTCAGACCCACGGCACCCAGTGCCAGGTCCGAAACCTTGCCGTCCAGCGCATCGACCGCCTGCTTGTAGAGGATGGGCGTGCCCACCGCCACCAGCTTCGAGATCAGCAGCAGCACCAATGCAATCACCACACGGCGCTTCACCCAGTCCTGCCCTTCCGGCCACAGATAGGGACCGACACGGCGGATCGTGCGCATGCCGGAGCGGCGCTCTTCGCGGGCGATCTCCTTTGCGGTGGTGTCTGCGGCCATGCCGGCTCTCCTGTGCCTAACACGCGCCCGAACAGGCGCGCCTGGGTCTGTCATGTCGGAAAAGGGCCGCGCCTTTGCGGGCGCAGCATCCGCGCAGCGCCTTACCTAGCCCGCGATGGAAGGAAGGACCAGCCCCGGATCACTCTCCGGCGGCGGCTGTGCCATCCGGCAGGTCGAAGATCTGGCCCGGGTAGATCAGGTCGGGATCGCGGATACGGTCCCGGTTGGCCCGGAAGATCTTCACGTATTCGATGCCGTGGCCGTAGCGGTCCTCGGAAATCCCCCAGAGCGTGTTGCCCGGCTGAACCGTGATCTCGGAGATCGGTCCTTCGCCCCGCTTGAGGCTGGCCAGCAGGTCCGGGTCCTCGCGCAGGAACGGGCTTTCGACGCGGGCCAGCACGGTGCCGTCGCCGTCGATCTGGTCGACGCGCAGCGTGTAGGTGCCGGTATCGACCTCCGGCAATTCCACCTTCCAGCGTCCGCTTTCGGCGATGCGCGACGTGGTGACGGGTCGGTTGTCCAGGTAGACGCGGACAAAGGCGTCATCCGCCCCCCTGCCCGTCAGCAGCACCTCGCCCGCGCTGCCGTAGTTGATCGTGTCAAGCGCCACCTCGTCCGGCTGGAGCGGACCGGAGGCCAGCACCTCCACCCCGCGCGGGCCGGTGACAAAGACCTTGGGCGCCTGCGGCGCGCCGGTCTCGCCGGGCTTAGGCGCGGGGTCGCGCGCTGCGATGGCGTCGTCCTGCGCGGACGGCGTGCCCACCGGGGCCGCACCGTCCGCCGGCATGGCAGGTACGCCCGGTTCGGCGGCGGTCACGCTGGGCGGGGCCTCGGGTCCGTCGTCTGCCTGCGGGGCGCTGCCAGACGCGGTGGCTAGGTCGAGCGCGCCGGGCGCCGCTGCACGCGGTGCGGAGAAGGACGCAAGCCCGCCGGCAGAGACCGCCTCATCCTGCCCCACGTCGTCGCCAAGCGCCTGAGGCGCGTCACCGGGCTGCGGCATCGGCGCGGCGGAGGCCACGGCGTCGGGGCTGGGTGCGGCGGCGGGGGCCGTGCGGACATCGGCCGCACCAAGCGCCGTTCCATCGGTCTGCGACCCGGGCACTGCGGCGCCGTCGGGGGCCTGCGGCTGGGTCAGCGGTCCGGGCGCGGCGGCCGCCCGCTGTTCGAAGCGCGGCGGCTGCGTCACATCGCTGGTCAGGGCGGAGGGGGCGACGATGACCTCGTCTTCCGACATGACCTCCCCGGTGTCGGCGCGGCTGCGCAGCCGTAGCACCGAGGCCTTGCCTTGGGACGGAAGCTCGACGAAGGCCACGAATTTCCCATCCTGCCCGATCAGCGCGGTGGCTGCGGGATCGCCGTCTACCAGCACGTCGATCTCAGCGCCCGGCTGTCCGGCGCCCGCCACCAGCGTGCTGCCGCCGGGCTCTGCGCGCACTGTATCGAAGCTAGGCGCGGAGGGATTGGCGGCTGCTGTCTCGCCTGCCTCGGGCATCGCATCGGATGTCGCTGCCGGATCGGACGGGGCAGCGACGACAGCATTTACCGCTGCCCCGTTTTCTGCCGCATCAGGTGCTGCTGAGCCGCTATCTGCCAATTCCGGCGCGTCGGCCGTCTGGGCCGGTTCGGTATCTGTCTGCGCCGCCTCGACCGGCACCGATGCCTCTGTCCCTTCCACGACCGCCCCGGTGTCCCCATCGCCGGCCGACGCAAGCGCGTTCTCCGTTCCCGCGTCGCCTGCCTGCGTCGATGCCGTCTGCGGCGCATCCGGCCCTTGTGAGGCGCGCGCCGGGTCGTCAGCCGTGGTATCGTCCCCGCCCGGCAGGTCGATCAGCCCGAGCGCCAGAGCCACGGCCACTGCCCCCGCAACGGCCGCCCCTCCCAGTGCGCTGTTCTTCAAGGTATTGGTCATGGCAGTCTTTCAAACGGCTGCCCTGCGGCAGATGGCTCCCCAAAGCCGTCCACAGGGTGGTTGAGCGTGTATATCCCACGGTCTAGGTTGGGTCAAAAGCCGATTTTCCTGCACAAATCCAGCATAAGGGACCGCGCATGCTCAGAAAATCCATCTGCGTGTACTGCGGGTCGCGTCCGGGCGACCGCGAGGCATACACGACCGAGGCCACCTCGCTGGGCACCGCCATCGCCGACGAAGGATGGCGGCTGGTCTACGGTGCGGGGGATGTGGGGTTGATGGGGACCGTTGCCCGCGCCGCGCAGGCCGCCGGGGGCGAGACCTTCGGCGTCATTCCCCAGCATCTGCAGGCGCGCGAAGTGGGCAAGTCCGACCTGACCACCTTCATCGTCACCGAGACCATGCACGAACGCAAGAAGGTCATGCTGATGAACGCCGATGCGGTGGTGGTGATGCCGGGCGGGCCGGGTTCGCTGGACGAGTTCTTCGAGGTGCTGACCTGGCGCCAGCTTGGCCTGCACCAGAAACCCATCGTGCTGCTGAACGTCGAGGATTACTGGGCACCGCTGGTCGCGCTGCTGGACCACGTGGTGGACAGCGGCTTCGCCGACAGCTCGCTCCTCGACTTCGTTCAGAGCGGCGGCTCGGCCCTCGACACCATGGCGCTCCTGCGCCGCGCCCTCTCCTGAGACAGCGACTGAAAGGAATAGATCGCCAGCGCAATCCAGATCAGCGCGAAGGCCACAAGCTGGAAGGTGTTCAGCGGCTCGCCGAACAGCACCACGGCGCAGAAGAACTGCAGCGTCGGGTTCAGGTATTGCAGGAGGCCCAGCGTCGCCATGTTCACCCGCTGCGCGGCGGCAGAGAACAGGATCAGCGGCAGCGCGGTCAGGACACCGGAGAAGAGCAGCAGCGCGGACAGACCGATGTCGGCGCCGAACACCCCTCCGCCGTTCCAATGCACATGGACGAGCCACCCCAACCCCAGCGGCGTCAGCACCAGCACCTCGGCGGTGACGGAGGTCATCGCACCTACGGTCAGCCGCTTCTTCACCAGACCGTAGAGACCGAAGGTCAGAGCGATGACCAGCGAAATCCAGGGCGCCACCCCCAGGCCCAGCGTCAGCTGGGAGACGGCCAGGGCCGCAAGGCCGACGGCCAGCCATTGCAGGGGCGCCAGGCGTTCCTTGAGCACCACGGTTGCGAGCAACACCGCGACCAGCGGGAACATGTAGTAGCCCAGCGAGGCCTCCACGACATGGTCCGACTGCACCGAGAAGATGAACAGGAACCAGTTCACCGATATCGTCATCGCGGCCAAGGCCACAATCGCCACGGACCGCCCGTTGCCAAGCGCCAGACGCAACCGGCCAAGCCGCCGCTGCACAGTGAGGATCCCGGCGAAGGTCACGAACGACCAGATCGTCCTGTGCGCCAGCAGCTCCAGCGGCGGCACCTCCACCAGCAGCTTGTAGTATATCGGAGACAACCCCCAGATCGAGCACGCGCCGATCATGCAAAGGATACCCTGGATCTGTGGGGACATAAAAAACGCTCCGGAAGGACGGACCCGTGGTAGTCAGCCCCTCCCGGAGGGGCAAGGGCCGAGGCCCCGGTGTAATCGCGAAGTTGCGGATATGGCCCGCCTGCGGAACGACGAAGGGGCGCGGATGAACCGCGCCCCTGTCTGGATCTCGATCCGGGCCGGGATTACATGCGCGAAGCCACGTTTTCCCAGTTCACCAGGTTGTCGAGGAAGTTCTGCAGGTAGGCCGGACGCTTGTTGCGGAAGTCGATGTAGTAGGAATGCTCCCACACGTCGCAGCCCAGCAGGGCGGTCTGGCCGAAGCACAGCGGGTTCACGCCGTTCTCGGTCTTGGTGACCTTCAGGCCGCCGTCGGTGTCCTTCACCAGCCATGCCCAGCCGGAGCCGAACTGGCCGCCGCCCGCTGCGGCGAACTCTTCCTTGAACTTGTCGACGGTGCCGAAGCTGTCCTTGATCGCGACTTCAAGCTCGGACGGCATCGCGCCCTTGTTCGGACCCATCATTTCCCAGAACTGGCAGTGGTTCCAGTGCTGCGAGGCGTTGTTGAAGATGCCCGACTGGGCGACGGCACCGGAATTATAGGTGCCCTTGATGATCTCCTCGACGCTCTTGCCTTCCCACTCGGTGCCGGCGATCAGCTTGTTGCCGTTGTCGACGTAGGCCTTGTGGTGGATGTCGTGGTGGTACTCCATTGTTTCCTTGCTCATGCCGCTGGAGGCCAGCGCGTCGTGTGCATAGGGAAGATCGGGAAGTTCGAAAGCCATTGGGTTACCCTCTCCGTATTGGCAAGTCTCGGATACTTACCTGTTCCTGTGGACGGCGGAGGTCAAGTGAATGTCGCGAAAATCCGCATCCCGCTCAACGGGAGAGGGTGTCCACCTGGCAGGTCCCGCCCCGAGTGAAGTTGTTCGCATAGCCCGTGGGTTCGGCGAGGATGGAGAAATGTCCGGAGGACTTCACATAGGTGCCACGATACCTCAACTTGACCGGACTGACCTGCAGGATGACTTCAACGGTCCATGCGAACGTGGTGCGGGACGCGTTGTCCACGACAAGCCTGCCCTCCACCGGTTGCCCGTCGTTGAAGGCAAGGATCATGGCGTCAGACACCACCACACGGTCGCTGGCGGTATCGCGGATGATGAAGACCAGCGGCTGGATGATGTCCAGCGACTCCGACCCGCGGACCGAGCACTTGTAGGCCACAAGGTCGGCTTCGGCCGCCGTGGCGACGCTCGCACATATGGCGACGAACGCCGCGGTGAGCCATCTCAACATGCGCCGTTCCTCGCTTTCCGCCGCTCGGCCACTATTGGCGAGCGGCGGTGCGAACACAACCGTCAGCGCGCCGCGCTGCGGAAATAGTCGACGCGGCTGTCGGGATGGGCAGCGGTGCTCAGCAGCTCGAACATGTAGTCGGCCACGGAGCGGAAGCAGAACAGCGTCGCCGTCTCTTCGCCCTCCAGCCAGACACCGGCGGCGACCTGTCCGAAGCGGGTGCGCCGCAACTCACCCGGCTGCAGACCGTCCGGCGCCATGTCGAGCGGCGCAAGCTTGGCGATCACCTCGCGCACGGCACGGCCCTGAAGGCGGAACATCGCGCGGGCGTCGGACACGTCCAGCACCAGCGCGTGCTGGTCCGACAGCGCCTCTGCCAGTTTCGCGGCGCTTTCCGCGGCCTCCGCATGCGGCACGAGCATCATCAGCTCGTCCGGCGACATCCACAGCAGGCCGCGTGCGCCATCCACCGAGGCACCGCGCTGTTCCGGGAAGGCGACCCTGGCCACACCCGACACTGCCTCGCGGAAGGCGTCGGAGGCAAAGTCGCCGCGGATCGTGACCATGCCCTGCAGACCGATGGCGCGGACCTCGACAAGGCCCTCGTACACTGCGAGTTCAGACATTCTGCTTCTCTCCTTCCGGATCGTAGAAGACCGGGCTGACGATGCAGGCGGCCACTTCGGTTTCGCCATCGTCCTTCATGAAACTGATGGTTTCGCCCATCCGCTGCGGACCGTTGTGCACCAGACCCATGGCGATGCCCTTCTTCAGCGTGGGCGACCAGTAGGTCGAGGTCACGCGGCCCTGGGTGTTGCGCTGGCCGTTGGCGTTCCGGCCCGGGGCCACCGCGTAGGCGCCATCCGGCAGGACGGAGCCGTCCACCGTCTCCAGCCCTACCAGTTGCCAGCGGTCGGGATTGTCCATGAAGTTGCGCGCCTGCGCCCGCTTGCCGATGTAGTCGTCTTTCTTCTTCGAGATCGCCCAGTGCAGGCCAAGATCCTGTGGGATCACCGTGCCGTCGGTCTCGTCGCCGATCATGATGAAGCCCTTCTCGGCCCGCATCACGTGCAGCGCCTCTGTACCGTAGGGCGTCGCGTCAAACTCCTTGCCAGCCTCGATCAGTTTGTCCCAGAGCGCGCGGCCCTGGCTTGCGGGCACCGCGATCTCGTAGCTCAGTTCCCCCGAGAAGGAGATCCGGTAGATGCGCACCGGGAACCCGCCCAGCGTGCCGTCCTTCCAGTCCATGAAGGCCATCGCCTCTTTCGAGACGTCCATGCCGCCGAGCTTCTCCAGCAGTTTCCGGGCGTTGGGACCGACAACGGCGATCTGAGCGTAGGCTTCGGTGACGTTGGCGGTGTAGACCTTCCAGTCCCACCATTCGGTCTGCAGCCATTCCTCCATGTGGGCATGGATACGGTCCGCGCCGCCGGTCGTGGTATGGCAGAGGAAGGTGTCCTCGTCGATCCGCGCCACCACGCCGTCGTCGGTGAGGAAGCCGTTCTCCGTGCACATCAGGCCGTAGCGGCATTTGCCCGGCTTCAGCGTGCTCATCATGTTGGTGTAGAGCATGTCGAGGAACCGGCCTGCGTCCGGCCCCTTGACGATGATCTTGCCGAGCGTGGAAGCGTCAAGCATTCCAACGCTTTGGCGCGTGGCGTTGATCTCGCGGTTTACGGCATCCTCGACGCTTTCCCCGGACTTGAGGAAGGCAAAGGGACGGCGCCAGTCACCGACCGGCTCGAACGTCGCGCCGTTGGCTTCGTGCCAGCCGTGGATCGGCGTCTTGCGCAGCGGATGGAACAGGTCGCCACGCGCATCGCCTGCAATCGCCCCCATCGAGATGGGCGTGTAAGGCGGACGGAAGGTGGTCGTGCCGACCTGCGGGATCGGCTCTCCCAACGCATCAGAAAGGATTGCCAGACCGTTGATGTTGCTCAGTTTCCCCTGATCCGTCGCCATGCCAAGCGTGGTGTAGCGCTTGGTATGTTCGACGGAGCGGTAACCCTCGCGCGCCGCAAGCTGGACGTCCGACACCTTCACGTCGTTCTGGTAGTCGAGCCAGGCCTTCATCCGCAGCCCGTCGTGCGCACGTTCAGGCATCAGCCAGACCTGCATGAGCGGCGCCTCTTCGGCGGCCTCTCCGGCGGGCGTTCCCGGCAGATCGGCGTCGGAGGCACCAAGCGCAGACAACACGGACTTTGCAGCTTTGTCAGCGTCTTGCAGCGTATCGTTGATGTGCATCGCGCCGCTTGCGCTGCCCGCGGTGGTGACAAATGCCTCGCCATCCACACCCGTGGGCGCACGCGACGGATCGGGTTTGAAGTAGGCCTGCGCATCGTCCCACGTCAACTTGCCGCCGCAATGCGACCAGAGGTGCACAACGGGGGACCAGCCGCCGGACATGGCGACCGCGTCGCAGGCGATCTCTTCGAGGACCGCGCCCTCGCCACGCTGGAGACCGATGGCCACGCCCTGCACCCGCTTGCCGCCGAAGACCTTGGTGATGGCTCGGTCACGTTCGACCCGGATGCCCATGGCCTGCGCTTCCTTGACCAGCGGCCCTTCGTTGCCGTGCGGGCGCGCGTCGACGATGAGCGGCACCGCAAGCCCGGCCTTCTTCAGCGCGATGGCGGTCCGGTAGGCGTCATCGTTGTTGGTCACGACCACCGTGCGGTCGCCCGGCGACACGCCGTAGTTCACCAGGTAGTCGCGCACGGCAGAGGCCAGCATGACCCCCGGCACGTCGTTGCCACCGAAGCTGAGCGGGCGTTCCAGCGCGCCGGTGGCGGTCACGATCTGCTTTGCCCGGATACGCCACAGGCGGTGGCGGGGACCGGCCAGATAGGGCGCATGATCGTTCACCCGCTCGTAGCCCAGTACGTAGCCGTGGTCATAGACGCCCGCGCCCATGCTGCGGGTGCGGAGTTCGACATTGGGCATCGCTTCGAGCGTCTCGACCGCCTGGGCCACCCAGTCCTCGGCGGACATGCCTTCGATCGTGCCGCCATCGACCGGCGCACGGCCACCCCAGTGGGCGGTCTGTTCCATCAGCAGCACGCGTTTGCCCGACGCACCGGCCACCAGAGCCGCCTGCAGACCGGCGATGCCGCCGCCGATCACGAGCACATCCACGAAGGCGTAAAAATGTTCGTAATGGTCGGGGTCGCGCGTCTCCGGATCCGGTGCCTTGCCGAGACCGGCGGACTGGCGAATGAACGGCTCGTAAACGTGCTTCCAGAACGGACGCGGGTGGATGAAGGTCTTGTAATAGAACCCGGCGGTCAGGAACTTGCCGAACAGACCGTTCATCGCGCCGATGTCGTGTTCCAGCGACGGCCAGTGGTTCTGCGAGGTCGCGGTCAGCCCGTCGAACAGCTCTGTCGTGGTACAGCGCTGGTTCGGTTCGTGCTTCACACCCTCGCCAAGGTTCACCAGAGCGTTCGGCTCCTCGGCGCCGGAGGCGACGATGCCGCGGGGGCGGTGGTACTTGAAGCTTCGGCCGACCAGCATCTGGTCGGCACCCAGAAGCGCCGCGGCAAGCGTGTCGCCGGCATAGCCTTCGAGCCGCTTGCCGTTGAAGGTGAAGCCCAGCTTGGTCGACCGGTCGATCAGGCGACCGCCGTGGGAAAGACGGGTGCTCATGTCAGGCCTCCGCGCAGAGTGAATTGTTCGATTTGTGCAAGACGGAGTGCGGGAAACGGGTCATTCCGCCGCCTCTATGTCGCGCCATTTGAAGTTCGGGTGTTTATCCACAATTCGGCCGAGGATATCCACAGGCGGACGGGTGGTCTGCGCGGGGTAGGTTCCGAAGACCTCCATGGTCACGGTGCAACGCGCGGCGTGGAACCACTTGCCGCAGCCGTTGGAATGGCGCCAGCGCTCGAAATGCACGCCCTTGGGGTTCTCGCGCATGAAGAGGTAACCCTCGAAGTCGTCGTCGGAGGAGCCGGGACCGAACCGCTTCAGATGCGCCTCGCCGCCCGCGGACAGTTCTGTTTCCTCGGCGGCCACGCCGCAATAGGGACAGGTGAAGATCAGCATGTCGGGGCCTCCATCCAAGCGGAATGCGTGTGGGACGCGTGCGCCGCAGGGGCGCCGCGCAGACTGTGGGCCGGGCACGAAAAAAGGCCGGGCTGCTCGCGCAGTCCGACCTTCTCCGGTCCGTGCCATGAACCTGAGGGAGTGGCGTCAGTTGCCTTCGGCAGCCGGTGCAGCGTCGCTTTCCGCCGGAGCGGGTGCAGCGGCGTCGCCAGCCGGTGCAGCGTCGGTGTTGGCTGCCGGCGCAGATGCACCTTCGTCGCTTTCGACGGTGATGTTGACGTTGGAGCCGCCATCATCGGTCGCGGTTGTCGTGTCAGCGCTGCCGAAGATGATCCAGGCCAGGAACGCCACGACGACGACGAGAATGCCGACGATGAAGGCGATCCCGGAATTGCCGCGGGATTCGCGCGTCGTTGTGGTGGTCGTTGTGTGGTTGTTGTGTGCAGAGTCCGACATGTTCTTTGTCCTTTCGCTTTCAGCGTCGGGATTGGAACGTCGCTTCCTTCGAAAAGGTTCCAGAAGATTTTCGCGATCATCAGTGGGCCACCCCGGCGGCCACGGATTCGTCGATGAAACGGCCCTCGCGGAAGCGGTTCATCGAGAAATCCTCGCAGAGCGCGGACTTCCCGGTGGCCATCAGTTCGGCAAAGCCCCAGCCCGAGCCCGGGATTGCCTTGAAGCCGCCGGTGCCCCAGCCACAGTTGATGAAGCAGCCATCGACCGGGGTCTTCGACAGGATCGGAGAGCGGTCGCCTGTCATGTCCACGATGCCGCCCCACTGGCGCAGCATCTTGAGGCGCGACACCATGGGGAAGGTCTCGATCAGTGCGGCGACGGTATGTTCGATGTGGTGGAACGACCCGCGCTGGGTGAAGGCGTTGTAGCTGTCGGTGCCGCCGCCGATAACCATCTCGCCCTTGTCGGACTGAGACATGTAACCGTGCACGGTATTCGCCATGACGACACAGTCCATGATCGGCTTGATAGGTTCGGAGACGAGCGCCTGAAGCGGCGCGGATTCCACCGGTAGGCGGAAGCCCGCCATGCGCGCCAGCTCGCCGGAGTGGCCGGCGACGACGATGCCCAGCTTGTCGCAGGCGATGTGGCCCTTGGTGGTGTCGACGCCGGTGACCTTGCCGCCGTCACGGGTGACGCCGGTGACCTCGCAGCGCTGGATGATGTCCATACCCATGGCCGAGCATGCACGCGCATAGCCCCAGGCCACGGCATCGTGGCGCGCGGTCCCTGCCCGCTCCTGCCAGAGCGCGCCCAGCACCGGGTAGCGCGGCCCGTCGAGACGGATGATCGGCACGATCTCCTTCACCCGCTTCGGCGAGATGAACTCCGTCTGCACCCCTTGCAGCGCGTTGGCGTGCGCCGTGCGCTGGTAGCCGCGGACCTCGTGTTCGGTCTGCGCCAGCATCATCACGCCGCGGGGGCTGAACATGATATTGTAATTCAGATCCTGGCTCAGCGTCTCGTAGAGCGACCGCGCCTTTTCGTAGATCGCGGCAGACGGATCCTGCAGGTAGTTCGACCGGATGATGGTCGTGTTCCGGCCGGTGTTGCCGCCGCCGAGCCATCCCTTCTCGATCACCGCCACGTTGGTTATGCCGAAATTCTTGCCAAGGTAGTAGGCCGTGGCGAGGCCGTGCCCCCCTGCGCCGACGATCACGACATCGTAGCGTTTCTTGGGCTGTGCATCGCGCCACGCCTGTTCCCAGCCTTTATGACCGGTCATCAGGGCCTCACGGACGATGGCAAAGGCGGAATAGCGTTTCATGGCTCGAATCCCCGTCGTTTCGCCGTTTGATGCACCCAAATAGCGCCCGTTCGCGACATGCAACCGTCATTCCGGTGCACAGTTGCGACATGGGTTCTCACCGGGTCCTTTTGCCCTTTTGTCGAGCGGCCCGCGCGCTTAGATCATAGCGAACGAAGAGGAGGCACGATGGTATTCTGGATCCTGACAGGCGCGATTGCGCTGGTGGTCGCGGCGGGGCTGGGCTGGTCGGTCCTGCGGGGCACGCGGGAAACGGGTCCGGCCGAGGCCTTCGACATGCAGGTGTATCGCGACCAGCTGGCGGAAATCGACAGCGATGCGGCCCGTGGCAAGATCGACGCCGAAGAAGCGGAACGCCTGAGACTGGAAATCTCGCGCCGTTTGCTGGCCGCCGACGCAAAGGCGCAGGGCGGCAGCGCGTCGGTCGTTCAGCCCGTGGGGATCAGCCGGGTCACCGCAGGTATGTTGACCCTGGTGCTGCTGCTGGGCGGTTTCGGCCTTTACCTGGCGCTCGGCGTGCCCGGGTATCGCGATCAGCCACGGCACCTTCGCCTCTCCGCCGCCGCCGACGCCCTGAAGAACCGTGCCAGCCAGACCGAGGCCGAGGCGCGCCTGCCCGCGTCGATGCCTCAGGATGCGCCGGGCGAATACCTCGACCTCGTCGAAAAGCTGCGCGCCGCTGTCGAGGCGCGGCCCGACGAGTTGCAGGGGCAGATCCTGCTGGCCCGCTCGGAAGCGGCGCTGGGGAACTACCGCGCGTCCTACGAGGCGCAGCAGAAGATCATCGAGCTGAAGGGTGACCAGGCGACTGCAGAGGATTACGCCAACCTCGCCGACATGATGGTGCTGGCCGCAAACGGCTACGTGTCCCCCGAGGCGCAGAAGGCGCTGGAGCAGGCCCTTGGCCGCGATCCGGAGAACGGTGTCGCACGCTTCTACGGCGGGCTGATGATGGCGCAGATCGGGCGGCCAGACCGCGGGTTCCGGATGTGGCGCGACCTCTTGTCCGACAGCCAGCCGGACGACCCGTGGGTGGAGCCGCTGCGCGCCCAGATCGAGGAGATGGCGATGCGCGCCGGCGAGAACCGCTTTGAGCTGCCGCCGCTGGAAACCGCGCGCGGACCGTCGCAGGCCGACGTGGACGCGGCCGCGGACATGACCGAAGAAGACCGGCAGGAGATGATCCGCGGCATGGTGAACCAGCTTTCCGAGCGGCTCGCCACCCAAGGCGGCGCACCGGAGGAATGGGCGCGGCTGATCTCTTCGCTGGCGGTGATCGGCGAGACGGATCGCGCGGGCGCGATCTGGACGGAGGCCAAGACCGTGTTTGCAGGGAACGAGGATGCCCTTCAGACCATCAGGGAGGCCGCACAGCGCGCCGGGGTGTCGGAGTGATCCACGACAACATCGAGGACTTCGCGGCCGCCCTGCCCCCGATGCAGGCTCTCATGGGGCTGGACCTGGGGACGAAGACCATCGGGGTGGCGGTGTCCGACGGCATGCGATCCGTCGCCACGCCGCTGGAGACCGTGAAGCGCAAGAAGTTCGGTGTCGATGCGGAACGCCTGCAGACCCTGATCGCCGGGCGCCGTGTGGGCGGGTTGATCCTTGGCCTGCCGCGCAACATGGACGGGTCGGAGGGGCCGCGGTGCCAGTCCACACGCGCCTTCGCCCGGAACTTTGCCGCGCTCTGGGACGGCCCGATCGGCTACTGGGACGAGCGACTGTCCACCGTCGCGGCGGAAAAGGCGTTGCTTGAGGCGGATACGACACGCAAACGTCGCGCCGAGGTCATAGATCACGTCGCGGCCTCATATATCCTGCAGGGAGCGCTGGACCGGCTGAGGTTCCTTGGCGCATGACAAAGAGAGCAGTAAGGCAATCCACATGAAGGACGACGTCTGGCGACGCGACGAGATCGAAAGCCCCTGCGTGAAGCTGTGCGCCGTGCATCCCGCGGCCCGGCTGTGCGTGGGCTGCCTGCGCACGGTGGACGAGATCGCCAACTGGTCGCGCATGACTTCGGACGAGCGGCGCGAGATCATGGCCGCCCTGCCCTCGCGCAAGTCCAGAATCGCGACGCGCCGCGGCGGTCGCGCGGCGCGTCTCAAGGAACGTGGATAGGGCCGGTCAGGCCGCGACGGGCGAGGCCGGAACAGGTGCCGGGTCGGCGATGGAGACCGGAACGTCCCCGTCGTAACCCTGGATCGCGACGTCCGCCGCACCGACCGAGGTCGCGGACCTTACGCTTGCCACGACCATGCCATTCACCCGCGCCTCGATCAGCGACGAGCCGTCGGTGTTGTTGACGATGGAGAGCGTGGTGTCGTCGAGGTCGTCCTCGGGGATCTGGAACAGGATCATGTCCTCGCCCGGGGTGAAGTCTGTGATCGTGCCCGGAACCGCGCTGCCGAAGAAGCTGTCCGCCCCGGCGCCGCCCGTCATCATGCCAGCCCCGGCCAGCTCGTCATCGCCGTCGCCGCCAATCAGGACGCCGTTGCCGACCAGGGTATCGTTGCCCGCGCCGCCGTCGACCGTGGCATTGTCGTCGATCCCGCCAAACACGTCGTCTCCGTCGCCTAGGTCGATGTCATAAAGGCCGGTCTGCGCGGCAGCGGTCGCGGTGCCGTCGCCAGTGACGGACACGCTGTCATTGCCGAGGCCCGCGTCGATGGTGCCGGTTCCGCCGTTTGCGACCACGGCATCGTCGCCCGCACCCGCGTCGACTGTGTTGACGCCGTCGCCAAGCTGGATCGCGTCGTTGCCGTCACCGCCCAGCACGGTGTCGTTGCCGGTGCCGTCGTAGATTGTGTCGTTGCCCGCGCCGCCATCCAGCAGATCGGCGCCGTCCACGCCCTTCAGCAGGTCGTTGCCGAGGCCGCCGATCAGGGTGTCGTTGCCGTCGTTGCCGACCAGCTTGTCGTCGTTCGGGCCGCCGTCGATGTAGTCGTTGCCCGCACCGCCGACCAGCTTGTCCTCTCCGAGATTGCCGCTGAGGCTGTCGTTGCCCGCCTCACCGAAGGCGGTATCATTGCCGCCGTTGCCGGACAGGTCGTCATTGCCGTAGCCACCGTACAAGAGATCGTCGCCCGGGCCACCGACCAGCGTGTCGTTGCCTTCGCGCCCGTCGATCCGGTCGTCGCCCGAGCCGCCGCTGACCACATCGTTGCCCTCGTAGGCGATGTAGCGGTCGTCGGTGTCGCCCAGCGTTTCCGTGTCGTCGCCGGACGTACCTGCATTCACGGTCGGGGGGATCGGGATGTTCGGGTTCTCCTGCCCATCGGTGCCGCCGTCCGTGCCGTTGTCGGTGGGGCCTTCGGTCGGGAAGGATTCGTTGTCATCGTCGTCATCGCTGTCGAACAGTCCACCGAGACTGGCGAGCAGCAGAAAAGGCAGCAAGGAAAGCACCCACATGGTCAAAGACCCCCCAATTTGTGCAGCATGAAAATCAGTTTGCTTACGAATTAACACTTTATCAAATTTTTCGCGTATTCCAGCGCCTTTGCGGGAAAGTGGGCAGCAATGCGGCTGACTGTCCACGAAACAGGGACAGTCAGCCCCATGGCCGGGTTTCGTTGCACGAATTAACCATTATCGGACCAGAAGTTTGCGCCGCCTGATTCTGGTTGGCGTCAGGTCCTGCGGCTTACGCAGCCCGGGCGGCGACCTCGGACAGCGCGCGCTCGACCACTTCCGGACCCGCGCCATCACGTGTCGTCTCGGTCGACAACACCTGCCGCCAGCGCCGCGCACCGGGGCAGCCGGCAAAGAGGCCGAGCATGTGGCGCGTCACCTGATGCAGGCGTCCGCCCTCTGTCAGGTGACGCTCGATATAGGGCAACATGTCGCGAACCACGTCCTCGCGCCCGCGCGGGCTTTGTGGTTCGCCCCAGATAAGCGCGTCCGCCTCCCCGAGGATGTCCCACGGCTGGTGATAGGCAGCCCGCCCCACCATCACGCCGTCCAGCCCGGCATCCAGGAAACCACGCGCCTGTTCCAGCGAGCCGATGCCGCCGTTCACCGACAGGTGAAGGTGTGGAAAAAGGCCGCGCATCTGCATTACGAGGTCGTAGTCGAGCGGCGGAATATCCCGGTTCTCCTTGGGCGAAAGTCCCTGAAGCCAGGCTTTGCGCGCGTGGATCGAGATCCGCGAACAGCCCGCCGCGCCGAGACGGGCCAGGAACTCCGGCAGCACTTCGCCCGGGTCCTGATCGTCCACGCCGATCCGGCACTTCACCGTCACCTCGACGTCCACGGCATCCTGCATCGCCTCGACACAGCGGATCACCGTGTCCGGGTCCTTCATCAGGACCGCGCCGAAGGTGCCCGATTGCACCCGGTCAGAGGGACAGCCGCAGTTGAGGTTGATCTCGTCATACCCGGCATCCGCCCCAAGCCGCGCCGCCTCCGCCAGCTCCACCGGGTCGGAACCGCCCAGTTGCAGGGCCACGGGATGCTCCTCAGGACTGTGGTCGAGCAGGTGCAAAGCCCCCCCCCGCACAAGCGCAGGCGCCGTCACCATTTCTGTGTATAGCAGCGCATGCCGCGACATGAGCCGGTGGAACACACGGCAATGGCGGTCGGTCCAGTCCATCATGGGTGCCACGGCAAGCCGTGACGCGTATTTTGCATTTGATTTCATAAACTTACTCGCCGCATACGCAGGCAGCCATCTAACGGGATTTCTCGTGATTCCCGGGGGTTTTCCCCGGTTTCCGTGGGTTTTCCAAGACAGCTTGCTACCGAGTAGCAACATCCATCCCGCCAATCATGTCCAAGCCAGAGCTCCGCCAGGGTCAGGCGAACCACCTGATTCTGGCTGCGCCTCGACTTACCCCATTCGGACGGTTTCCGGCCAGATCTGAGTGACACCAAATCCTCCACGATCAACAAGCGAGGGACGCGATGTCTCACATGACCGACAATAACTCTTCGAGCCTCCTCCGGCAAATCTCCCGCGAGCGCTCTGCCGGCTCACCGTTCACCAGACACTTAGGAATGGCCGCTCAGGCGCAAACCGACGAAAGACCCAAGCAAAGCACCAAGAGCGCCTCACGTGGTTCTATTCAGGCCAAGAAGCCCGTGGCTCCGAAGAAGGTCAAGGAACCACCTGAACCGCGCCGGGTTTGCCGGAGGCTCCAACTCATGAGTAGGATGGAGCATCATGACAAAGACAACGAACAAGTATTCACCAGAAGTGCGCGAGCGCGCCGTGCGGATGGTAATGGATGGCACCGGGCAGCATGAAAGC
>NZ_JBRBWD010000009.1:0-52772 GCF_052825245.1 Sagittula sp.
CGGCGCACTTCGCGCCGGCCTCATGCTCGGCCAGGATGCCGATGATCTGCTCGTCCGTGAATCTCGTTCGCTTCATTGTCCGTCCTCAGGTTGGGCCGGACTCTAATCGACGGTGGAGGAAAAATCCCGTGGCAGGTCACACAGTTTGTGATAGGGCGTCATTTCGTGGCCTCCACGTCCGGCAAATTCACCGAGTCCAGAGCTACATTCAAGTCATGGGCCATGCGACGGGCCGTCATGATCAGTGACGTGCACTCGTTTTTGCAGGCTCCTTCGTTGTCCAGGTACTCCAGAGCGGAGAGCATATCGTGCAGAATCATCACCTCCGTCTGCCTTGCTGCGATGTATCCGAGGATTTCAGGGCGGGCGGTATTGTTCCCGCTGGCGGGTTGATTGGTCATTGTCGTGTTCTCCGATTGTGGTATGATCCGTAGGGATCAATATGCACATTGATCCTTAGGGATCAAGGGTTGAGATGGACGGCAGACAAATACAGGCGGCTCGCGCCTTGCTTGGATGGTCGCAGGTTATGACGGCAGAGGCGGCGGGGGTATCTGTGCCAACTGTCAAGCGTGCGGAGGGTGCGGGCCAAACCAAGGCGTCCGATGCGGCCATTGCTGCGATCCGCCACGCCCTCGAAGCCGCCGGGGTCGAGTTCATCCCTGAGAACGGTGGCGGCGCAGGGGTAAGGCTGAGGAAGTGAAGTTGGTCTTACCAATTCGCGGATGGTGACGGAGGTTACACGGCGCGTTTCCAAGGGCGTCAAGTTGCTTGGGGAGCGAAGCGCCGTCAAGGGCCAGAAGGATCGCGCGGGAAGCTGAAGGTGGTTCTCAACTGGTGCCAGTTGGCGTCCAATCTGTAGACTCCGAATCAAAATCGTTGTACCAACTAAAGCGGGGCCCACTATACATAGCGGGCCCCGTAAAGATAATCGCTGTCGAGCAGCGACGTTATGCAAGATCATGTGTCCCACAAGAAGGACGATCAGTCAACGCTCGATCGGTGCTAGATCGGAACTCCGATAGATTCGGCGTGCGTTGGAGATGATGAATTGGGCAGTGAGGTCGCGAGAGCGAAAGCAAGGGCTGCAACCGCTTGGACGGATGCGGTGCAGTCCTCTTACAAAAACATGATGCCTCACATCAAGGCAAAGTACACTTTTAGGCTCTGGTCGAGGTCAGTCGAGGAAGACTTTATTTCTCAATGGGTTAACGAGGATCGGCATAGTGATGGAGGCTGGGACTGGGCAGAGATCGCCAGACGCCACCGCGAAGTTAAAGACAAGGTTGTTGCGCTGTATGTGAACGAGAGGTTGTCCGCCTTGTCGCTCATCAAGATGTCATCCAGTAGGGTATTGGTACGCTTCCTTGAAGGAGACCCGAGGCCAGATTGTCACATTAAGGGGAGCAGGGCCTTACTAATGCTTGATTTGGCTGCTACATATGGGCAACGTCTGGGTAGAAAAGAAATCCATCTTCAGCCTTTGAACGGAGATTTGGCGGAACTTTATCGCAGCAAGTTCGGTTTTGTTGATGGTACCGACGGAAGCGGTGAACCTGTTCTTAAGAGAGGCCTGTCATGACTTACTACATGGGTAAGGTTGTGAAATTTGGTAAGAGAATGGCTAGGATGCAGGCGAGGCCAGCATCTGAACCTGAAGTGCTGAAAGCACCTCCCCTACCGATGTTGGGACTGTACGCTCTTCTGACAGAAGAACAGAAACTTTCTGCTCTAAATTTTGAAGAACCGGAAAGCTTTGGTGGAGAGGTCGCCAAGTCTTAAGCCGCTGGCTTCTAATTTTCCCTCTACCGTTGCAAGATCGGCGCGCCCATCGCGTTGCGGACCACCAGCTTGGCCAGCATTTCAGCAACTGACTTGCGGGTAAAACTGATATCGCTACCGATGGGCGCCCACCTTTGGACGGCTCCACGTGTTTCAGCAGCTCCCCAGCCCTCCGCATTGCGCGCGAGGATGCGTTTTGCCACTTCTTCAAGCTGGTCAGGCCACGCCCACGAATTGCAGCCCTCGCGCGCCCGCCTCGTCCGTCAGTTGGTCGAACAGGGTTTGGAGTGCTGCGCCCGAGTAGAGCGCATTCGGGTCAATGGCCTGCATGGATACCTGGAGCGGCGCTTGGGGCTGCGCCGCATTGGCAGCGAATCCACCGCCGCCACCACCGAATGATCCGCCTCCGTCGCCGCCGCCGATCTGTTGCGCACGGATACCCGCGATCAGTGAGCCGGTTTTTGCGAGGGAGGCGGTCGAGAATGCCAAGGCCATACCCGGCCCGCCAATGTCCATGCCCTTGTCCCACGCGGCCACCGCCGCCGCGCCTCCATCAACTGCGGCCTTCGCAAGCGCCGCCGCCTTGCCGATGTTGAACAGCTTCTTGTTCTCGGACTGCATCAGCGAAGAAAGGTCGCCGAACATGCCAGACATGGCCTGCACCAGTGCGGCGCGCTCTGCATCCGCGATCTTCTTTTTCTTGTCGGAATATTCGGCCATGATCGCGGCCTCAGCTTCGCTGTATTCCTGTTCCGTCGCCAGTTTGGCATCGCGGAACTCGCGCAGCTTCTCCAACTCGTCTTTGCGCCACGCCTCTAGCTGTTCCGTCTGAGACGCGAGTTGATTGGCGAAGTCCTCGAAATCGTCGCGCGAAAGGGTTGCGCCCTTCTTGCCGCCCCCGCCGCCTTTTTTCTTGGAGCCGCCGCCACGCTCTGGGGGCGGCTTGTAAACATAACCCGGAGGGGTAGTCGGTGGAGGATCACCAAGAACGATTGAAGGTGAAGTGTCGTCCGTCCAGTTTCCGTCATCGTCCAGCGACAGATTAAGAACCTCGTCGTCACCGCCACCGCCACCGAACACCTCGGTAATGCTATTCATGGCGCGCCTAGCGCGTCGGAACGGGTTCATGCCGTCAAGCGCGGCGTTTTTTACGGCATCGAAGCCAGGGAACTCCGACGCCTTTGAAAGCGCGCTGTCGATCTGGGCCATAAAATCCTTAAGCGCCTTAATGGCCGGGGCAACAGCTTTTGCGAAACGTCCAAATTCCTCACCAAATCCAGTGATCGCCGGGATTGCGACATCCGAAACCCAACGGCCAAGGGTCAGGATTTCGTCGCTGTAGTCCAGAAGGGCGGAAAGCGCCTGCGTGCGGATCGTGCTGGAAAGCTCCTGAAACTTGCGATCCAGCTCCGCGCCCTTGCGGATCATGTCCTCCGAGAGAATGCGCCCGGTCTTCTCGGCTTGGTCGCCCAACTGGCGCATCGCCTGACCGTTATTCCGCAGAAGCGGGAGTAGGGCCGTCGCGTCGTTTGCCAGAGCCTCCATGTAGAAGGTCATCTGCTGCTGCGTGAGGCCCGCCTTTTCAAGCGAGGACACGTAGAGTTGCAAAGCCTCTGGACCGGAAAGCCGGGCGAACTGTTCAGCCGTCACTCCGACAGCCGGCGCGATGTTCTCGAAGAAGTCCTTGAGCGGCCCGGCACCGTTCGCCATGAAGTCGCCGAACTTGTCGTTCACGTCCTTGTAAACGTCGGCCATCTTCTCGGCGGAGAAGCCAACAGCCTCGCCCGCTACCGCCAGCTTTTGGAACTCGGTTGTTCCAATCCCGGCGACGTTTGAAAGGGTCTGGATCTCCTTGGCGGCCTGCGCGGCCTGCTGCGACATATGCAGAACGCCCGCGCCAACTGCAGCAACACTGGCCGCGACGATAGCGCCGACATTAGCGATCCGCGCCCCCATGGCGTCAAAGTCACGCTCGAACTTCTTGACGCTCTGCCCGCCTCTATGAAGGCCACGTTGCAGCGGGCCGATATCGGCAGAGACAGAGACAGCGATATCACCAACGGTGACCGTCATTTTCGGCGCTCCTTCTCGATGTGCTGGATCGCCTCAGTCGCGCAACGCACCATTTCCTCCGCCGTGTCTCGAAGGCCAATGAGCGCGATTATGGGGTCGCTGCCTGTCGCCCTGCATTGCTGCAGGGAAAAGTCCACAGCTTCTTGAGCGACGTTTGAGATTGCCGCTGCGATGTATGTCTCGTTGGCCATGCCGCCGGTCCTTCTTGGCTTGTGGGTCAGTTGATGAACTCGCCTGCGGGGTCTTCGTCATCATCTGCCAACGGCGACACCCTGCCTCGGTCAACCGGCGTGCCACCCATCGAACTGAGACAAAGGCGGAGCTGCGCGTGCAGGCTGATCGGTGCCTCCCGCCCCAGCTCGCGCAGCAGGCCCAAGAGGTGAACAGCACTTTCCACAAGGGAACGGTCGCACCGGCCAAGCCACGGAAAATCAGCCTTGAACTCGTCCCAGATCTCCCGCTGCGCATCCGTCAAACGTTGCGGTGCAGGCCCGAGCCCGGAAACCTCCGGCTCGCTTCGATCCTTGAAGCGGCCCGGGCTGCGTTCGTCTGCGCCGGTGATCTTGGCGACTGCCTTAGGTATCCTAGGTCGTGCCATGGTCAAACCTCCTGAATTGTGAATGCGGGAAAAAGGCTCCCCCCGCCGGTCCCTCGGCCAAAGGCTGTGGAGACTGCCCCGCCCCCCCCGTGGTTGATAGGTGGCGGCGGCGCTCTGGACGAGAAGCGCCGCCGCTTGGTCGAACCGGAACAAGTTCCGATCCGCTCGACACAGGCGGGAAAAAGGAAAAATCGCCTGCGCGGATTTCATCAGCTGCCCGCGAACTTGATCAGCTTGATTGCATTGCTGTCCGATACGGAACCGCCCACTCGCTTGGCCGCGTACAGCTTCACGAAGCCGGGGCGCGTCACCTCGTCCCGGATCATGGTCATCCCTGCACGGTCGGTGATGAGGTATCCCCGCGTGAAGTTGCCGAAGGCGATAGCGAGGGAGTTTGCGCCAATGTCGGGCATGTCCTCCGCAATCTCTACCGGATAGCCCAGCAGGCGCGCGGGCTGCCCCTCGGCCAGGCTGTCAGCCCACAGGCTGCGCCCGTCTGCGTCCTTCATCTTGCGCACCGCTGCGGCGGTTGTGCTGTTCATCATCCACACCGCGCCCGCCCGGTATCCGGGCTTGAGCGCCGCGATAGCGTCGTACAGCACGTTGTCCGGGTTGCTGCTCGCAAACGCACCGCTTGCCCCGGTCGGGATGTATTGCAGCACGCCAAAGTCGCGGGTTGCGTCTCCATCGGCCACAGGCGCATCACCCGCGAGGAAGCCGGTGGGCTTGTTCACCCCGTTGCCAGTTACGAAAGCCGCGCCTTCTTCCACCGCGAACTCAGTCACGATGTTCTCGATCAGCCAAGCCTCGATGTTGAAGGCCGCGTCTTCCAGCAGGTGCCGGGTCACGGTGCCGTAGGTGTAGATTTCGCCCATTGAGGGCCGAACCGCCGCCATCTGCGGGGTTGCCGTCTCGCTCCTGGTCCCGGTCTCGTTGGTCCATCCGGTGCCGGTGCCGCGTACACCGATCAACTTCACATAGTCGGGCGAGGAGGTCAAAACGACCTGTGACACGCGCCGCACGGGCGAGATGTTCGCAATCTGGTCAACGATCATTGCGTCAATTTGCTCCGGGACGGCGAAGCCGCCGGATGCCCCGATATTGCCCTGCAGCTGCTTGGTATCGACTGCCTCAAGGCCGTTGCCGGTGCGCATGAAATGGAGCATCTGCGCCTTGGCATCGCTGCGCGGGTCGTGCACGCGGCCCGGAACGCCGCCGCCAGGGCGATTGATAGCCGTTTCCATCCGTTCAATCCTGCTCTTGATCTCGGCCAGTTCGGCCAGTTTCTTGCCAAAGCCATCGGTAGCGGTCTTGATGCCTTCGACGGCAGTGATCAGTTCGTTGGTTTCCATCGGTTCAACCTTTCAGATTGCTTGCCGCGCGCGTCAGCAACGCCGCGATGTTCTTGGTTTCGGATTCTGTGAGTTCATCGCCGCGCAGGGCAGGCCATCCGCCCGATGCGATCTTCTCGGCAGCACGGTTTGGCAGTCCCGAAGATTTCAGGAGCCGTGCCACGTCCGCTTGGCAGGTGAGCCGCTTCACATCCGTAATGGTCGCCTGCTCATTCATCGGGAACGTGACGAGGGACACCTCCCAGAGCTCCGCCTCGGTGATGATCCGTGCCCCGTCAGTGCCGCGCTGCGTCATCTTGGTTCTGTAACCGATGGACAGGCCGTTGATCGCTCCAGCGCGTACAAGCGCCATGGCTTCCCGGCCCGCCTCGGTCTCGGTAATGACGCGCCCTTTGACCCTCAGGCCGCGCGTGTCTTCTGACACCTCGTCCCAAACGCCAATGGGCTTGTTGGGGTCGTGCTGCCAGAGCATCTTGACCGGTCGTCCTGCGGCAAGGCTTGCCCGGAATGCGCCCGCGGCGACGATATCCCCGCCTTGGTCCTTGTTGCCGAAAATCGCCCCGTAGCCAGAGATTGACCCTGTATCGGGATCTGGCGCGATCTTCGCGCAAAGGAATTTTGTTTCGTGTTGGTTGCTCATGAGAAGATCACCGAATTTGCGCGGTTGTCATGCCCTGGTCGGGCGTCCCTTTCCGCAGGCTCGGCCTTGCGGGCGGGTATCATTCGCGCTTCGGTGGGTTTCGCGTGATGCGCGGCATTCGCCTGCGCTGCGTCCCTTCGAGCAAGAAAGATCATATCAGATTTCCCTTACAAAGCAAACGTCTGCGTCCTCGTTTCGACAGATCGATGCCTCTTTTTTCACAAGGCACACGTCCGCCACCCGCTCCTTCCCCCCGTCATGCAGGGAAAGGCCCGTCGCTTCCTTTGCCGTATCCACGCGATGCCCTGTCTCGGGGGCCAGCCGCTTCCCCGCAGGATTTGAACCTGCCCCGGTGACAAGGCGTCCAGCACTAGGCGAGACGGGTTGCCCTTGCCCCAGTCCCCGGTCGCATTGACCGCCGGTGGGTATCGTAGTCGCGTTTCTGCCCTCCCCTAGACGGAGCCGGATGGAGAGCGGGTCGGGTGAGTCCCCGGCAAATAGCCACCTTTGGCACGGGAAGGCGGCAAACCGTGGCATGGTCTTTTTTGGCGTCATGCTCATTGCGTGACGTGACAGGAGAAAACCGCGCATAAACCTATAATGGTATGGCGCGGGGCCTCAGCACCGCACCATGCACACGGCTATTCCAGCACGTCGGTGTCGCCCCCTTCGTAGCCATGCACGAACAGGTCGGAGACCAAGCGGCGCATCATGGACAGTTGCTTCGTGGAAGGCTTCCAGCCGCGCCGCCTGGACTGGCGGACGATGGATTGCGCAAAGCTGCGCGGCCATTGGTTCTCCGATTTCTCGGCAATGGTCGGCATGTGGAAGAGAAGACGCTCAAGTTCGTCAGCAGGCGCGAAGGCAGGGCAGTGGTAGGTCATTGCGCTACCTCCGCCTGGACGGGGCCGAAGACAGCCAGAGACGCCACCTGATAGGCGGTTTCTTGGCTGCTCATGCTGCGCAGGGCCGCGTAGGCGATGCCTGCCTTCTGATCTTCGTCCAAACGGGCCGAGAAGATCGTGACCAGCCCAGCCGCGCGCTCTGCGCTGATGCCTACGACAAGCGCCTTGGCAATGGCTCGGGCCGCTTTGACGATTGCAACGCGGGTGCCTTTCGGGGTATTCTTCCGGGGAAGCTGACCTGCTTCGTAAGCCTTTGAAACCTCGGTCGCGCCCGCCAGCGCACCGGGGTTTTTCCTTGCCTTACCAGTGGGTTTCAGGTTCGCCGCAGAATGAATTTCGCCAATGGTTTCAATACTCGATTTTTGGCGGTTCACCTTGCTAAGCGATTGGAGAGAATAGGAACTGGCAATCCTGCCGGGCCTACCAGACATTCCCCTGCCAAAGCCCCCCACCAAGGTCGAATTCCGCACGTCCCTTGCCGCGCCTAACGTGCCGCCCATGGGAGGACGTTTCATCATCGCCGCCGCGCTCTGGCTTGCCAGCGCGGTCATCGCTCTGGCCGAGGTTCTCTCGCCCGAGGAACTCGCCACGCATATCCGTGCGCCCATGTCGATGGGTGCGCAGATCTCCGACAACGGCGTCTATGAGCTGCTGAATTCCGGCGGCGCGCAGGCGGGCTATGTCTTCCAGACGGAACCGATGGCCCCCCTGCCCGGCTTCTCCGGCGCGCCGATCAACGCGCTCGTGGTGCTGGATCTCGAGGGCCGTTTTCTCGACGTGCAACTCCTGACCCACAACGAGCCGATCTTCGTCTCCGGCCTGGGCGAGGCGCCGTTCCACGCCTTCATGGAGCAGTACCGCGGCCATTCCATTTCCGACAGCCTCGTGGTCGGCACGCCTTACGGCGGCGCGTCTGACGGCAGCGGTCTGGTCTACCTCGACGGGGTGACGAAGGCGACCGCATCGGTCCGCATCGCGCACGAATCGATCCTTGCCGCCGCGCTGCAGGTCGCACGCGAGAAGATGGGCGGCATCAGTTCCGGGCCGCCCGCCTATCCCAACCCCGACATAGACGAGGACCTGACGTGGGACTCGCTGAACGAAAACGGGCTTCTGACGCACAAAACCCTGACCAACGGGGAAATCGAGGCATTGTTCGAGGGCACGCTCTGGGCCAACGACGATCCCGAAGCCAGCGCCGATCCCGACGCGCCCTACCTCGATCTCTGGATCGCCGATCTGGGTCCGCGTTCCATCGCCCGCGCGCTCTTGTCCGAGGGCACGCTGCGCGAGCTCGACCGCTTCCGCGAGATATCCACCTTCGACGAACCGATCCTGGTGGTCGAGACCGCGCGCCACGGCCTCGTCTCGCCCGACTTCGTCCGCAACACCGCGCCCGACTGGCTGGGCGCGGACCAGAACGGCTTCCCCGTGGCCTTGCGCGACGCCGACCTCTTCGTACAGCTGTCGGATCAGGTGCCCGAGGCGCTGCACGACGGCACCGCGATGATCCTGCGCACCGACCGACGGCTCGGCTTCAACCCGGCCGCGCCGTGGACCTTTACGGTGCAGGCCATCCGCGAGCATGGCGTCTTCCAGCCGCAGGTCGGCTCCGTCACGATCGAGGCGCAGGTCACAACCGATGAGCGGTTCTTTGTCCGTCCCGGCCAGACGCGGCGCCTGTCCCCCTTCGAAGAGGCGATCCGCAACCGCGCCGACGACCTGATGGTTCTGGCGGCTTTCCTGGCGCTCCTCCTGCCCGTCCTGTTCTTCGCGCAAAGCCGCCTCGCCGGGCTGCGTGTCTTCACACCCGTCCGGCTGACCATCCTCGCCTTCGTCACGGGATTCATCGGCTGGTGGGGACAGGGGCAGCTCTCCATCGTGACGCCGCTTGCCACGTTGCAGGCGGCGCTCTCCACCCGGCATTTCGCCTTCCTGCTCTACGACCCCTTCTCGCTGATGATCTGGGGGGCGGTGATCCTCGGATTCCTCCTCTGGGGCCGTGGGCTCTTCTGCGGCTGGCTCTGCCCCTTCGGTGCATTGCAGGAGTTCGCGCATCATATCGGGCGTTTCCTGCATCTTCCGCGCCTGGAACCGTCGCGCACATGGGACCACCGGCTGAAGAAACTGAAATACGTGGCGTTGGCCGGGCTCGTCGCCGTGACCGTGATCGTCCCCGGCCACATGGACAAGGCGGCCGAGATCGAGCCCTTCAAGACCGCCATCACCACCTTCTTCCTGCGTGAATGGTATTACGTTGCCTACGCCGCCTTCTGGCTGTTCCTCGCACTCTTCACTTTCAAGGGGTTCTGCCGTTACCTCTGCCCGCTCGGCGCGCTCATGGCGATTGGTGGCACCCTGCGCCTGCGCCGCTGGATTCCGCGCCGGGTCGAATGCGGCTCTCCCTGCCAGCTCTGCACCGTGAAATGCAATTACGGCGCCATCCGAAAGACCGGCGCCATCCAGTATGACGAGTGTTTCCAGTGCCTCGACTGCGTGACGATCCACGACGATGCGCGACAATGCGTTCCGCTGATCCTGAAGGCCCGTTCCACCAAGCGCCCGCCGCGCGTCACCGGACATCCCAACGAGGTGCCCGCCGAATGACCCTGCCCCTTCTCAGCCGCCGCCGCGTCCTCACCCTCGCCGCTGCCTTCGCCTGCGCGCCGCGCCACGCCTTCGCCTCCACATGGCAGGGCCGCGCCCTCGGAGCCGAGGTTTCCGTCACCCTGACCGGCCCGCGCACGGAGACACAGGCGGCCCTGGCCGACCTCCCCGCGCAACTCGACGAGATCGAAAGCCTCTTCAGCCTCTACCGCCCGAATTCGGCCCTCTTCCGCCTGAACGGAGGCGGGTTTCTTGCACCCAACGCCCGTTTCGATGCGCTGATTGACGCCTGCGACAGGGCGCATACGCTGACGGACGGCCTCTTCGATCCGACGGTGCAACCGCTCTGGCAGGCCCTGGCCCAAGGCCGCGAAACCGCGCCCGCCCGCGCCCTCCTCGGCTGGCACCGAGTGCGCCGCACGGCACAGGGCACCTGTCTGGACCCGGGTCAGCAACTCACCCTGAACGGCATCGCCCAAGGCTTCGCCACCGACCTGATCCGCGCCTCCCTCGCCGGGCGCGGCTTCACAAAAGCGCTGATCGACATCGGCGAACAGGCGGCCATCGGTGGACCCTTCCGGCTCTCCCTCGAAGATCCGGACCACGGATCTCTGGGTCACCTGACGCTCGAAAACGCCGCCCGCGCCACCTCCAGCCCCGGCGCCCTGCGCCTCGGTGCCAACGCGCACATCCTCGGGCCGCAGGGGCAAGACCCCCTCTGGTCCACCGTCAGCATCGAGGCCCGCGATGCCACGACCGCCGATGCGCTCTCCACCGCGGCGGTCTTCATGGATGTCCCGCGCCTCGAAAAGCTCAGGACCGACGCCGACCTCCTCCGCATCACGCTGGTGGACAGGGACGGCAACCTCCGCACGCTCTGAACCCCACTAAAAAAGAAAACTCCCGGCCGCAGGACCGGGAGCTTCCAGAACTCGAACCCGATAGGATCAGCCGTTGGCCTTGGCCACCGCCCGCTTCGTCAGGGTCTTCACCAGGCTCGCACGATAGGCACCGCTGCCGTGCAGGTCAGAGATCATCCCTTCGCCCGACGGCGCCGACAGCCCCTCGACCGCGCTGGCCGAAAAGTCGCCCGACAGCGCCTCTTCCGCCTCGCTCCAGCGGAACACGCCTTCCTCGGAGGCCCCGGTCACGGCCACCCGCACCCCATCCGCGCCCTTGGATACGAAGACGCCGACCAGCGCGAACCTCGACGCGGGCTGCTGGAACTTGATGTAGGCCGCCTTCTCCGGGATCGGGAACTTCACCGCGGTGACGAGCTCGCCCTCCTCGAGGGCCGTGGTGAACATGCCCTGGAAATAGTCGTCGGCCGCGATCTCGCGGGTGTTGGTGACGATCGTCGCCCCCGACCCCAGCGCCGCCGCCGGATAGCAGGCCGAGGGATCGTTGTTGGCCAGAGACCCGCCGATGGTGCCGCGGTTGCGCACCGCCGGGTCACCGATCTGGCCGGCCAGCGACGCCAGCGCCGGATAGGCCCCGGCCTCTGCCGCCACCGTCGCATGGGTGGTGCCGCCGCCGACGGTCAGCACGCCGCCGTCCGACGACACGCCCTTCAGCTCGTCGATGGCCGACAGGCTCACCAGCACGGACGGCATCGCCAGCCGCTGCTTCAGTGTCGGGATCAGCGTCTGGCCGCCGGACAGCGGCTGCGCGTCCTCCTGCCCCAGCGCCGACACGGCATCGGCCACGGACGTCGGCCGAACGATATCGAATGAATACATCTTGTTTCCTCCTCTGCCGCTCATGAAGGCCATCCACCTTCATCTTGGCAAAAATACCTTCGGGGGGTCCGGGGGGCAGACAGCCCCCCGGCGCTCTCCATTCAGCCGTTGATCGCGGCCCAGACGCGGCCCGGCGACACCGGCATGTCGATGTGCTCCACCTTGTGGCCACCCGACTGCAGCGCGTCGATCACCGCGTTCACCACCGTCGGCGGAGAGCCGATGGCCCCGGCCTCGCCGCAGCCCTTCACGCCCAGCGGGTTGTGGGTGCAGGGCGTCTGGCAGGAGTGGTCCACGAGATAGCTGTCGAGCATCGGCAGGTTGTCGGCGCGCGGCATCGCGTAGTCCATGTAGGACGCGCTCAGCAGCTGGCCGTTCTCGTCGTAGGCGCAGTTCTCAAGCAGCGCCTGCCCGATGCCCTGCGCGATCCCGCCGTGCACCTGGCCCTCGACGATCATCGGGTTGATGACGTTGCCGAAGTCGTCCGCGGACACGAACTTCTCGATGGTGACCAGTCCGGTTTCCGGATCGACCTCCACCTCGCAGGCATAGGCGCCCGCGGGATAGGTGAAGTTCGACGGGTCGTAGAAGGCCGTCTCCTCGAGACCCGGCTCGATGTCCTCGAGCGGGTAGTTGTGCGGCACGTAGGCGGCGAGCGTCACATCCCCCCAGGCGACCGACTTGTCGGTGCCCGCGACCGAGAACTGACCGTCCTTCAGCTCGATGTCCGCCTCGGCGGCCTCCAGCAGGTGGGCGGCGATCTTCTTGGCCTTGTTGATGATCTTCTCGGTGGCGCGGACCATGGCGGATCCGCAGACCGCGATGGAGCGCGAGCCGTAGGTGCCCATGCCGAACGGGATCTTGGCGGAGTCGCCGTGCACGATGTCGATCATGTTCTCGTCGATGCCCAGCATCTCGGCGACGACCTGCGGGAAGGCGGTCTCGTGCCCCTGCCCGTGGCTGTGCGCGCCCACCAGCACCGAGATGGTGCCCGTTGCGTTCACCCGCACGGTGGCAGCGTCGTACAGACCGGCACGAGCGCCGAGCTGCCCCACGAGGTTCGACGGCGCGATGCCGCAGGCCTCGATGAAGCAGTTGACGCCCAGACCGCGCAGCTTGCCCTTCGCTTCGCTTTCCTTGCGGCGCGACTCGAAGTTGCCGAGGTCCATCAGCTCTTCCATCTTGTCCATCGTCGCGACGTAGTCGCCGGTGTCATAGACCACGGCCACCGGCGTCTGGTACGGGAACTCGGTGATGAAGTTCTGACGGCGGAGCGCGATGGGATCGACGCCCAGCTCGCGCGCGGCCTTGTCGATGATCCGCTCCAGCTGGTAGGTTGCCTCCGGGCGGCCCGCGCCGCGGTAGGCGTCGACCGGCACGGTGTTGGTGAAGACCGCCTTCACGTTCACCAGCACGTGCGGCGTCTTGTAGTTGCCCGCCATCAGCGTGCCGTGCAGCCATGTCGGGACCGACGACGAGAAGGTCGACAGGTACGCGCCCATGTTGGCCATCGTGTTGGTGCGCACGGCGGTGAAGTTGTTGTCCGCATCCAGCGCCAGTTCGATGGTCGTGACGTGGTCGCGGCCATGGGCGTCGGACATGAACGCCTCGGAGCGCGAGGAGGTCCACTTCACCGCGCGGTTCAGCTGCCGCGAGGCGAAGGTGACAAAGGCCTCTTCGGCGTAGTGGAAGATCTTCGTGCCGAAGCCGCCGCCCACGTCGGGCGCCACGACGCGCAGCTTGTGCTCCGGGATGCCGAGGACGAAGGCGCCCATCAGCAGGCGGATCACGTGCGGGTTCTGCGAGGTGGTGTAGAGCGTGGATTCGTCGTTGGCGCGGTTGTACTCGCCCACGGCCACGCGCGGCTCCATCGGGTTGGCGACGAGGCGGTTGTTGGTCAGCTCCAGCGTCGTCACATGCGCGGCGCTGTCGAAGGCCGCCTGCGTCTCTGCCGGGTCGGAGCCGAACTGCCAGTCGTAGCAGAGGTTGTCCGACAGCTCGTCGTGCACCTTGGCGGAACCGGACTCCAGCGCGGCCGCCATGTTCACCACGGCGGGCAGTTCCTCGATGTCGAGCTCGATGGCCTCGGCGGCGGTGCGCGCCTCCTCCAGCGTGTCCGCCACGACCGCGGCGATCGGGTCACCGACGTGACGGACCTTGCCCTGCGCCAGCACCGGGTGCGGCGGCTCCTTCATCACTTCGCCGTGCTTGTCGGTCACCTGCCAGCCGCAGGGCAGACCGCCGACGCCCTCGAAGTCGGCACCGGTGAAGATGCGGACGACGCCGGGCATGCCGGCGGCGGCCTCGGTGTTGATCGAATTGATCTTCCCGTGGGCCACGTCGGAACGCAGGAAATAGACATACGCCTGGTTGTAGACGTTGATATCGTCGGTGTACTGACCGGCTCCGGTCAGGAAGCGCACGTCCTCGCGCCGCTTCTGGCTTGCGCCGATGCCATGATCCTTCGGCATTTATTCCTCCCTGGGAATGGTGCGTGAAATCACGCACCCTACGGAAATTGTTCAGGTGCAGGGTGCGTGTTCACACGCACCTTCCGAAATCACTCGGCGGCGACCGCGGGCACGTCCTGCCCGGAGGCCGCGAGGATGGCGCGGACGATGTTGTGGTAGCCGGTGCAGCGGCAGATGTTGCCCTCGAGGTGGTGACGCACCTCGGCCTCGGTCGGCTTCGGGTTGTCCTTCAGCAGCGCAGCCGCAGCCATCACCATGCCCGGCGTGCAGAAACCGCACTGCAGCCCGTGGTAGTCCTGGAACGCCTGCTGGATCGTGTTCAGCGTCCCGTCCGGGGCCGCCTGCCCCTCGATCGTGCCGACCTCGGCGCCGTCGGCTTCGGCGGCGAACATGGTGCAGGCCTTCACCTGCAGCCCGTTGACGTGGATCGTGCAGGCGCCGCATTGCGAGGTGTCGCAGCCCACGTGGGTCCCGGTCAGGCGCAGCTCCTCACGCAGGAACTCCGTCATGAGCGTGTTGCCCTTGACCGACTTGGTGACGGACTTGCCGTTCACCTTCATCGTCACTTCAACCATCGTTTCCCTCCCTGGAAAATCGTTTGTCACAGAATGCACCCACCCCGGAGTGCGGATTTGATCGGCGGATCAGTTGGACACCATCCGCTTGAACCAGCCCTTCTTCTTGCCGTCGTCGGCCTCCGTCTCGGGCGCGGCGTCGGGATCGGAGGGGCCTTCGACCGCCTCCTGGAAGTTGGAGAAGAACTGGTCGGCCATCTTCTTGGCGAAACCGTCGATGATCCGGCTGCCAAGCTGCGCGAGCTTGCCGCCGACGCTGGCGTCCACGTCGTAGGTCAGAAGCGTGCCGTCCTCGGCCTCTTCCAGCTTCACCACGGCGCTGCCCTTGGCAAAGCCCGCTGCACCACCCTTGCCTTCACCCACCAGCTTGACGGTGTTCGGCGCATCCATGTCCTCGAGGTTCACCTGTCCCTTGAAGGTCGCCTTCACGGGGCCGACCTTCTGGACCACGGTCGCCTCGAACCCCTCCTCGGCAGAGCCGGACATCTCGGTGCAGCCGGGCACGCAGGCCTTCAGCACCTCGGGGTTCAGGATCGCTTCCCAGACCACCTCGCGGGGGGCCTTGATCGTACGGGAATCGCTCATTTGCATGGGTTTGTCCTCTCTCTCCGGCGCCAGCCTAGGCGCGCAGCGCCCGTCGGGCATATTAGACCAATTGATAACATCACCATTCCGGTGGATTGTGCGTCAGTCCGTATCTTTCGAAGATCCCCGCGATCCGGCCGTCGGCCATCGCCGCAGAGATCGCGTCCTCGACTTCGTATCCCAGTGGCCGCCACGCGAAATGCACCGCCGTTCCGATTGGCCAGTGCGCCTTTGCCAGCCCCGCCAGCGGCGGCTCGTGGATCGCCACGCCCTCACCCCGGAAAAACTCGAGCTGGGCCAGCGGCCCCATCGCCGCCATCGTCTCCCCCGCGTTCAGCGCCGCCATCGCCGCCTCCATCGTGGGATACCGTCGCACGCCTGCCGCCGTCTGGCCACCCGCGAAACTCGTCAGGTAGAAGTCCGAGATCGAATCGTTCTCCACCGCGACCGTGTCGAAGCGGAAGTAGGCCGGGACCGGCCCGCCGTCGGGATACTCCGCCGCGCGGTAGGCAATGGCGATGTGTTCCTCCTGGTACTGGCCGGGAAAGACCACCTGCTCCACCCGGCAGCGGAAGGCCGAGTCGTAGGGCACGCGCATCATCACGTTCGACACCGCCCCGCCGACGATGCCGCCCTGCCAGACGTTGTGCCGCAGATCGGCGTCGAGGTTCTCTCCAGCGGCGACGAAGCGGATCACCGGCGTCACGCCGATGAACTCCGCCACCAGCTTTGCCACGTCGACATCGATGCCCTTCGCCTCGCCCTTCTCTTCCCAGGAATAAGGCGCATGATCCTCGTAGACCGCAAAGGTCATCGAGCCCCGCTCGCGGATCGTGTCGAGGTCCTGGCCGACGATGTCGCGGCCTGCGTTCTGCGGCTTGGGCTGCGGCACGTAGTCGGCGCAGGGATCGGCGGCGCGGGCCACGGTGGTGCCGGCGGCCAGCAGCGCGCCGGCCACCACACCCGGTACCAGGGCGGGCAAAAGGGCGCGCAGCCCCCTGCCGACGGTGTTCAGAACACCCGCATGTCGAACCATGCCACTCCTCCCCGAAGGCCGTTCGCGCTCAGTGTGCAGCCGACAGCCCGATGGTCAAGGCCTCTGCCGCGTGGCGATAGCCCTCCTCGGTCCCGTCGATGAAGGCCGCCGCCCGGCTGGCGGCACTGTCGGCCACCGGCGCGCCGGACATGGTCTCGATCCCGGCGGCGATCTCGGTCAGCTCCGCCTTGATCGCCTCGCCGTCCGCATCGCCAGATCCGGTCGACAGCGCGTCCAGCTGGTCGCGCAGGCCCTTCAGCTCGTCGGCCACCCCGGCCATGGAATCGTCGTCGGGGCGGGTCTCCACGTAGGTGCGGATCGCCCATGCCGCCTCCTGCCCCAGAAGCTCGCCGAAGGCCGGCATCTTGGTGGTGCCGTTCTGGGTGTAGCCGTGGCGGAAGCGCTCGATGAACCACTCGTCGCCGTACTCCTCCGCCTCCAGGAAGCGCAGGTCGGGCGCCAGCCCGCCCGAGATCACCTCGAGCCCGTGGCAGCGCGCACAGTTCTGGTTGTAGCCGGAGGCGCCGATCTTCACCGCCTTGTCCCAGACTTCCTCTCCCGCAGCCTCCGCACGGTAGGGGTTCTCTGTCAGCCACTCCTCGCCGACCTCCGGCAGGCCGGTGGTGTCCACCGCCTGCGGCGCCACGTCGCCATGGGCCAGAGCCAGAACCGGCAGCACACTCACAAGGGCCGTCATCGCAAAGGTCTTCATCGTTTCCTCCTCCCGTCCGGGGTGATCTCATCGCGTCTGCCGATGGTGATAAGCCAGCGCCGCGCCGCCGCACCATTGGACTTTCGTGGCGCGACGGGCGGCCCCGCAAGACCTTGGTCGTATTGAGGGCGCGGCCCGCAACCCCGATCCTTTCCGGGTGAGCGGCTGAGGGAGGACAGGATGCGCACGATCCTAGCGGCGGCGGCAGCCGTGCTGCTGTCGGCAAGCCCGATCTGGGCGGCAGAGATCCGCGTTGCTTGGCTCCGGCAGGAGGTCGAGCTGCCCCCGACCCTGTCGAACCTCGACCCCGTGCCCGACGACCTCGGCATCGCAGGCGCGCGCCTGGGGATCGCCGACAACGCCACCACCGGCACCTTCATGGGCCAGACCTGGACGCTGACCGAGCATTCGGTGGCGCCGGACGGCGACTTCGCCGGCGCGGTGGAGGCGGCTCTGGCCGAAACCGACCTCCTCGTGATCGACGCCCCCGCCGACACGCTCCTGCAGGCCGCCGACATGCCCGACACCGCGGGTGCGCTCCTCTTCAACACCGCCGCGCCCGAAACCGCGCTGCGCGGCGCCGACTGCCGCGCCAACGTGCTGCACGCCCTGCCCTCGCGCGCCATGCTGACCGACGCGCTCATGCAGTTCTTCGTGATGCGACGCTGGACCGCGCTGGTGATGATCGAGGGCCCGAAACCCGGCGACAAGGCGCTGGCAGAAAGCTACCGCGCCTCGGCAAAGAAGTTCGGCCTCTCGATCCGCCGCACCGCCGAATGGACCTTCGACGCCGACCTGCGCCGCAGCGCCGCCGCCGAGGTGCCGCTGCTGACCCAGCAACTGGGCAAGTACGACGTGCTGATCGCCGCGGACGAAACGAACGATTTCGCCCGCTACATCCCCTACAACACCTGGATGCCGCGCCCGGTCGCGGGCAGCGAGGGGCTGATGCCCGCCGCCTGGTCGCCTGCGGTCGAGCAATGGGGCGCGGCCCAGCTCCAGTCACGTTTCACCAGGGCCACGGGGCGCGAGATGCTGCCCCGCGACTATGCCGCCTGGGCCGCGGTCCGCGCCATCGGCGAGGCGGTCACCCGCTCCGGCGCGACCGCCGCGCCGGACCTCAGGGCCTACATGCTGGGCGACGCCTTCGAACTCGGCGGCTTCAAGGGCCGGCCGCTGACCTTCCGGCCGTGGAACGGCCAGCTGCGCCAGTCCATCCCGCTCACCCACCGCGGCGCACTGGTCGCCGACGCCCCGCTCGAAGGGTTCCTGCACCCGGTCTCGGAACTCGACACGCTGGGCCTCGACGCCCCCGAAAGCGGCTGCACCGCCTTCGCCGGCTGACCCGCCGCGACACACTCGCCATCCCGGCCCGGACCCTGACCTTCATCTTGGCCCAAATACCTGAAATGCCACGCCCCCGCCGGGGCGCACGCCACCGGCAAGGGCACCCGGCCCCCGCAGACACCGCAAGGACACGACCATGAAATACACACCGCTCCTCGCAGCCCTCCTGCTGTCCCACGCCGCCACGGCGGACGAGATCTGGGTGACGAACGAGAAGGACAACACCGTGTCGGTGATCGATATCGGGACGATGGAAGTCACCCGCACAATCCCGACCGGAGAGCGCCCGCGCGGCATCACCTTCAGCCACGACTATTCCGTGGTCTACATCTGCGCCTCGGACAGCGACGCGGTGCAGGTCATGGACCCGGTCTCGGGCGAGATCCTGCACGACCTGCCCTCGGGCGAGGACCCGGAACAGTTCGTCCTGCACCCCGACAACCGCCACCTCTACATCGCCAACGAGGACGACGCGATCACCACGGTCGTCGATACCGAAACCCGCACTGTCGTGGCCCAGATCAATGTCGGCATCGAGCCCGAGGGCATGGCCGTCTCGCCCGACGGCAAGATCGCCATCACCACCTCCGAGACGACGAACATGGCGCACTGGATCGACACGGAGACGCAGGAACTCTTTGCCAACACACTGGTCGATTCCCGGCCGCGGCACGCGGAATTCGTCAAGGACGGGACCGAGCTCTGGGTCAGCGCCGAGATCGGCGGCACCGTGTCGGTCTTCGACGTGGCGACGCAGACCGAGAAGGCCAAGTTCGGCTTCGAGATCAAGGGTGTGCACCCCGACAAGGTCCAGCCCGTGGGCTTCGAGCTGACCGCCGACGACAGCCACGCCTTCGTGGCGCTGGGACCGTCGAACCACCTCTCCGTGGTGAACGCCGAGACCTACGAGGTCGAGGACTATATCCTCGTCGGCCGCCGGGTTTGGCACATGGCGTTCAACGCGGACAAGTCGCTGCTGTTCACCACCAACGGCGTCTCGGGCGACGTGACGGTGGTCGACGTGGCGGAGCGCAAGGCGCTGAAGACCATCAAGGTGGGCCGCTTCCCCTGGGGCGCGGCCTTCCGGCCCACGGAGTGAAGCCTGCGGCGGAAGGTTGCGCCGGACTGCCGTCCGTCGCCCCGGCGCGGGCGCTGCCCGCGCCCGCGATTGCTGCCAGACTGGCCGGTGCGGCAGACGGACGGGGCGGAGGGGGCGCTGCCCCCGCGCCTTCGGCGCTCCCCCGAGGTATTTTTGCCAAGATGAAGGCAGGGATGCGTCGGAGTGATACGAGGGTCGCGCTTGCAACCCGGTGCATGACGCTATCATTCTGCCCATCATGTTGACCGTTTCCGATCTTTCCTTCTCCTACGGTGCGAAACAGGCGCTCGACGCCGTGAGTTTCTCGGCCGAACCGGGGCGGTTCACCGCCCTCCTCGGCCCGAATGGCGCGGGCAAGTCGACGCTCTTTGCGCTGATGACCCGGCTCTTCACCTCCCCGAGCGGGCGGATCTCCGTCGCGGGGCACGACATGGCGGCGGCGCCGCGCGCGGCACTGGCCAAGATGGGCGTGGTGTTCCAGCAGCCGACGCTCGACCTCGACCTGACGGTGCGGCAGAACCTTGCGTATTTCGCGGCGCTGCACGGGCTTTCGGGCAAGGACGCCGACGGGCGGATCTCGGCGGCGCTCGACCGGCTCTCGATGCTGGAACGCGCGGGCGAGCGGGTGCGCGCGCTGAATGGCGGCCACCGGCGGCGGACGGAGATCGCCCGCGCGCTTGTGCACGATCCCGCCGTGCTGCTCTGCGACGAGCCCACCGTCGGTCTGGACGCGCAGGCGCGCTCGGCCATCACCGATCACGTGCATGACCTGGCAGCGGACGGGCTGACCGTGCTCTGGGCCACCCATCTCACCGACGAGGTGCGGCCCTCCGACGACGTGATCCTGCTGCACCGCGGCCAGATCCGCGCGCGCGGCCGGGCCGACGAGCTGACTGCTGGCGCGTCGCTGAAGGACTGGTTCCTGAACGCCACCGGGGTGGAGGCATGAGCGCTTCGTCCCGCATCCCGCTCTGGCCCGCCTTCCGCGCCATCGCCGCGCGCGAGCTTCTGCGGTTCGTGCACCAGAGAGAGCGGTTCCTGGCCGCCCTCGTGCGTCCGCTTGTCTGGCTCTTGGTGTTTGCCGCGGGCTTCCGCGCGGCGCTGGGGCTGTCGATCATCCCGCCCTACCAGACCTACATCACCTACGAGACCTACATCGTGCCCGGCCTTTGCGGGATGATCCTGCTGTTCAACGGGATGCAATCGTCGCTGAGCCTTGTCTACGACCGCGAGATGGGGTCCATGCGGCTTTTGCTGACTGCGCCCCTGCCGCGATGGTATCTCCTGTTTTCAAAGCTTTGCGGGGCGACCTTCATCGGCATCCTGCAGTGTTACGCCTTCCTGGCCATCGCAGCGCTCTTCGGGATCGACCATCCGCCACTGGGTTATGTGACCATCCTTCCGGCGCTCGTGCTGGCCGGGCTGATGCTGGGGTCGCTCGGGCTGGCGCTCTCGTCCTTCATCAAGCAGCTCGAGAACTTCGCGGGCGTGATGAACTTCGTCATCTTCCCGATGTTCTTCCTGAGCTCCGCGCTCTATCCCCTTTGGAAGATGCAGGAATCCTCGGAAATCCTCTACTGGATCTGCCGCCTGAACCCCTTCACCCACGCTGTCGAACTGATCCGCTTCGCGCTGCATGTCGATTTCTCGCCATGGGCGCTCCTGTGGACGCTGGTCGCCACCGCCGTCTTCACCGTGCTCGCGCTCTGGGGGTACGACCCGGCGCGCGGGCTGATCCGACGCAAGTCCTGACCCCTTCGAGGAGACCCAGACATGATCCGCGCCACCGCCCTTGCCCTCCTGCTTGCCACGCCCGCGCTGGCAGACGAATACGGCACGCTGAACCCCGACGAGATGACATGGGGCAGCATGCTGGAGCGCGCCGAACGCGGCGAGACGGGCATGGTGCTCTGTGCCTCGGGCTACATGCTGACGAAGTCCGGCAAACACGCGGCGGCGCGCGCGCTGTTCGAGAACTGCGCCAACCAGGGCTGGACCGGGGCGATGACCTGGATGAGCCAGCTCGACAACAACGGGCTGGGCGGCGAATACAACCCGGATGCGGCCGCCGAATGGGACCGGCGCGCGGCCGAGGCCGGCGATCCGGTGGGCCAGTTCAACCACGGGCTCGACCTGCTCCGCGGCCATGGCATCGCGCGGGACGAGGCGCGCGGCCGGGCGCTGGTCGACATGGCGGCGGCGCAGGGACTGGATGTGGCACAGCGGCTGGCGGCGGCGGATTACGACCCGGCCGAGGTCACGCCGGACGCCGACGACTGGAAATACGCGCCCGCCTTCTGATCGCGGCCCCGGCGCGCAAAAGGTCGTACGACCAAAGCACGAGACGCCGCACCCCTTCCGGTTGACGTGCATCAAGTCCGGCCCTCAGGCGCGGCCCTACCCTGTCTCCGAACCGTGCAAAGGAGACCGACATGGCCCGCATTCTACCCACCCTCGCCCTGCTGCTCGCAGCCGCCCCCGCCTGCGCCGACACCTTCGAGGAGGTGAAGGTCACGGCGGGCAAGACGCTTTTCGACGCGGAATGCCGCCGCTGCCACGCCCCCAACGCCACCGACCCGTCCTATGGTCCGCCGCTCGAGAACGTGCTGCACCGCGCTGCCGGAAGTGTCGAGAATTACGACTATTCCATTGCGCTCGAGGCCTCCGGCATCGTCTGGACGCCCGCCGCGCTGCGCGCCTGGATGGAGGACAACGACGGCTTCATGCCCGGCACCAAGATGCGCCACGTCGGCATCGAGGACCGCACCGTGCAGGACTTCATCCTCGCCTATCTCGCTTCGATCAGCCCGCAGGACAACACCGCCATCGACGGCGAGTGACCGCGCCCGGCCACAGCACCGGAAGATGGGCCGCGGCGAATCCGGAGGCCGCCGCGGCCCGCCTGTCAAGACGCCGATGGTCGTACGACTTTGGCCGTCTATCGGCCCGGACTCCGATTTCTATACTTCGATCCAGACGGCGCAGAGGCCACCCGCCAGGCGCCGGGGGAACGACCATCTAAACCGTTCATGGGAGGAGACTGATGAACAAGTTCGTCGCCGCCGTCACCCTGTCCCTGCTCGCCATCGGTGCGCAGGCCGAGGTGACCGAAGACATGCTGGCCAACGACCAGACGATGACCAACCAGGTTGTCACCAATGGCATGGGCCGGGATCTGCAGCGCTATTCGCCGCTGGACACCCTCAACAAGGACAACGTCAAGAACCTCGTCCCCGCATGGGCGTTCAGCCTCGGCGGTGAAAAGCAGCGCGGGCAGGAAACCCAGCCGCTGGTCTATGACGGCGTGATGTACATCACCGGCTCCTACTCCCGGATGTATGCCATCGACCTCGAAACCGGCAAGGAGCTCTGGCAGTACGACGCACGTCTGCCCGAAGGCATCCTGCCCTGCTGCGACGTCATCAACCGCGGTGCGGCGATGCACGGCGACAAGGTGATCTTCGGCACGCTCGACGCCCGTCTCGTGGCGCTGGACGCCAAGACCGGCGACGTGGTCTGGAACAAGAAGATCGCCGACTACAAGGCCGGCTACTCCTACACCGCCGCCCCGCTGATCGTGGGCGACCTCGTGGTGACCGGCAACTCCGGCGGCGAATTCGGCATCGTCGGCGAAGTGCAGGCGCGCAACGTCGACACCGGCGAGCTCGTCTGGACCCGCCCGGTGATCGAAGGCCACATGGGCACGCTCAACGGCCAGGAATCCACCATGACCGGCACGCTGAACGCGACCTGGCCGGGCGACATGTGGAAGACCGGCGGCGGCGCGACCTGGCTGGGCGGGTCGTACGACGCACGCACCGACACGCTGATCTTCGGCGCGGGCAACCCGGCGCCCTGGAACTCCTGGCTGCGCGACGCGGGCGAGAAGAACGACGGCTCGGGCGACAACCTCTATGCCGCCTCGCGGATCGGCATCGACCCGGCGACCGGCGACATCAAGTGGCACTTCCAGACCACGCCGCGCGAAGGCTGGGACTATGACGGCGTGAACGAGGTGGTCGCCTACAACGACCGCGAGGGCAACCAGCGTCTCGCCACCGCCGACCGCAACGGCTTCTTCTACGTGCTGAACGCCGAGGACGGCGGCTTCGTCTCGGCCAATCCCTTCGTCAAGGACATCACCTGGGCCGAGGGCATCGACGAGAACGGCCGCCCGATCTTCAACGAGGCCAACCGCCCGGGCAACCCGGCGGCGGCGGCGGATGGCGCCAAGGGCGAAGTCGTCTTCTCCTCGCCGTCCTTCCTCGGCGGCAAGAACTGGATGCCCATGGCGTTCAGCCAGAAGACCGGCAACTTCTACGTGCCCTCGAACGAATGGGGCATGGACATCTGGAACGAGCCGATCACCTACAAGAAGGGCGCCGCCTACCTCGGCTCCGGCTTCACCATCAAGCCGAACTACGAGGACCACATCGGCAGCCTCAAGGCGATCGACCCGGACACCGGTGAATGGGTCTGGGAATACAAGAACGACGCGCCGCTCTGGGGTGGCGTGATGACCACTGCCGGCGGCCTCGTGTTCTTCGGCACGCCCGAGGGCAGGTTCCTCGCGCTCGACGACGAGACCGGCGAAGAGTTGTGGTCCTTCCAGACCGGCTCCGGCATCGTCGGCCAGCCGATCACCTGGGAACAGGACGGCGAACAGTACGTCTCCGTCGTGTCCGGCTGGGGTGGTGCGGTTCCGCTCTGGGGCGGCGAAGTCGCCAAGAAGGTGAACTACCTCAACCAGGGTGGCATGGTCTGGACGTTCCGCCTGCCGAAGGAACTGGCGTCGGCCGAGTAACCTCCTCCCTGCTCAAGGCTGACAGGCGCCCGGGGTCCCCGCGACCCCGGGCGTTTTCCGTTGCCGGGCCGGCTTGACGGCAGGCCACCGTGACCTGCACAGGGACGCCATGGCACCGATCCGCCGGACGCCCGAAACTCGTATTGCAAAATGTCGCAACTTGCTGCAACTTTCCGCAAAACACGGAATCGCAGCCATGACCTTCCTTCCCAACAGCCCGGAGGCGCGGCAGGACGCCCTGCGCCTGCGCCTCGACCGCGGTCTGCCGCTGAACCTCGCCGCGCTGGCCGAGGAATTCGGCGTCTCCACCGACAGCATCCGCCGCGACCTGAAGGCGCTGGAGGCACAGGGCCACGCCCGCTGCATCCGCGGCGGCGCGCTGCCCGTCACCCGGCCCGCCGCCCACACGCTCGACCGGCTGGGCCAGAGCAGCGCAGAGCAGGCGGCGCTGGCCGCCACCGCCCTGCCGCTGATCGAAAACGGCATGGTGCTGATGATGGACGGCGGCACGTCGGTGCTGGCGCTGGCGCAGGGGCTGCCGCACCTGCCCGACTGCCTCGTGGTGACACCGGCGCCCGCCGTGGCGCTGGCGACGCTGGCCGCGGGCATCCCCACGCACCTCGTGGGCGGACGTCTTTCGGGCTTCGGCGCCGTCGCCGTGGGCCATGAAACGGTGACCGCGCTCGACGGCATCGCCGCCGACCTCGCCTTCATCGGGGTCTGCGGGCTCGAGGCGGGCTTCGGCCTCTCCGCCGACGATCCCGACGAGTCGCACGTCAAGCGGGCGATGATCGCCTCCGCCCACCGCGCCGTTGTGCTGACCGGCGCCGCAAAGCTGGGTTTGCGGGCGCGCCACCGCGTCGCCCCTTGCACCGCCCTCGACCTTCTGATCACCGATGCCACAACCGACCTGACCGCCCCGCTTGCCGCTTCCGGGCTGGAGATCCGCCATGTCTAAGTCCTTCCCCTCGCCCCGCCTCGCCGTCAGTGCGGCCTTCGCCCTGAACGGCATCCTGCTGGGCGCATGGGCCTCGCGCGTGCCCGCCGTGGTCGACCGCTTCGACCTGTCCGAAGGCACGCTGGGCCTCCTTCTGCTGGTCATGGGGATCGGCGCGCTCGTGTCCTTCCCGCTGGCCGGACGGCTGGCCGACCGGCTCGGCGCCTTCCCGGTGACCAAGGTGCTGGCGGGCGTCTACCTCGTCTCCATCGTCGCCATCGGGCTTGCCCCCGACACGACCGTGCTGGCCATGGCGCTCTTCCTCTTCGGGGTGGGCCACGGCGCCATGGACGTGACGATGAACAGCTGGGCCGCCGAGGTGGAGCGTCACTCCGGCCGGTCCATCATGTCCTCCTTCCACGCGATGTGGAGCCTTGGCGCTGGCCTCGGCGCCGCGGGCGGCTGGCTGGCCTCCCGCCAGGCGCTGCCCATCGACGCGCATTTCGCCGTGACGGCTCTTGTCGCGCTGGTGATCTTCGGCCCGCTCATGCACACCCGCTGGACCTCGGCCCGGACCGCGCCGCAGGCCAAGGGCCCGGTCTTTGCCCTGCCGCGCGGTGCACTGGTGCTGGTCGGGCTGATCGCCATGGGCGCGGGCCTGGGCGAAGGCGCCGCCGCGGACTGGAGCGCGGTCTTCCTCGCCGACGTGATCCAGGCCACGCCCTCGCAGGCGGCGCTGGGATACGCGGTCTTTTCCGTCACCATGGTGGCGATGCGGCTGAACGTCGACCGCCTGATCACCCGCTTCGGCGCGGTCACCGTCGCCCGGTTCAGCGGGCTAACCGCCGCCGCGGGCTACCTGCTGGCCACCGCCTTCGCCACGCTGCCAACGGCGCTCGCCGGCTTCGTGCTGATGGGCCTGGGCTACGCCGCGGTGATCCCGCTGGCCTTCAGCCGCGCCGCCGCCGATCCGGAGGTCCCGCCCGGACAGGCCATCGCCTCCGTCGCGACGCTGGGCTACGGCGCGATGCTCATGGGGCCGCCGACCATCGGCTTCGTGGCCGAGGCCACGTCGCTCCGGGCGTCCTTCCTCATGGTCGGTTGCGTCGCCCTGATGATCGCAGCCCTGGCCCCGGTGCTGGGCCGCGCCACCCGCCGCGCCACGGCCTGAGGGGGGCCAAGATTTTTCGACGAAAAATCTTCCCCGCCCCACCCGTTCACGCCATGCCGGACCTGTCCACCCGACGGGCACGGACGATTTTTCGACGAAAAATCGTCGCCCCCTCAGCGCGCCTTGAACAACCCGCCCAGCACACCCCGGACGATCCGCCGCCCCGTGGTGCCGGTCAGCTCCTTCATGACCATCTTGCCCATGGCCTCGCCGAAACTCGGGCTCTCCCGGTCGCGCCGCGTGGACGCGCCGGAGGTCGAGCGGGTCACGCGCGTCCCGGTGTACCGCCGGGCGGAGCGATACTCCCGTTCCTGCGCTGCCATTTCCTCTTCCTCCCGCTCCGCGGCCTCCGCCGCCGTCGCGGCGGCCTCCGCCCGCTCCCGCAGCATCTCGTGAGCCGAGCGGCGGTCGACCCGCGTCTCGTACTTGCCCCGAAGGTCGGAGGCACCGATCACCCCGCCGCGCTCGGCGGGCGTGATCGGGCCAAGCTGCGAGGACGGCGGCCGGATCAGCGTCCGCTCCGCCATCCCGGGCACGCCCTTCTTCTGCAGGAAGGAGGTCACCGCCTCGCCCACGCCGACCTCGCGGATCGCCGTCTCGATGTCGAAGGCGGGGTTCTCGCGGTAGGTCTCCGCCGCCAGCCGCAGCGCCTTCTGGTCGCGCGCGGTGAAGGCTCTCAGCGCGTGCTGAACGCGGTTGCCCAGCTGGCCAAGGATGTCCTCGGGAACGTCGTCCGGCGACTGGGTGACGAAATAGACGCCCACACCCTTCGACCGGATCAGCCGCGCCACCTGCTCCACCTTGTCGATCAGCGCCTTGGGGGCGTCGTCGAACAGCAGGTGCGCCTCGTCGAAGAAGAAGACAAACTTCGGCTTCTCCGGGTCGCCCACCTCCGGCAGCTCCTCGAAGAGCTCCGACAGCAGCCACAGCAGGAAGGTCGCATATAGCCGCGGCGCACCCATCAGCGCATCCGCCGCCAGTACGTTCACCTGCCCGCGCCCCGCGCCGTCCACCCGCATCATGTCCCTCAGGTCCAGCGCCGGTTCGCCGAAGAAGGCCGTGCCGCCCTGGTTCTCCAGCACGAGAAGCCGCCGCTGGATCGCGCCGATCGACGCGACCGAGATGTTGCCGTAGCGCAGCGACAGCTCGCCGCGGTTCTCGCCCAGCCAGACCAGCATCGAACGCAGGTCCTCGAGATCGAGAAGCGGCATTCCCTCCTCGTCCGCCAGCCGGAACGCGATGTTGAGGATGCCTTCCTGCGCCTCCGACAGCTCCAGCAGCCGCGCCAGAAGCAGCGGCCCCATCTCGGCCACGGTGGTGCGCACCGGATGGCCCTGATTGCCGAAGAGATCCCAGAAACACACCGGGAAATCCTGGTAGGCGTAGTCCTCGAACCCGATCTTCGCCGCCCGCTCGGTGAAGGCGCCGTGCAGCTTCGAGGCCTCGCTTCCGGCCTTCGCCATGCCCGACAGATCGCCCTTCACGTCGGCCATGAACACAGGCACGCCGGCGTTGGAAAACCCCTCCGCGAGGATCTGCAGGGTGACCGTCTTGCCCGTCCCCGTGGCGCCCGCGATCAGCCCGTGACGGTTGGCATAGCCAAGCGCCAGATGCTGCTTTTCGCCGTAATCCGGGCCGCCGCCGCCAACAAACAGATCAGTCGCCATGTGTTCTTCCCTTTTCCGCGCGGCTGACCATACATCCTTAACTAATCAATGCCATAGTCATTCTCGGTCCGGGGCGTCATGTCCTCTCCTGCCCCGGGCAGACTTCCTCCCTGTCAGACTGGCCGCGCCTTCGGGCGCGGCTTTTTTCGGCGCCGAAGGCCGGGTTTTCCACCGTTCGCCGCGGCCCGCTTGTGCGCGAACGGTATCCCTTCACCGCCCCGCGCAGGCAGAACGAAAATACACTTAAAACCCTGTTGACCGCGGCGTTTCCTTTTCGTAGCGTCCTGACCAATGACAAAGTCGGCCGGTCCGACAGGGAGTGAAATGGAAAGGGGCCGTCTGGCCCCTTTCCTTTGTCCACGGCCCGGATCACCCCGCGACGGCAGCCTGCAGCAAATCGCTCATCTGCCATCACAAGGCTGGAATTCCTCCCTGACACTGTCTCCGGCTCGTGTTAAGCGAACCCCAGCTATGTTCGATTTCCAGAGGAATTCCATGAAAAACCCGGCTCTTCTCCTGTCCCTGATCGCGGCGCTCGCGGCTGCTCCTGCCTATGCGCAGACCACCGACACCGCCGGTCCCGACGAAGCGCCTGCCGCCGAAGCACCGGCCGCGGAAACGGATCAGGAACAGCCCTCCGCCCCCGCCGTCGGCGGGGATCTCGACCTCGGCACCGGTGACGCCGCCACCGCCGGGCAGCAGCAACAGCAGCAACCGCAGCCCTACATCAAGGAAACCTTCTCCGACTGGGCGATGCAGTGCATCAAGGTCCCGCAGCGCGAGAACGAGATCTGCCAGATGTACCAGCTTCTGACCGACGGCCAGGGCGCCAGCGTGGCAGAGGTCAGCATCTTCCGGCTCGAGAACGGCGGCCAGGCCGTGGCCGGCGGCACCTTCATCGTGCCGCTCGAAACCCTGCTGACCCAGAAGCTGACCGTGACCGTCGACGGCGGCTCCGCCCGGCAGTACGACTTCTCCTTCTGCGCCCAGATCGGCTGCTACGCGCGCGTCGGCTTCACCGCCGAGGACATCGCCCGTTTCAAGGCCGGTGCCAAGGCGCAGGTGACCATCGTTCCGGCGCTGGCGCCCGACCAGAAGGTGACCGTCGACATGTCGCTGGCCGGTTTCACCGCCGCCTTCGACGCGGCGCAGGAATACGCGCAGTAAGCGGCGCACACCCGTTTCAATGCAGAAGGCGCGCCCCGGGGCGCGCCTTTTTGCTTTGAACGACCGAAACGATGCTTGAAAGTCCGGTGGCGGCGCTCAGTGCGCCTCCGCCTTGCCGCCAAAGAGGCTGCCGTAGATGGGCGCGACGATCTTCGTGCCGATGGGGATCAGCACCAGTCCGACCAGGAAGCCCAGCACCAGGTCGACCCCCGCGGTCACCGCCCATTCGAGCGCCGCGTTGCCCTTGCCCACGGCCACCGCCCAGTGGTGGATCGTCTCTTCCGGCAGGTGCCAGCCCATCTCGGCCAGCGAATGCACGATGATCGACCCGCCGACCCAGAGCATCGCGGCGGTGCCGACGATGGTCAACGCCTTCAGGAGCCACGGCATGAAGCGCACGATCCCGCGCCCCAGCGCCCGCGTCATGCCGAGGTTGGCGTTCTGCGACAGCCAGAGGCCCACGTCGTCCATCTTCACGATCACCGCCACAGCGCCGTAGACCGCCGCCGTGATCACCACGGCCGCCATCGCCAGCGCGCCCGCCTGCATCCAGAAATTCGGCAGATCGAGGTTGGACAGCAGGATCACCATGATCTCGGCCGACAGGATGAAGTCGGTCTTGATCGCGCCCTTCACCTTCGCCTCTTCGAGGTGCGTGGGGTCCTGCACGTCGTGACTGCCGTCCGGCCCGCCTGAATGCTCGTCATGTGGCATCAACACGTGGACGATCTTCTCGGCTCCCTCGAAACTGAGGTAACAGCCGCCGAGGATCAGCAGCGGCCAGACCAGCCATGGCGCGAAGGCCGACATCAGCAGCGCCGCGGGCATCAGGAACACCAGCTTGTTGATCACCGATCCGCGTGCGATCCGCCAGATGATCGGAAGTTCGCGCGCCGGTTCGAACCCGTGCACGTATTTCGGCGTCACCGCGGCGTCGTCGATCACCACGCCGGCCGTCTTCGACCCGGCGCGCATGGCCGCCGCACCGATGTCGTCGATCGACGCTGCCGCCACCTTGGCGATGGCCGCCACGTCGTCGAGAAGTGCAAGAAGTCCGCTCATTCATCCGTCCCATATCTGCGCCGCTCAGAAGCTAACCCGGTTGTGCGATTTCGCAAGGACCAGCGGCCCGGCCCGTGCACGGCGAGGATCAGGCAGCCGCCCGCAATCGCCCAGTTCTTCACGAAGATCGTCATCTGCCAGGGGTCGTCCGGGATCAGGTGGAAGAACGAGGTCAGCCCGCAATAGCCCGCCAGCGACAGCGCCGCCAGCCGCGCGCCCACCCCGGCGATCAGCGCCAGTGCCGCCAGCGCGTTGTAGACCAGCGCCACCCAGACCAGCCCGCCGGGCAGCCCCCAGCCGCGCAGCATCTCGGTAACCTGCGTCGGGTCCATCGCCTTCTGCACCGCGCCGCCGAGGAACAGCGCCGCGATCAGGAGCCGCCCCACAAGGGTCGCCAGGGCCTCTGCTCGTTCCATTCCCGCCTCCGTTCACAGCGCTTTCAGATCGTTAACGCAAACAAGCGGCAAGCGTTAGCGCCACCGGGCAACTTTATCGCTAACATACTGACAGAAAAGGTATTTCAACCTTTCCCGAGTCGGCATCCCTTCGTATACGAGCCACAACACTGGCTTTTTCAGGAGTAGTCCATGACCGTCACCGTCGGCATCAACGGCTTCGGCCGCATCGGTCGCTGCACGCTTGCACACATCGCCGAATCCGCGCGCAACGATGTCCAGGTGGTCAAGATCAACGCCCCCGGCCCGATCGAAACCCACGCGCACCTTCTGCGGTACGACAGCGTGCACGGCCGTTTCGCCGGCGAGGTGAAGGTCCGGGAAAACGCCATCGACCTCGGGCGCGGCCCGATCGACGTGATGTCCTCCTACGACCTCGAGGAGCTCGACTGGGGCGGCTGCGACGTTGTGCTGGAATGCACCGGCCAGTTCAACGACGGCGACAAGGCCAACGCCCACCTCGCCCGCGGCGCAAAGTCGGTGCTGATCTCGGCGCCCGCCAAGAACGTGCAGCGCACCGTGGTCTACGGCGTCAACCACCGCGACCTGGTGAAGGGCGACGTGATGATCTCCAACGGGTCCTGCACCACCAACTGCCTCGCGCCGCTGGTGAAGGTGCTGGACGAGGGGATCGGCATCGAAAGCGGCATCATGACGACGATCCACAGCTACACCGGCGACCAGCCGACACTCGATCGTCGCCACAAGGACCTGTATCGTGCACGGGCCGCCGCCATGGCGATGATCCCGACCTCGACCGGCGCCGCGAAGGCCCTGGGCGAGGTGCTGCCCAACATGAAGGGCAAGCTCGACGGCTCTGCCGTGCGCGTGCCCACGCCGAACGTCTCGGCTGTGGACCTGACCTTCTACGCCTCGCGCGACGTAACGCTGGCCGACGTGAACGAGGTCGTGGCCGAGGCCGCCGCGGGCCGCATGGGCGCGGTTCTGGCCTACGATCCGGAGCCCAAGGTCTCCATCGACTTCAACCACACCACGCATTCCTCCATCTTCGCGCCCGACCAGACCAAGGTCGTGGGCAAGCGGATGGTGCGCGTCATGGCGTGGTACGACAACGAATGGGGCTTCTCCGCCCGGATGGCCGACGTGGCCGGTGCCATGGGGCGCCTGCTGCACTGAAACGGTCGTTCAAGGCACGAACCGGGGAAAGCGCCGTCATTTGACGGCGCTTTTTCGGTTTTCAGGCGTCCTTTTGCACGGCCAGCCCGACGATGCCGAGCATGAGCTGCGCCGCCTTGCCCATGTCCTGCACGGACACCCACTCCAAGGGCCCGTGGATCTGCCGCATGCCGGTGAACAGGTTCGGCGTCGGCACGCCCATCTCCGTCAGGCGCGATCCGTCCGTCCCGCCGCGGATCGGCTGGCTGAACGGTTCGATCCCGATGCCGCGACAGGCCTCGCGCGCAAGCTCGACCGGGGTCATGTCGTCCTCCAGCCAGTAGCGCATGTTGCGATAGGTCGGCGTGATCTCCACCTCGATCTTCGCGCGCGGCTCGCCGGCCTGGACGGCGGCGCAGACCTGCCGCAGCAGATCGCCCTTGGCCGCCAGCCCCTCGCGCTCGAAGTCGCGCAGGATCAGCCGGATATGCATCTCCGACGACCCGCCCTCCATGTTCGTCACATGCAGGAATCCCTCCCGCCCCGAGGTCGTCTCGGGCGTCATCGTGGACAGCGGCAGCGCCTGCACGATCTTCGCGGCAAGGTAGGCGGCGTTCACCATCTGCCCGGTGGCATAGCCCGGGTGAATCGACACGCCTTTCACCACCACGTCCGCCTGGTCCGCCGAAAAGCTTTCGTAGACGATCTCGCCCTCGACCCCGCCGTCGAACGTATAGGCGAAGTCCACCGCCAGGTCGGTCGGCAGTTCGCCATGCACGCCCCGCCCGATTTCCTCGTCCGGCGTAAAGGCCAGCCGCAGCGTCGGGCGCGGCACCTCCGGGTGTTCCAGCAGGTATTGCGCGGCGGACATGACGATGGCGACGCCCGCCTTGTCGTCCGCCCCCAGAAGCGTCAGGCCCGAGGCGCAGACGATGTCCTCGCCCACCTTCTTGCCGAGGTAGCTGTCCACCTCCGGCGAGAGCACCAGCGCGGGATCGTCGGGATAGGTGATCTCTCCGCCGTTGTAGCCCCGGATGACACGCGGCTTGACGCCCGTCGCGTTGAACTGCGGCGCGGTGTCGACGTGGCCGAGGAAACCGATGGTCGGCCCCGGCGCGTTGCCCGGCACCGTCGCCAGCACCGCGCCGTATTCGGTCAGCACCACGTCCTCCGCGCCCATCGCCTCCAGTTCGGCCACCAGCATCCGGGACAGGTCGAGCTGGCATGCGGTGCTGGGTGTTGTCGGACTGTCCAGGTCGCTCTGCGTGTCGACGGCGCAGTAGCGGACCAGCCGGTCCTCCAGATCGGGTTCGAGAGCAATGGTCATGAAGCCTCCGTTCGTTGCCTTGCGCCCGACCCTAACGCCGCAATCGGCGGACGCCAGCCCCGTGATGTCTCAGGCCAGCGCGCTCCACGCCAGCCGCGCCGCAACGACTGCCAAAAGGGCAAGGATCGCCTTGTCGAAGACCTCTTTCGGCAGGCGCCGCGCCAGCGCCGCACCCACCGGCATCGCCGCCAGCAGCGGCACCAGCGCCAGACCGCTGCCCACCGCGCGTTCGGGCGTCAGCAACCCGTACCAGATCATCGCCGGGATCTGCACCAGCGTCATAGACAGGAAGAAGAGCGAGATCGTCGCGACGAAGACCGACCGCTCCGGCTTCATCGCGTTGAGGAAGGTGATCGACACCGGCGCGCTGACGCCCGTGGCGCCCTGCAACACGCCCGCCACCGTCGACACCGGCAGCACCACGCGGCGCGCCGCCGCCATGGGCAGCGCCCAGTCCGGGCGCATCAGGCGGAACGCGATATAGAGGAAGACCACGCAGGCCACCATCGCCAGAAGCAGCTTTGGCGCCGCATGGGCCAGCATGATCGTGCCCAGCCACGCGCCCAGGAACCCGCCCCCGGCAAAGAGCCACGGAAACCCGCCCTCCGGCAGCGAAGCGCGGTATTTCCACGACTGGATCAGGTTGGTGGTGAAGTTCGGCAGCACCATGACCGACACCGCGGTCGGCACGTCGAAGTAGAGCGCGATCACCGGCACCGCGACAATCGGCGCCCCCGCGCCCGTCGCCCCCTTCAGAATGCCGCCAAGCGCCAGCGCCGCCGCCGCCCAGAGCAAACCCACCAGATGCGCCTCTGCGAACTCCATACCGAACGCCCCCTTTTACCGCGCGCGGAGACTGCGCCCGCGATCCGGCAAAGGCAACACCCGCTCATCGACTTTTCGGGAAGATTTTCCAGACAGGCCAGTGACTTCGGCCCGGACCTTCAGGGTCTGTCGTGCATCCCGAGGCCGTTGAGGATGCGCTCTCGGTACTTCTCGATCCGCGCCTCCCGCGTCTCGGCCTTCCTGGCACCGGCAAAGTGCAGCACGTAGCCGCGCTGCCGCCCGGGCGTCAGCCCGTACCATGCCGTGTTGAACGCCGAATCCGCGTCCAGAGCCGCGATCAGCTCATCGGGATAGACGAGGTCGTCCTTGGCGAAATCGACCGTCCGCCCCTCCGCCTCGTTCTGCATCGCCTGCGCGATCAGCCGTTTCAGGCCGTCCTTGGCCGCCGCGATCTCTTCGACCGAGGTCGCCTTGAACCAGCGGCCCGAGCGGGAGTTTTCTCCGGGCGCAACCAGCAGGCCGTCCGGGTCATCCAGCAGAACGCCCTTGAAGAACGACAGCCCGCAGCTTTCCTTCATCGCGGCGATGATCGCCACGTTGCCGCCGGCGTGCACGTAGCAGGGCTGCGACCATTTCCAGGTCTCTTCCAGCCCCGCCTCCAGAAGCATGTCGCGGTAGGCGGCCTTTTCGGCCGCCCATGGCGCGTGGCCCTCGAAATAGTCGGCGATGCCGCTCAAAGGTAATCGGCCCTCGCCAGCCCGTACTTGGCCATCTTCTCGTTCAGGGTCCGGCGCGGCAGGCAGAGCTCGTCCATCACCGAGGCGATCGACCCCTTGTGCCGCCGCATGGTGTTGTCGATCAGCATCCGTTCGAACGCCTCGACGTATTCCTTCAGCGGCTTGCCCTCGGTGGTCATCACCGGCTGCATCTGGTCGTGGTCGCTCATCAAAAGCGAGGCAATCGTGCCCTGCCCGCGCCGCGACTGCAGCACCGCGCGTTCCGCGAGATTGATGAGCTGGCGCACGTTGCCCGGCCAGGGCGCCTGCAACAGTTGCGCGGCCTCCTGCGCGGACACCTTCGGCGCGTCACAGCCGTATTCGTCGGCGAACTGCTCCGACAGGCGGGTAAACAGCGTCAGGATGTCCTCGCCGCGCGCGCGCAGCGGCGGCACGGTGATCTTCAGCGCCGCAAGACGGTAATAGAGGTCGGGCCGCAGCGCCTGCTCGCAGGTGCGCCCCTCTTCCTGAAGGTTGGAGATCGCGACGATCCGCGTTTCCGGCGGGGTGCCCTGGTCGTTGATGACCGACAGGAGCCGCGCCTGCGCCGCGTCCGACAGCACCTCGATGTCTTCCAGCACCAGCGTCCCGCCGCGCGCCTCTTCCATCGCGGGCAGCCGCACGTCGTCGGGCTGCATCGGGCCGAAGAGCCGCTTCATCAGCGCGTCCTCGTCGTGCGCGCCGCAGGAAATCAGGGTGAACTTCTTGCCGGCCTTGGCGCCCACCGCGTGCAGCGCATGTGCCACCAGCGTCTTGCCGGTGCCGGTCTCGCCCTCGATCAGCACATGGCCGTCGGCCTGGCCCAGGTCGAGGATATCCTCGCGCAGCCGCTCCATCGCCGGGCTCGCGCCGATCAGCTTCTTCATGATCTGGCCGCCCTCGGCCAGTTCGCGGCGCAGCTGCCGCGTGTCCAGCGTCAGCCGCCGCGCGTTCGTCGCCTTCTTCGCCAGTTCCGACATGCGGTCCGGGTTGAACGGCTTCTCGAGGAAGTCGAAGGCCCCGATGCGCATCGCCTCCACCGCCATCGGCACGTCGCCGTGGCCGGTGATCATGATGACCGGCAGGGAGGAATCCGTGCCCATCAGCTTCTTCAGCAGCTGGATGCCGTCCATCCCCGGCATCTTGATGTCGGAGATCACGATGCCCGGGTAATCGGCCCCGACCGACCCCAGCGCCTCTTCGGCAGAGGCGAACGTCTCCGTGTCATAGCCCGACAGCGCCAGCCACTGGCTGATCGACTGCCGCATATCCTGTTCGTCGTCCACGATGGCGATCTTCATCGCGTTGGCCATGTACACCTCACTTCAAATGCCGATGACGGGTGGCCCGTCATTCGGCTGCTTCCGATGCCGCGTTCAGAACGGGCAATTGCATTTCAAACACCGCGCCGCCGTCCTCGCCGTTGCGCGCGGTCAGGCGTCCGCCCAGTTCCGACACGATTCCCGACGAGATCGCCAGACCCAGCCCGACCCCGTCGCCCGGGGCCTTGGTCGTATAGAACGGCTCGAACAGGGCATCGAGATCCTCGATCCCGTCGCCGTTGTCCCGCACGCTCAATGTCGCGGTCTCTCCTGCTGCCAAGATAATCTCGACCTGCGGATCGTCCACTGACTTGGTGGCATCCAGCGCGTTGCGCAAGAGGTTCACGAGGACCTGCTCGATCCGCATCCGGTCGCCCATGACCTTCACGGGCGAGTCCGGCAGCAGCCGCGTGATCTTCACCCGGCGCGATTTCAGCTGCGGTTCCATCATCGACAACGACGAGGCCAGCGCCTCCCCCATGTCGACCGGGCTGAAGGTCTCCTGACCCTTGCGGGCGAACCCCTTGAGCTGCCGGGTGATGGCGCCCATCCGCTCGATCAAGTCGTCGATCCGGTGGAAGGCGGTCAGCGCCTCGTCGGGCCGGTTGCGCCGGAGCAGCAGCCGCGCGCCCGCAAGGTAGGTCTTCATCGCGGCGAGCGGCTGGTTCAATTCGTGGCTGACGGCCGCCGACATTTCGCCAAGCGCGGCAAGCTTCGAGGACTGCGCCAGCGACTGCTCCGCCACGGCCAGGTTCTTCTGCACCTTCTCACGCTCCGCGATCTCGCGCTGGAGCCGGGCGTTCAGCGCCCGCAGCTCGTTCGCGTCCCGCTGGAACAGCGCCATCCGCAGCGCCGTCTTGCGCGAGAGCGCGTAGAACACCAGCGCCGCGAGGATCGCGAAGCCCATGATTTCCAACGCCAAAACCGCGTTCACCCGTTCGCGGACGCTGGAATAGGTGGTGAAGGTCGACAACGTCCAGCCACGGAACGGGATGCGGCCGTCGATCCTGAGCACCGCGTCGCCGCGCAGGTAGGCGTCGGCCGTGCTGGCGGTCCAGTCGGCGGCGGCCGCGATGGCCCGTTCGATGGCGCCGTCGTCGCTCTGCTGTTCCAGCGCCTCTTCAGGGGTCATGCCGCGCCAGCGCGGTTCTGTCGCCAGCACGATCACGCCGCTGGAGTTGGTCACCATGACCGCGTCCGAGATCCCGGCCCAGGCGCGTTCGAACTTCGCCAGGTCGACCTCCACCACGATCACGCCCACCGTGTCGCCGCCCGATTCCATCCGCCGGGAATAGGTGAAGCGAAAGCCGCCGGCCTCGCGCTCGATCTCGGTAAAGACGGTCGCGTTGGTGCGCACCGCATCGAGGAAATAGGGCGCCGTCCGGTGGCTTTCGCCCAGCCGGTTGCGGTCCGTCGCGGCCACGCTGCGCCCCTCGCGGTCCAGAAGCATGAGCGAAGCGGCGCCGATTTCGTCCACGAAAGAGATCAGCCGCTGCGAGGACTGGGCATAATCCTGCGCATTGAGCGCGTCGATCAGCGCCTTGTCGCGGGCCAGAAGCTCCGGCACGATGGCGTTCCGCCGCAGTTCCGAGATCAGGTTGCCGGAATAGAGCGCCAGCCGCAGCTCCGCCCGGTTGCGCGTCGTCTCGGTGAAGCGCTCGGTCAGCAGCCAGTTGGTCACCCAGACAGTGCCGACCGCCCCCATGAGCAGCAGCACGAGGGCGATCCGCGCGCGGCCCGAAAACGGGCCCGCACGGCGCAACGTTGGCGAAGTGTCCTTGGCGACCATGCCCCGCAGGATAGGCTGACGCGGTTGTGCGCTCAAGTCAGGCCGCGGTCAGGGCACCGGTCAGATGGGCGAAAAGGCGCGCACCGTCCTCGTTGCCGTGGGCGGCTTCCGCCGCCCGCTCCGGGTGCGGCATCATGCCCAGCACGCGGCGGTTCTCCGACAGGACCCCCGCGATGTCGCGGGCCGACCCGTTCGGGTTGTCGGTGTAGCGGAAAGCCACGCGGCCCTCGCCCTCCAGCATGTCGAGCGTCTTGTCGTCTGCGAAATAGTTGCCGTCGTGATGCGCGATCGGCAGCGCCAGCGTGCTGTCCGCGCCATAGCCGTCGGTGTAGACGCTCCCGCCCTCGACCTTCAGGCCGATGGTGCGGCAGATGTACTTCAGCCCGGCGTTGCGCAGCAGCGCGCCGGGCAGCAGGCCGGTCTCCGTCAGCACCTGGAAGCCGTTGCAGACGCCCAGCACGTAGCCGCCCCGCTCGCCATGCGCGCGCACCGCGCCGATGATCGGGGCATTGGCCGCGATGGCGCCGCAGCGCAGGTAGTCGCCGAAGGAGAAGCCCCCCGGCACGCCGACGATGTCGACGCCCTGCGGCAGGGCCGTGTCCTTGTGCCAGACCATCTCGACCGAGAGGCCGGCGTTCTCGAAGGCGCAGGCCATGTCGCGGTCGCAGTTCGATCCCGGGAAGACGATCACGGCGGCTTTCATCGGCAGTCCTTTCCACGCGGGGCCGGGTCCGGCGCAGGGACCCGTCTGAGAGACAGGGCACGGCACCGACTCGGCGGTCCGGCCACTCTGGTTCGCGCGCTTCCTAGCACAATTGCCGGACAATGGAATGCCCGGGACGCAGGCTGTGCGCGTCCCGGGCCTGCGGCATCGTCAGGCTGCCTCGGGATGCGTCAGAATTCCTCTTCCCAGCCCTGGCTCGTGGGGACACCGCCCCTTGGTGCCGGTGCGTGTTTGGGCGCGGGCCGTTCGTTCACCGCCACCTTGCGAACCTCGGGCGCGGGGCGTTCCGGGGCCTGCGGCGCCGCGTCCTCCCACGATCCGGAAGTCCCGGCCTCGACCACCGCCGGTTTCGCCGCCTTCGGCTTTGACACAGCCACGCTGGCCATCCCGCCGGACTGCCCGCCCAGCCGCGGGCCGCCGTGATGGAACAGCCCCATGCTCTCCGACAGTTGCTCCGCCTCGATGTTCAGGCTCTGCCCCGCGGCGTTCAGCTCCTCCACGATGGCGGCGTTCTCCTGCGTGGCACCTTCCAGCCGCTGCACGCCCTCGTTGATGTCAGCCAGCCCGTCCGCCTGCACGCGCACCGCCCCGGCGATATTGGAAATCAGCTGGCCAAGGCTTTCCACCTGCTCCTGCACCTCGCTGAGCGATGTGCCCGTCTTCTGCACCAGACGGCTGCCCTCGCTCACCTCCGCGCCCGAGGCGAGGATCAGCGCCTTGATCTCCTGCGCGGAATTGGCCGCCGTCTGGGCCAACCCCCGCACCTCGGAGGCGACCACGGCAAAGCCCTTGCCCGCCTCCCCGGCGCGCGCCGCCTCCACACCCGCGTTCAGCGCCAGAAGGTTGGTCTGGAAGGCGATGTCGTCGATAGCGGTGATGATCTGGTTGATCTTGTCCGACGCCTCCTCGATCCGGTTGATCGCGGCGATGGCGTCGCGCACCACCTGCCCGCTCTCGTCCGACAACTCGCGCGACCGGGCGGCCAGGCCGTTCGCCTGTTCCACGTTGTCGGCGATCTCGCGGCTGGTGGAGGTCAGGCTGTTCAGCGCCTCCGCCGACTGCATCAGCGTCGCCGCCTGCAGTTCGACCCGGCGGGCCAGTTCATCGGAGGTGGTGCCGATCTCCGACGCGGCGGAGCGCACGTTCGCCGCCACGCCATCGGCCTGCTGGAGCGCGTCGGCCAAGCTCTTCATGCCGTTGTCGAAGTCGCGGCGGAGGGCGGCGTATTCCGAGGGCACCGAATCCATCTCGATCCGCGCGGTCAGATCGCGCTTCGACAGCGTCTCCAGCCCCTTGCGCATGGCGGCCACGACGCGGTCCTGGATGACGCGCGCCTCCGCGCTGCGGGCCTCTGCGGCGCGGGCGTCCTTCAGCTGCTGGCGGAAATCCTCGACCACCTGCGCCGTGGTGCCCAGCTCGTCGGGGCGGTCGGTGTGCGGCACCGGCTCTTCCAGCTCGCCATCGGCCATCGATTCGAGCCGCGCGGTGATCTGCGACATCGGGCGCAGGGCCCAGCCCAGCATCATCAGCATCGCAATGATGCCGCCGACGACGGCCAGCGCAGAGGCCCCGAGGCCGATCAGCATCCGCTCCGTCACCTTCTTTTCGACCGCGCCGCGGTCGACGCCCACGTAAAGGATGCCGATCACGTTGTCATCGGCGTCGAGAACGGGCTGGTAGACCGTGAAATAGGGCTTGCCGAGGATCACCGCCTCCCCCCGGAAGGTCTGCCGCTCAAGCATGCGGGCGTGCACCGGGTTGTCCTTGCCCAGCCACGTGCCCACCGCGCGCGATCCGTCCGGCTTCACGATGTTGGTGGTGCGGCGGATGAAGTCGCCCTCTTCCGGCACCCATTCGAAAAGCGTCGCCGTCTCGCCCGAAATCCGGCCCACCGTGTCGATCAGGTCGTGCGTTTCGGGCACCGTGAGCCCGTCCCAGCGCACCGCCGCGATGCTGCCGTCCTCGGCCAGGTCCACGTCGATCCCCGGGAAATGGTCCATGAACTCGAAGACCAGCACCCGCAGGGAGGCATTCTGCCGGGTCTGCGCCGCCTCCACCGTGCTGTTGCGGCTCTGGATCTCGAAGGCGAAGAAAAGCCCCCCGCAGACCAGCATAAGCAGCGCGGTGAAACCCGCGGCCAGGGTGATTCTCAGGGATTTGCTAAGCCTGCGCATGTCTGTCTCCAGCCTGGTGGATGCCATGGCTGGATTGCACGCAAACCTTTAAGCGCAGGTTGCCGGCCCCTCTCCGGCGCCGACAAAATTCGAAAAAATCGAGTCAGATCGACCCAATGGACCGCGCCCGGAACGGCGCGCCCGGGTCAGAGCATCTCGATGCGGTAGCTCTCGATCACCGTGTTGGCGAGCAGCTTCTCGCACATCTCGGTCACGGTCGCCCCGGACGTGCCGTCGGCCAGCTCCAGCTCGATGACTTTGCCCTGGCGCACGCCCTGCACGCCGTCGAAGCCGAGGGCGCCAAGCGCGTGGCGCACCGCCTCGCCCTGCGGATCCAGAACCCCGGTCTTGAGCATCACGAACACGCGCACCTTCATCTCGGTCATCCCCTCATGTGGTCATGGCCCGGACCCCGTCCGGCCTTGCGGGGGGTGGAACGACATCGCGGGCGGAAATGCAAGCAGGAAAGGCGCTCATTCGCGGTTGCCCTGCCGCAGGACGGTCCCTGCGTCGGGTTCGATGACGAAACCGCCGCCCGCGTTGCCAGCCAGATCGTTGGCCTCATAGGTGCCGCCGCCGCCCTCGCGGATGCGGATCGCGGCGTGGACATTGCCCCGGAAGGTGTTGCCGCGCACGATCAGCCGGCCCCTGCCCTTGACCGAGAGCCCGTGAAAGGCGTTGCCGTCCAGATGGTTGTCCTGAAGAACGCCGCCGCCGCCGGAATGCACGTAGATGCCCGATTGCGCGCCGTCGCGGATGTCGTTGCCAAAGACTTCGGGTGCGGCGCCCTCGCGGATCTCCACCCCGGCCATGGCGGTGCCGGAGATGCGGTTGCCCTCGATCCGGGCGGTGGCGCCTTCGGTGACCATGATGCCGCTCTGCCCGCCGCCGCGGATGACGTTGCCGCGCACATCGGGCCGGGCGCTCGCCACCAGTTCGATGCCCGCAAGCCCGTTGCCCTCGATCCGGTTGTCCTCGTAAACACCGCCGCCGCCTGCGGTCACGAGGATGCCGGACCCGCGCCCGTCGAGGAAGGCGTTGCCGCGCACCTCCGGCCGGGCGTCGCGGCCCGCCTCGAACCCCGCAAGGCTTGCGCCCCGTACCTCGTTATCCTCGATTACGGGCGCGCCGCCCTCCACGAGAATGCCGCGCGCCGCGCCCGCGAGAACCTTGTTGCGGCGCAGGACCGAACCCCGGTCGTCGCGCAGGCGCACCGCTGCCAGACCGTCGCTGTCGATGGTCGTGCGCTCCAGCGTCAGGGCGCCGCGCGTCACCTCCACCGCCGCCGAGGCGCTGTCCCGGTGGCGGATCGTGATGCCGTCCATGCCGCCGCCCGTGGCCGTCCAGACCACCGCCGGGCCGCCTTCGGCGAGGAGCACCACCTCGCCCGGCGCGCCCCGCCCGACGATGGAGAGCGGGCGGGAGACCTTGATGCCTCCGCGGTAGGTGCCGGGGTAAAGCTCGATCACCGCACCGTCGGAGGCGGCGCGGAGGGCCTGGGCAAGATCGGTGTAGCCACCGCCGCCCGCCGCATCGACCACCAGCGCACCGGGGGCCTCGGGCGTCCGCGCAGGCGCGGCCTGCGTGCACTCCCGCGCCGCCTGCTGCCGCGCCATCCCGGCGAAGACATGGCCGCCGCAGGCATCCAGATAAGCCTCGTAACCCGCGCAGCCCACCCTGCGCGCCTCTTGCCAGAGAGTGCTGCACTGTGCACCGTCCGGCGCGGCGGGCGGTTGCGGCGTGCCTGTGCCGTCCGCGGCGCGCAGCACCGTGCTGGCGGCAAGGATCGCGCGCATCGGGATCGCCATGTTATAACCGCTGCGGCTGTCGCCCGCGTGGTGCAGCCCGACGACGCGCTTGTCGGTCAGCCGCATGACCGGCGAGCCGGAGTTGCCGCCGAGCGTGTCGCAGGAGTGCATGAGCTTGCCTTCGCGCGACACCGCTGGCGTCGCCGCCGCGCACCCCTCGCGCGAGATGTGCTGCGCCTGCCCCTGCGGGTGGCCGATGATCCAGAGGAACTCGCCGCTTTCGGGATCGGCATCGGCCAGCTCCATGATGCCGTAACGGTCTTCGGGCGCGCCGCGCACCGTGAGGACGGAGTAATCGAGCGCGCGGCTGGTCTCCACGATCTCCGGGGCGACCTCGAACAGTTCCACCTGCTCGACGTTGCCGGGGTCGACGTAGCCCAGCACGAGCTGCGCCGCCTCGAGCCCGCTGTCCGCCCCCGCCGGATCGCCGTCCATCCCCGGCACGCAATGGTGGTTGGTCAGGATATGCCCGCCGCCGACGAGGAAGGCGGTGCAGAAGCCGGTCCTGCCATCGCGGAACTTCATGTCGAGCCGCCCCACGGGCCGTCCGAGCCGCACCACCGGGCTGGCGGCGCCGTATCCGATCACCGGCTCGTTCTGGTAGTTGCCGAAGGCCTGTTCCAGCACCGGGCCGCCCGCGCTCTGCCGCGGCTGGATCACGATGCGCCCGAAGTCCGCCGGATCGAAGGCGGCGGGCCCCTCCTGCGCCGGGACGGCCGTGGCCGCGAGGAGGAGCCAGAGGGCGGCGGCGCGGCGGGCGATCTGCGGCATGGGAACGGGCCTGTGAATGCGGTTGCGGGAAAATGGCTGCGGGAAGGCTAACCCGAGGTACGTGGCGCGGCCAAGGGATGAATACCGGGTGTTGCGTGGCGGGTGTGGCGCGTGCGGTTTCGCTGCCTGCGGCAGCGATCCGCCGGGGGCGCTGCCCCCGGACCCCCGGAGTATTTCCGAAGCAAAGAAGCGGGGGTCCCCGGCTGGCGGGCATGGAAAAGGCGGCCCTTTTGCGGGCCGCCTTCTGTCCTTGGTCCCTTGGCCGGGCCGTCCGCTGTTGGCGCGGCGGCGCGGCGGGGGCGCGGGCGCCTGCGCGCCCTTGCCTCAGTTGATCAGCTTGGGCTTTGCCATGTGCGTGCTCTGCTTCGGCATGACACCCAGACGGCGCGCCACCTCGGTGTAGGCGTCGGCAAGGTTGCCCAGGTCCTGGCGGAACACGTCCTTGTCGAGCTTCTGGCCGGTTTCGAGATCCCACAGACGGCACGAATCGGGCGAGATCTCGTCCGCCACGATCAGCCGCTGGTAATCGCCGTCGTAGACCCGCCCGATCTCGATCTTGAAGTCGACGAGCTTGATGCCCACGCCGTACATCAGGCCGGAAAGGTAGTCGTTCACCCGCAGAGCAAGGGCGAGGATGTCGTCCATGTCCTGCTGGCTGGCCCAGCCGAAGGCGGCGATGTGCTCTTCGGTGACCAGCGGGTCGCCCAGCTTGTCGTCCTTGTAGCAGTATTCCACGATCGGACGGGGAAGGGCCGTGCCCTCCTCGATGCCGAGGCGCTTCGAGAGCGAGCCCGCGGCGTAGTTGCGCACAATGATCTCGAGCGGGATGATCTCGACGGCGCGGACGAGCTGTTCGCGCATGTTGAGCCGCTTGATGAAGTGCGTGGGCACACCGACGTTGTTGAGGCCGGTCATGAAGAACTCGCTCAGGCGGTTGTTCAGCACACCCTTGCCCTCGATCACGTCCTTCTTCTGCGCGTTGAAGGCGGTGGCGTCGTCCTTGAAATACTGGACGATCGTGCCCGGTTCCGGGCCTTCGTACAGGATCTTCGCCTTGCCTTCGTAAATCTTCTTGCGGCGTGCCATGGGGCCCCTTTCACAAACGGGAAAACCGCGCTCGGGGCGCGGTGCTTGCCCGTCGTCATACGACGCCCGCGCCAGCGCCGCAAGTGCCGCCACGTCGCGAACGGGGCGTTCCACGCGCCGCCGCCCCGCCCGGGGCACAGGGCCGGAGGCCGGTGCCGGGACAGGATGTGCGCCGCGGGGCGCGCCGCCGGATCGCTTGCGTCAGGCCGGGGTTTTCCGCGCAGGATCGCCGTCGGTAGCGCAAAACCGGCGCCTGCGGGACCAACTGCCGCTTGCGCCGGGGCACGCGGGACGGCATACCCGTTCCCGACCCACTTTCCCCAAGGGAGCGAGAGCCATGACCACCTTCGATGACCGCGAGAACGCGTTCGAGAACAAGTACGCCCACGACCAGCAGATGCAGTTCAAGGCCGAGGCGCGCACCAACAAGCTTCTGGGCCTCTGGGCCGCGGAACTTCTGGGCAAGACCGGCGACGACGCCAATGCCTATGCCATCGAGGTCGTGAAGGCGGATTTCGAGGAAGCGGGCCATGACGACGTGATCCGCAAGGTCGTGGCCGATCTGGGCGACAAGGCGACCGAGGACGAGATCCGCGCCAAGCGCTCCGCCCTCGTGGCCGTCGCCAAGGACCAGATCATGAAAGAGGCCGACTGACGGCCGGTCCCCGGCTTTCCGGCGGATTTCAGGGGCGCGCACGGTTCCGGCCGGCGCGCCCTTTTCTTTTGTCGCTGGGGTGCACCGAGCCCGGCCATGGCCTCCTGACGAGGCCCCGTTCACGACGCGCGCGATAATTCACCCGAATGGCGATATTCCGAAGCCTGCGTTAAGGTTTTGCGCCTAGCACCGTTGCCAGCGTGACACCGGGGGCGAGTGGAGCAGGCACAGTGAACAGCATCTTTCTGCGCGCACCGGATGCGGTGCGCCGGGTACTTCCCCTTGTCCTGGGCCTCGTGCTGGCCGGGGTGCTCTGGCAGAAGGCGCAGTCGCTGGACTGGGCCGCCGTCAGCGAGGCCTTCACTTCCATCGCGCCCTGGCGCTGGGTGGGGGCCGCGCTGGCCGCCGCCGTGAGTTTCTGGGCCGTGGCGCAGTACGACGTGACCGCACACCGGCATTTCCGCACCGGGCGCCCGGACCGGGCCGCGCGGCGCGCCGGGGCCACCGCCATCGCCGTGGGCCAGACCACCGGCTTCGGGCCTGCGGTGGGCGCCGCGCTGCGCTGGCGGCTGATGCCCGACCTCGGGCGCGGCACCGTGCTGCGCATCACCGGCTTCGTCACGCTGGGTTTCTTCGCGGCCTGGGGGGTGATCGCGCTGACGCTGGCCGTGCCGGTGCTGGCCGGGCGGGCCTTGCTGGGCCTTCTCCTCCTGCCGCTGGCGCTGGCCGCCGTCTCTGCCCTGCTCTTCACCCGTCCGCGCCTGGCCCTGTTCGGCAGGCAGGTCGAGCTGCCGAGCATCCCGGCTTTCCTGCACATGGTCGCGCTCGCGGGCTGCGACGTGTTCTTTGCCGGGCTGGCGCTGGACCTGATGCTGCCGCCTGAGATCGCGCCGCCGCTGCCGGTGTTGATCGCCACCTTCACCCTCGCCCTCGGCGCGGGGATGATCGGCGGCACGCCCGGCGGCGTCGGCCCGTTCGAGCTGGCGCTGGTGACGCTCCTGCCCGGCACCGCCACGCCGGAACTGGCCGCCGCGCTGATCGCCTTCCGCATGGTCTATTACGCCGTGCCCTGCATCCTCGGCGCCGGCTATGCGCTGCTGTCCCCGCCGCAGCGCCAGCGCGCCGCCGTGCCCCTCAGGCCCCGGCTGTCGCTTGGACCCCGGGCGGAACTGGCCATCGCCGCGCAGGCCGACCACCGCGCCATCGCCACGCTCCAGTCCGAGGGCACAGCCCTGCGCACGCCGCAGACGCTGACCCTGTTCCTCGGCGCGGTGGAGGGGCCGCTGGCGCCGCTCCTGCCGGCGCTGCGCCGCGCCGCCCGGGACGAGAACCGCCTGCCCTGCCTCTACAAGCTGACCGCCCGCGACGCGGTGACCGCCCGCCGCGCCGGCTGGCAGATGGCCGCCTTCGCCGTGGAGGCGGTGATCGACACTGCCCGCCACGACCTCTCCGGCCCCGATCACCGCCAGCTCCGCCGCTTCCTGCGCAAGGCCGAGGGCGCCGGGCTGACCTTCGGCCCGATCACCGCCCCCGACTGGGCGCGCCTGACCGAGATCCACTGCGCCTGGGAAGACAGCCACGGCGCCGAACGCGGGCTGACCATGGGCCGCTTCTGCCCGCTATACCTGTCGGACAAGCCGCTCTTCGGGGCCTGGCACAAGGGCCGCCTCATCGCCTTCACCAGCTGGCTGCAGACCGGCGGCGCGCTCAGCCTCGACCTCGTCCGGCACGAGGCCGAGACCCCGCAGGGCACCATGCACGGGCTGGTGCAGGCGGTCATCGCCCACGCCCGCGCCCAAGCCATTGCAGAGGTGAGCCTCGCCGCCCTGCCCCATCCCGCGCTGCCGGGACGGCTGAAGGACTGCGCCGGGCTCACCCGCTTCAAGGCCAGCTTCGCGCCGCGCTGGCGGCCGCTCTACATCGGCGCGCCGGACGCGGTGCAGCTTGCGCTCGCCGCCGCCGACATCCGCCGCGCCATCGTGAACCCCGCGCCGCTCCGCCGAACCACACACGACCTCTGGTCGCTCGACGCGCGGGTCGACGCCCGGCCGGACGCGGCGCTCCCCGCCTGCCGCCGCGCCGGCTGAGCCTAGGCGCCGGGCACGCAGGCGCACCGCCCTCCACATCCCATAACCTCCCCCGGGGCATGGACAATCCCGCCGCACTCTGCACAGATGCGCGCAAGGTCCCGGGAGGCTTCCATGAACGATACACTGCGCGGCTGCCTCTGGATGACAGGGGCAATCGCTTCCTTCACGACCATGGCCGTCGCCGGGCGCGCCGTCAGCCTCGACCTCGACACCTTCGAGATCATGCTCTTCCGGTCGGTGATCGGCATCGTCATCGTGCTGTCGGTCGCAAGCCTCGCCCGCACCCGCCACCAGATCACCACCCGGTCGATGCACCTGCACGCCGTGCGCAACGTCTGCCACTTCGCCGGGCAGAACCTGTGGTTCTACTCGATCACCGTGATCCCGCTGGCGCAGGTCTTCGCGCTGGAGTTCACCCTGCCGTTCTGGGTCATGCTCATGAGCCCGCTGATCCTGGGCGAGCGGCTGACGAAGAACCGCATCCTCGCCGCCGCGGCGGGCTTCATCGGCATCCTGATCGTCACACGCCCGGCGCCCGACACGCTCCAGTTCGGCCAGCTCACCGCGGCACTCGCCGCCATAGGCTTTGCCGGGTCGGCGGTCTTCACCCGCCTGCTGACCCGCACCGAAAGCATCACCTGCATCCTCTTCTGGCTGACCGTGATGCAGGCGGTGTTCGGCCTCGTCTGCGCGGGCTTCGACGGCGACATCTCCTTCCCGCAGGCCGAAAGCTGGCCCTGGGTCGTGGTCATCGCCTGCGCAGGGCTCGTCGCGCACTTCTGCCTGACCACCGCGCTGTCGCTGGCACCGGCGACCGTCGTCATGCCCATCGACTTCGCCCGCCTGCCGGTGATCGCGCTGGTCGGCGCGCTGCTCTATGCCGAGCCGCTCGATCCCTTCGTGCTGATCGGCGCGGCGATCATCTTCAGCGCCAACTACCTCAACATCCGCTACGAAACGCGCGCCAACCGCGCCGAGGCCGTGAGCCGCGCCCCCGGTTAACCCTTTGCGCCATCGCCGTTAACGATTTTCAACCCACGGACCTGTTACATATTCGTGACGCTGCGTGCGCCACGGATTATGTGACGTTCCGTCACTGATTGATTGAAGGCTCCCCCCCTGACTACCGTCTTCACAGGGGACTTCCCGCACTCTGGGAGGAGGAGACACATGAAAACACTCGCAACCGGGGCAGCCTTGCTGGCCCTCGGCACCACATCCGCATACGCAGCCGGACTCGACCGCTCGAACCAGGGCATCTCGTCGATCTTCGACGCGGACGGGACCACGACGCTCAGCTTCGGCGTCGTCGTACCGCACCTGTCCGGTAAGGACATCTCCGGAGGCGGCAGCTACGACGCCGGCGTGACCTACTCGCAGGGCAGCGTCACCTTCACCAAGGACGCGGGCGAGAAGTTCAACTTCTCGGTGATCTTCGATCATCCGTATGGCGTCGACATCGACTACGACAGCGACCCGCTGACCACGATGCTGGGCGGCACCACCGCCGACCTGAACTCCGTCGCGGCCACCTTCGTCGGGCGCTACAAGATCAGCGACCGCATCAGCGTCTTCGCGGGCATGGGCGTGCAGCGCATCGACGCCTCCGTCGACCTGAACGGCCAGGCCTATGCGCAGGCGATCTCTGCCGCCGGGACCGCGCGCGTCTTCAACGGGGCGATCGCCGGAACCGGCCTGCAGCCCGTCACCGCACAGGAGGTCGGCGGCGCCGCCGCGGCCGCCAACGCCGGGAACTTCGCGCCGATTGCCGCGCTCAACGCGCGTTACGCGGCCACCGGCAACCCGACCGCCGGCAACACGCTGGTGTCGAGCTTCGCCTCCGCCGTGGGCGGCTTCAACGCCACCGGCGGCTACAGCTTCGACATGGACGCCACGACGGAGCCGAACTACCTGATCGGCGCCGCTTACGAGATCCCGGAAATCGGCCTGCGCGTCTCCGGCACCTACCGCTTCGAGACCGAGCACGAGGCCGACACGGTGGAGAGCGTCTACGGCATCACCACCAACGGAACGGTCGAATTCGTGACGCCGCGCAGCTTCAACCTCGAGGCGCAGACCGGCATCGCCGAAGGCACGCTGCTGACCGCCTCCTACCGCTGGGTTGAGTATTCCGCGGTCGATCTCGTGCCGACCTTCCTGCAGTCCGACCTCGTGAACCTCGACGACCAGGAGCGTTACACCCTTGGCGTCGCGCGCCGCTTCTCGGACAAGCTGGCGGGCTCCGCCACGCTGATCTACGAACCGGAGACCGGAGACCTCGTCTCCCCCCTCGGGCCGACCAACGGGCTGAAGGGCATCTCGCTCGGCGGCCGCTGGACCGACGGCGCGCTGCAGGTTTCGGGCGGGGTCAACTACTCCTGGCTGGGCGACGCCACCGCAGAGGTCGCAGGCCGTCCCGTGGCGAACTTCTCCGACAACCACGCGGTGGGCATCGGCATCTCGGCCAAGCTGACCTTCTGATCGGTATGTCACGCACATGAAAAAGGCCCGGAGCGTCCCGCGCTCCGGGCCTTCCTTTTGCGCCACGCCTCTGCCGGGGACGTTCCTCATGTCCGCCCCCGGATCGGGTTCGCGTCCGACGCGTGTCCACGCCCGTATCTGCCCGGTCCCAAGGCGGCACATCCGGCAGCTCACTCCTGATCCGCCCCGCACACCCGCAGCACGAACGCCACCCGTTCCGGCACCGGCACGCGCGGCACCTCAAGCACCCTGTACCCAAGATCGCCGAGGGCGCCGGTGATGCGCTCATGTTCCGCCACCGCCGCATCGAACCCGTGCCGGCGCTCGGCATCTCCGGCAAAGATCTCCGGCCAGGGCGGCACGACAAGCACCTGCTCCGCATAGGCCTGCGCGTCGCCCAGCGTCTCCCGCACGGACGGACCGCCGGCATGCGCCAGCGCAACCGCCGCGTCGACCAGCCCCCGGTCGAAGAAGACCGTCCCGTCGAGGTGGCGCGCGGCCTCTAGGTCGGCCCGCGCCATCGCCACCGCCCGCCCGGCAAAGGCCTTCATGTCGACCCAGGGCAAGGCCCTCCCGTCGCCCGCCATCTCCTCCGCCACGATGCGCCGCCCCGGCTCCGGCACGGTCGCAAAACCCGCCTCGCCAAGGGCGTCCAACAGCGTCGACTTCCCGCCGCCCGAACAGCCCGTCAGCAGGATGAACCTCTCACTCAAGCGTCTCTCCTTTCCTTTTCCACGATTACCGATGCCGCACCCAACAGAGCACAGCCAAAAAGAACCAAGGCCCCAATGCAAACGCACCCCTTCAACCGTCACCGCACCCCTCCGCACACAACGCCTGCCTCTGGCCCAAAAAACCGCAGCAACCAGACACCAGGCGCCCCGATCCCCGCGACCGCATGCCCCGGTCATACCCGTTTTGAGCAAGCTTCGGATCGCGGCCACGCCCGCCTGCCGCTAGGCAGGAGGCATGACCCAGACCTCCCTCTCCACCCGCGCATGGGCCGAACTCCTGCTCCTCGCGCTGATCTGGGGCGGCTCCTTCCTCGCCATCCGCACCGCGTTGGACGAGATCGGACCGCTCACCTCCGTCCTCCTGCGCACCGGCCTTGCAGCCGCCGTGCTCTGGCCCGTGGTGCTCTGGCGCCGCCTGCCGCTGCCGCGCAACGCCCGCACCTGGGGGGCGCTCCTGGTCATGGGCTGCCTCAACAACGCCATCCCCTTCTCGCTGATGGCCTGGGGGCAGTTGCATATCCCCACCGGGCTGACCTCGATCCTGAACGCCACCACCGCGATCTTCGGCGTCCTCGTCGCGGCACTGGTCTTTGCCGACGAACGGCTGACCGCGCGCAAGGCCACGGGCGTGGCCCTGGGTTTCGCCGGCGTCGTCACCGCCATCGGCCCGCAGGACCTGCTGAAGATCGACCCGGGCTCGCTGGCGCAACTGGCCGTGGTGGCGGGCACGCTGTCCTACGCCTGCGCGTCCGCCTGGGCACGGGCAAGGCTCGGCAAGCTGCCGCCGCTGGTCAACGCCTGCGGCATGCTGACCGGCGCGACGCTGGTCATGGGCCCGCTCGCGCTCGCCGCCGAGGGCATGCCGGACCTCGCCCTCACCGCGAAAGGCTGGACCGGCGTGCTCTACTACGCGCTGGTGGCGACCGCCTTCGCCTACCTGCTTTATTACCGCGTGCTGGCCATGGCGGGCGCCGGGAACCTCCTGCTCGTCACCCTGCTGATCCCGCCCGTGGCCATCGTCCTCGGCGCATGGGCCCGGGACGAGACCCTGGCCCCCACCGCCTACGCCGGCCTCGGCCTTCTCGCGGCGGGGCTGATGGTGCTGGACGGCAGGGTCTTGGGGTTTGACGCGCCCTCGCGCCGCGCGTAAGCCTCGGGGCCGGAACACCGGCGCGAAGGACCCACGATGCTCTACCCCACTGCCCAGGCCTGGCGCGACGCGCCGAACAAACGTGTCGTGCTGTTCGCCATGTCGGGCCTGGGCAAGACCCATGTGTCCAACATCCTCAGGCAGGACGGCGGCTGGTTCCACTACTCCGTCGACTACCGCATCGGCACCCGCTACATGGGCGAATACATCGTCGACAACGCCAAGCGGCACGCCATGCAGGTGCCCTTCCTGCGCGACCTCCTGCTGTCGGATTCGATCTACATCGGCTCCAACATCTCGTTCAACAACCTCACGCCGGTCTCCACCTACCTCGGCAAGCCCGGCAATGCGGAACGCGGCGGCCTGCCCATGCACGAATACGTCCGCCGCCAGGCCCAGTTCGAACGCGCCGAACGGCTGGCGCTGCTGGACACCGAGTACTTCATCGACCGCGCCCAGGACCTCTACGGCTACCCGCACTTCGTCTGCGACACCGGCGGCTCGATCTGCGAATGGGTGGACCCGGACGATGCCGATGACCCGATCCTGACCGCGCTCTCCTCGGTTGCGCTGATGGTCTGGGTCCGTGGCTCCGACGCCCATACCGAAGACCTCATCCGCCGCTTCGACCGCGCACCGAAACCCATGGCCTACCGCCCCGACTTCCTCGCCGGCGCCTGGACGCGCTACCTCGGGGAAACCGGCAAGAGCGAAGACAGGGTCGACCCGGACGCCTTCATCCGCTGGACCTACGCGCAGGCCCTGGCCCACCGCCAGCCGCTCTACGAGAGCATGGCCACCAAATGGGGCATCACCGTCGACGCCTCCGACATGTCCGGCGTCCGGACCGCCGCGGATTTCGAGGATGTCATCGCAAAGGCGCTGCCCGCCTGAGTTTCGCCGCGCTGACGCGCGCCGACACGCCGGGGGCTTCGCCCCCGGACCCCCGAAGGTATTTGCGCCAAGATGAAGGTCAAAGACTCACGGGGCCGGTCAGCCATCGCCGCCGCGCCGCAAGCGCCCTTCATCTTGGTTCAAGTACCTCGGAGGGGGTCCGGGGGAGGCAGAGCCTCTCCCGGCGGGTCGGCGGGCCGGAGGCCCGGCGAAAGCCCTCAGCCCAGCTTGCGCAGCCGCGCAAAGAGCGACGACGTGTCCCAGCGGCCGCCGCCCATGTTCTGCACGTCCTTGTAGAACTGGTCGACCAGCGCCGTCACCGGCAG